>RPRK01000418.1 GCA_003818495.1 Burkholderiales bacterium
CATTCTTCTGGCAGTGAATATTGCGAGAATTTTCACTCTTGTATTTTTTTTGGATTCTGGTTTTTTTGAGGTAATCCATAAATTATTCTGGTATCTATTAAGCACGATTTTTGTTATAGGGATATGGCTTGCGGAAATAAAAATATTCAATATAAAAGATATTCCCCTTTATTCAGATTTGAAATTTCTTTACAGGAGGTCTGTTTTAAGAAAATAAATGTTTCCTGAATTTTTGTTTGCTGCAGTGGAAGCTTTTTTGTTGGTCATAAATCAATTAGGCTATATAGGAATCTTTATTGGAATGGCTGTTGAGAGCTCTTTTATTCCTTTTCCAAGCGAGGCTATTTTAATTCCTGCAGGAGCCCTTGTTGCAAGGGGGGAAATGAGCTTTCTTCTGGTCTTGTTTGCAGGGTTGTCAGGGAGCATGGTGGGAGCAATGATTAATTATTTTCTTGCATTGTTTCTTGGAAGAACAACTATTGAGATGTTGATTTCAAAATACGGAAGATTATTTTTTATAAAGCAAAAGCATCTAAAAAAATCAGACGATTATTTTAATAAAAACGGCGAAATAACCACTTTTGTCGGAAGGCTGATTCCTGTAGTCAGGCAGTTTATCTCTCTTCCTGCCGGATTCTCAAGAATGAATCTGCTGAAATTTTCTTTATTTACTGCATTGGGTGCTGGAATCTGGTCAGTTGTCCTGATTTGCACAGGATATTTTTTCGGAAGCCAGATTAGCGGAGAATTAAAGATATACATTACATTATCCCTTCTTATATTTGTCTCTATAATTTTATTGATTTATATAATTCTAAAAAAGAAAAACAAATAATCATTCTCCGCCATTAGCCTGAACAAAAGCTTCAAGCATTAATCTTTCTGTTGCTTTCAGGATTTCGCAGTTAGAAACAAACATGTCATAACTGTTTCCGCTTGTTTTTACAATGCTTGTGGTATTGCCTTCTTTTATGTTTAGGTACATGAAGTTCTCTGCTGGAACATAAAGAAATATTTCACTTTCATTCTTTGGCATAAAATTTATTCCTAAAACATCAAGTTTTTGCAGATTTCCGAGGGCAATATTCCAGTCTCCTTCGCAGAAAAGATTTTCTGTGTTCACGCTGACAACCATGTTCTTCCTGAAATTAATATCCCCCTCTACTACCACATCTTCCAGGTTCTTTGGGTTGTTTCTTATCCAGATATTGTAATCTCCATCAATGACTTTCCCTGTTATTCCATCTTCATACTGGATTGGTATGGAAGTTTTGTATAATATAAGGCATGGCTTCGAATCGCAATATTTTTCTATTTCAAAATCCACCCCCCTATATTCAAAATTTCTTGCAGAGCTGATGATTAAATAAACTGAAAGGAGAATCACGAGGAAAATGCCAAATCCTATAAAAATTTTTTTTAGCAATCTGTTTTGCTTTTCAATTTGTTCTTTAATCCTTGATTCTATCTCTTCATTTGTTTCAGTTTTCTTTTTTTCCATAGTTAATCCTTTGTTTAGGGCTTTTTAAGTTTTATTATGTTAATCTACCTTTAATATTTTAAACAAAAATTCATCTGTAAGTTTTGTCAGTTCTTCTTCTGGACCCTCTATTGATATGCAGTTTTCATTTTGGGTTATTCTGCTTTGATTGCTTTCTTTTATCAGGATAAAGTTGTCTGAGCATGTTTTAATTGGAAAATTTCCCTTGCATTCATCTTCATTCAGGCAGGCATACTGGATTCTTTGAACTATCCGGTTTTGGTAAAACAAATTTCTGTAGATTTCTGATTCTGCTTCCCTGTTTTCTGAATAAACATAAAGAGGCTTTCCTGAGTAGGAGTCCAGATAGTTGATGTTTGTTCCTATTCTTTCTGTTTGATGAGGGTTATATAAAAAGGAAAACTGAATATTTCCCATTTCCAAAAACCATAATCCGTTTTGGCTTGTAAATTCAAATCCGTTGTAAACAACTTTCTCTGAATCAGTTGTATTTCCTCCCTGAAAAGAATATCCAAGGACACTAATAAACATCACAATAGCCAGTATGATTCCAAGGGCTATCTGGTTTGTCCTTCTGGATTTTTCCTTTTGAATTATGCTTCTCATGTTTTAAAAGATGATTTAGAGTATAAAAAAGTTTTGACTTTAAGTCTGATTGCATAAAGAGATAGCATATTTCAATTAGGAACTAAAATTATTTCCCTGGCAAGTTGTTCAATATTGGTTGTTTTAAATCCGACGCTGTAAATTTTCCAATTAGAAAAGAGTTAGTATGAAAAATATAATAAATTTATCTCTTCCGGTTAGTCAAAAATGGCTTTTAATTTTAATAGACTCCTGTCAAGAATCAAAAAAAAGAAGAAAAAGAAAAA
>RPRK01000419.1 GCA_003818495.1 Burkholderiales bacterium
ACATCCACTGGGTCTCGGCCCGTCACGGCGTGCCCGCCGAGGTCCGGATGTACGAGCGGCTGTTCCTCGAGGCGCACCCCGACGCGGGTGGCCGGGACTACCGCGAGTCGATCAACCCGCAGGCCAAGCGCGTCGTGCAGGCGATCCTCGAGCCGGGTCTCGCGACTGCGGGATCCGATGCCCGCTTCCAGTTCGAGCGTCACGGCTACTTCGTGGCCGACCGGATCGACCACCGGCCCGAAGCACCGGTCTTCAACCTGTCGGTGACGCTGAAGGATTCGTGGGGCGCGAGGAAGTGAACCGGGACAGCCGGCGCTAGACGTCGTCCGCCACGAACGGGTTCGACGCGCGCTCGTCGCCGAAGGTCGACATCGGTCCGTGCCCCGGCACGAAGGCGACGTCGTCGCCCATCGGCCAGAGCTTCTCGCGGATCGAGCGGATCAGCTGCGCGTGGTTGCCGCGCGGGAAGTCGGTCCGCCCGATCGAACCCTGGAAGAGCACGTCCCCGACGATCGCCAGGCGGCTGCCGGGATGATGGAACACGACGTGGCCGGGCGTGTGGCCCGGGCAGTGCGCGACCTGCAGCTCGACATCGCCGAACCGCACGGTGTCGCCGTCCACGAGCCAGCGGTCGGACTCGAACGCGTCGAGCGGCGGGAAGCCGAACATCTTGCCCTGGCCGGGCAGCTGGTCGATCCAGAACTTGTCCTCGAGGTGCGGCCCTTCGATCGTCACGCCGTGGCGCTGCGCGTACTGCGCGGCCTGCCCGCAGTGATCGATGTGGCCGTGCGTGAGCAGCACCTTCTCGAGGGTGGCGCCGGTGGCGGCGAGCGCGGCGTCGATGCGGTCGAGGTCGCCGCCCGGGTCGATGGCGACCGCGCGCATCGTGGATTCGTCGACGAGGATCGAGCAGTTCTGCTGGAACGGCGTGACCGGGACGATCGTCAGTTTCATCGGGGGGCCGGTCTCAGCGCGATTCGGTGGGACGCTGCACCCACGCATGCGCGAGCAGCGCCTTCATCGGCACGATCGAGAGCGCCGACTCGTGCGTCGCTTCGAGCACCACCGGCGGCGCCGCGCCCGCCTCGTACGCCTCCAGCCAGCGCGCGGCGCACAGGCACCAGCGGTCGCCAGCCTCCAGTCCCTTGAAGCGGTACTCGGGGCGGGGCGTGCTCAGGTCGTTGCCGCGCTGCCGGCTGAACTCGAGGAACGCCCCGGTCACGCGCGCACAGACCGTGTGGCTGCCGAGGTCGTCGGGACCGGTGCTGCAGCAGCCGTCGCGGAAGAAACCCGTCAGGGGATCGTACGAGCACGCCTGCAGCGGCCCGCCGAGCACGTTGCGGCCGGGGCGGCCGACCGAATCGGTCATGGAAGCGGACTCCTCGAGATCGGCCGGTCGAATCGGCCTCAGCCACCCAGGTCGATCACCTGATCGAGCACTCGACGGCCCGCATCCTCGATGCGAAGCCGCACCGGCAGCATCTCGAAATCGTACCCCAACCACAAGTCGATCCTTGGATCGTCCGTTCCAGGCGGTGACGGTCGCGACAGGTGCAGCGCATGGACCGGTCCGCCGGGCACCAGGAGCACATCGGTGCCGACCACGACGAAGCGCTCGGTGCGGACTTCGCGCATCGTCGCCACCGGCAGGTCGAAGCCGGTGCCCGCGACGAACCGTTCGGGCCGCGCCCGGGCGAGCAGGCCGATCTGGTAGAAGACGCTCAGCCGGTCCTGGGTGCCTGCGGGCAGCGGCACCGCTTCGCGACCTGCAGGCAGCAGTTGCCCGGCGTCGGGATCGAACGCGACCGAGCGCTCGGGACGCCGGCCTCGCGTCTCGGCATAGCGCACCGGCTGCAGCCCGGCCGCGCCGAGCCGACCCGCGCTCGACTGCGTGAGCGTGCCGGAGTAGACGAGCGACAGCAGCCCCTCGGCCTCGCCTTCGGTGCGCACTTCGTAGCGGTCGCCGTCGTTGACCAGCCGGTATTCGAGGCGCGCGACCGACAGCGCGTCGGTGTAGTCGCCCCAGTAGACCCTGAAGCGCTGTCGCCGTGAGCCCGGCAGCGCCGGCAGCGGCGCAGCGGGCGCTTCGGCCTGGGGCGGCGGTGCCGGATCAGTGGCCTCCGTCGACGGCGTGTCGGACGGCGCGGACGGCTGGGGCGTTCCGGCCGCCGCGGTAGGCACCGGCTCGGTGCCCGGCAACGCGTCGGAGGTCGGCGTCCCGCCGTCGTCCGGACCCGTGGCGAGATCGACGAAGTCGGCGGCGCTCGCCGGCTCGGCCGGCGCCGCAGGCGGTGCGATGGCCGCCGTGGCCGGGGGCGGCACCGCAGGCCGCGCGACCGGTTTCGACGGT
>RPRK01000420.1 GCA_003818495.1 Burkholderiales bacterium
CCGACATCCTGTTCCTGGTGTCGGCAGCCTTCTCGCTCGCTGCGGCGGGGTTCTTCCCGGCGCTGGTGCTGGGGGTCTTCTGGAAGCGCACCACCGGCATCGCGGCATCGCTGGGCATGGTCGCGGGCTTCGCGACGACGTTCTACTACATGATCACGACCCAGGTCTGGCTGCGGGAGGTGTTCTTCGGGACCGCCCGCTCCGTGCCGGTCACGAACCTGTGGTGGGACATCCAGCCGATCGCGGCCGGTGTGTTCGGCGTGCCGGTCGGCTTCCTGGTGATCCTGCTGGTCAGCATGGTCACGCCGGCGCCGTCGCGCGAGACCCAGATGATGGTCGAGAACGTCAGGTATCCGAACCTGAAGGCGGCCTGACACGGTCGCCGAGCGGCGCATCCACACGGATGCGTCGCCACCCGTCGCCCCCGGCGCGCGAGCGTCGGGGCGACCCTTCGAAGCCCGGTCGATGCCGGGCTTTTTTTATCTCGACACCTCCCGCCTCATCAGTCCTAAGGAGCCTCGCCGCCGCGTCGCGCGGGACTTGAGGCCGGGTGCGCAGTCGATTCGACCGTCCGTCGCGCGCGCGCCTCGGGGCGTGACGGAAGTCACGCGGCGTCGCGCTGCGCGGCGTTCTCATCGGCTGCCCGGGACGGCCGTCGCCGACCCGATCCGAGAGACCCAGCACACGATGCCGAGCACCGACGACCTGTTCCGAACCGCCCGCGCGCTGCGCGCCTCGACCGAGCTCGCGGACCGCGTCCGGCGAGCGCTGCGGATGCTGTGCGACTCGAAGGCGTACCGCATGTGGCGAGAAGGGCCGGAGCAGGCGAACCGGTTCCGGCCCGAGGCAGGGCAGGGGGTCGAGGCGTTGCAGGAGGCCGGTCTGGTGGTCGACGGCGCGCTGGCGGTCCGGGTGAACGACCGGGAGGGCCGACTGTTCGCCACCGACGGCGTCTGGGTCGACGCGCGCGGCCGGGTGTTCCCGTTCGACGACGAGTCCGGAACGATGCTGCGGCTGGCCCGGCGCCTGGGATGGGCGACGCCCGATGCGGTGCTCGACCTCGCCTGCGGCTGCGGACATTCGGCCCTGGGGTTCGACGCGGCGCAGCGGGTGATGCTCGACGTCAACCCGCGCGCGCTGGCCTATGCCGAGATCAATCGGATCCTGAACCAGGTGCCGAGTGCCTCCACGGTGATCGCGCTCAACGACGTGCGCGATGGCGTGCCGCGCGGCGTGGCGCGCGGCCTGCGGGGGACCGTGCTCGTGCTCGCCAACATGCCCTTCGGGCTGGCGCCCGCTTCGGGCGTGCTGCCGCTCACGTCCGATGGCGGGGAGGACGGACTGATGCTGCAGGCGGCGGTCCTCGAGTCGCTCGCCGCGCTGCGCCGCGAGCTGCCCGCCGTGACGCGCCTGCAGGCGCTGATGCTCGGACTCACCGCGGGCTGCGCGGCCGAAGGGCGATGGGAATGGCCGCGGCGGGTGGGTGACGCGCTCGGCGAGGGCAGGGCGCGCTGGTCGCTGCTGCACGACGAGCCGGTGCTGAGGATCGACGGCCGTCGGGCGCTGGCCAATCCGAGCCCGCTGCGCGACGCCTTGCCCGCGCTCGCCGAGTGCACGCTCTACGTCGGCGACGCCGAGCGGAAGTCGGTGCGCGAGGCCTATCGCACGCTCGCCGCGCGGCACGAGCGCGAAGGGCGACCCGATCTGGCCTACGGCGCGGTCGCCGTGGAGCTCGCATGAACGGCGCCCGTCACCTGCTGTCCGTCGACGCGCTGTCCGACGCGGAGGTCGAGCGCATCACCCGTCCCGGCTTCTCCCCGAGGGTGGGTCGTGCCTCGCGCCGCGGCACGCTCGCCTGCCTGTTCCAGCAGCCGAGCCTGCGCACGATGTCGAGCTTCGCCTTCGCCGGCGCCCGGCTGGGGCTGACACCCGTGCCGATCACCACGACCGGCGACGCGCTGCGCGACCAGTGCGACCTGCACGACGAGGTCCGCCAGCTCAGCCTGGTGAGCACCTGCGTGGCGGTCCGCAGCGCGTCGCCGCTCGATCCGTCGCGGCTGGTCCGCCTGGCGGCGCCCGTGGTCAACGCCGGCGACGGCAGCAACGAGCATCCGACGCAGGCGCTGGTCGACGTCGCCGCGATGCGCGGGGTCGGGCTCGAGGGGCGCACCGTGCTGCTGATGGGCAACCTGCGGGACCATCGCGTGCACCACTCGCTCGCGAAGCTGCTCGCGCGCCAGGACGTGCGCCTGGTGCTCGTCTCCCCGCCCGGCCTCGAGCTTCCGGCGCGCTTCCTCCCCGAGCGGGCGAGGCAGGTCGAGGCGAGCGATGCCGAGACCGTCG
>RPRK01000421.1 GCA_003818495.1 Burkholderiales bacterium
ACGCCGTCCTCCACGAGCATCTTCTCGAAGACCGGCGTCTGCTTCAGGAAGCGCCGGTACTCGGGCTCCGTGCACCAGCCCATCACCCGCTCGACACCGGCGCGGTTGTACCAGCTGCGGTCGAACAGCACGATCTGTCCGGCGGCGGGCAGGTGCGGCACGTAGCGCTGGAAGTACCACTGGGTGCGCTCGACGTCGCTCGGCTTGGACAGTGCCACGACGTGACACTGGCGCGGGTTCAGGACGTCGGAGATCGCCGAGATCGCACCGCCCTTGCCCGCCGTGTCCCGCCCCTCGAAGATCACCAGCAGCCTGCGTCCGGAGTGCTGGATCCAGCGGGCGAGGCGGTTGAGCTCCACCTCCAGCGGCTCGAGGCGGGCCTCGTACTCCTTGCGGGAAAGACCCTTGGTCTCGGTCCCCGTGGTCTCGGCCGCCTTGGTCCCGGTCCCCTCGGGCGAGGGGACCGGTGCGTTCTTCGACTTCTTGCTGCCTTCACGGGCCATCGACCTCGCCTCCGCGGTGGTGCGTCGCGGCGATGCTCGCATGCCGCGTGCCCGGCTGTCATCGGGCGCCGGCGGTTCAGACCTCGGCGAGCGCGATGTCGCAGTGTTCGGGAAGGATCCAGCCGGCCGATTCGCGGGTCCGGTCGATGCAGCCGCCCTCGGCATAGACGCCGCGCAGGTCGCGCAGCCGCTGCATGCGCTCGAGCACGGCCGCCGTCTCGTCGGGATCGGCGAGGGTGGCGGCGACCCGCCGCTCGACCTCGTCCTCGTCGATGCGGGCGTGCCCGTCCGGATCGCGGACGACCGCATGGCGCCAGTGGAAGACCTCGATGCACTTGCGGTCGAGCGTGTACGGGCGGCCGCGCTGCCAGAAGTTCCCGAACCGCCCGCCACCCTTGTAGATCACCCACGAGCCTTCGTAGCCCTCGACGTCGGACGAGGCCTCGTGGGGGTTGCGGAACCACACGCGATCGCCGGGCACCAGCCAGCGCGGCGGCAGCGGCACCTCGCTCGTGCCGTGCTCGTGCAGCAGCGTGTCGTGGAACTCGCGCGACTGGATCGGCCGGCGCTCGTAGCGCCGCTGCAGGCGCTCGAGCAGCTCGGGATGGCTGCGGGCCGCCTCGGTCGCGATCGCCAGCAGCATCACGTACTCGGTCGCGCGATAGCAGCCGAAGGCGTACGGCCGCGGCGCATCGACCGGCTGCGTGGCGCGGCGCAGCGCCTCGATCAGGCTGCAGCCCGGTCGCAGCACGAACCGGCCGTCGTCGTCGCGGCGCCAGCACTCGTCGGGCCGGCGCTCGTGGCAGTCGAATTCGAGGGCGGTCGCGCGGGCCGCGGTGACGGTGTCGACCCGGATGCGCAGCTGCGCGTCGAATTCCTCGATGCTCGGGAACACCATCGGGATCGGCGCGCGCAGCAGCGCCGCGACGATCTCGCGCTCGATGTCGAGCCCGTCGCCATGACAGAGCCGCGCATGCAGACAGGTGGTATCGAAGTCCGGCGCCAGGGCCTGTGCCGCCTCGGGCCTCAGGCGCGCGCTGAATCCCGCGCCGCCTTGCGCGGTCTCGACGTCGTCGTCGAGATCGAGCGTGCGCAGGCGGGCGCGCAGGCACCCGAGCGCACGGCCCGTGCCGTGCGGCGTGTCTCCCTGGATGTGCAGGCCCGACGTGCTGCCGGGGTCGGGCCGATCGCTCGCCCGCATCATGCGGCCGATCATACGGGGGGTGTCGCGGGCGATGCACGCTGCATCGCACCGTGAGACCCCTTGCCAGGCGTCCTGCTGCGGATCGGTCAGGTGCCGAACGGACTCGCGAACGCGAACATCATCGCGATGCCGACGCCGATCAGGAAGTTGGCGTCGATGAGCCCCGCGAGCAGGAACATCTTGGTCTGCAGCCGGTCCATCAGCTCGGGCTGACGGGCCGCGCCCTCCATGTAGCGGCCGCCCATCAGGCCGATGCCGATGCAGGCGCCGAGCGCTCCGACTCCGATGATCACGGCGCAGGCGAGGGGCACGAAGGTGGCGGGGGACATCGGCTTCTCCAGGTCGGGTTGGCGATGTCCTCATGCTGCGCGCACGGCGGCGTCGAGTCGATGACGCCGGGGGTCATGACCCCCGGCGGCGGGCCGTCGGATCAGGCGCCGGGCAGCAGGAAGGTCGGCGCGGTGCTCGTCATCGGCGTGGCGGTGGCGGTGCCGACCATCGGCGCGGCGGCCGGCTGGAGGCGGACGTCGATCGGGCCTTCGCCGGCCTGCACGCCGAAGGCGGCGAGGGCGAGGGCGGCGGGGACGGCGAGGCGGGCGAGGGTCTTGTTC
>RPRK01000422.1 GCA_003818495.1 Burkholderiales bacterium
GAAACCCCTCGAAACCGTCCCCGCCCTCGGCCAGGAAGGCGTTGACGGCCACCCGATAGCGCGCGGCCGGGTCGATGGGGACCCCGTCGAGCCGCGCCGCGACGATCCGCGACCCCGGTGCGCCCGAGGCCCGCCAGTCCCATTCGAAGCCGGTCGAGGGCTGCAGCACCCGGGGGCGCTGGGCGTTCAGCCCGCTGAACTGCTGTTCGAGAATCGCGATCAGCTGTGCACCGGTGAGCGTCATCACCACCAGGCCGTTGCCGAACGGCTGGGCGGCGAAGGCGTCGGCGTAGCGCACGACGCAGGGCGCGGACGCGCTCGGGCAGGGCAGGTCGGCGCGCATGCCGCCCGGGTTGGTCAGCGCGATCCGCGCGCCGCCGCGTTCGGGCGCGCGGGTGGCGGCGAGCTGGGCGTCGGCCACCAGCCGGCCGAGCGACGTGTCGCCGCCGGGCGAAGGATCGCGGGTCGCGGCGCCGGCGAGCCGGCCGACCGGGCGGCCGGCCAGCGGCTGCGCGCGGGTCACGTAATGGTCGACGAGCGCCTGGACGGTCGGGTCGGGCGGCACCGGCGGGTAGGCGGCATCGGCCGCCCGGTCGCCGCCCAGCCCGTTGGCCACCGGCAGATTCCGCAGCACGGTCCGATCGCGGCGGACGTCGCCGGACACCGGGTCGAGCGACAGGTCGAGCACCGACACCCCGCGCCCGTTGGCATAGGCCTGCACCACCGGCAGCCTGCGGTTGCCCGGCGCATCGCGCAGGCAGGCATAGCCCTGGTGGCTGTGGCCGCTCAGCACGGCGTCCACCTCCGGCAGCAGCCGGTCGACGATCCGGAAGATCTCGCCGCGGGCGCCGGGGCAGGTCGGGTCGTTCCAGTCGCCCGTGGTGGTGCCGCCCTCGTGGATGACGGCCACGAAGGCCTCGATGCCACGGGCGGCCTTGAGCGCGGCCACCTCCCGGTTGATGGCCAGCGCCTCGTCCTCGAAGCTCAGCCCCGCGACGCCGCTGGGCACGACGACCGTCGGCGTCGCCCGCAGCACGGCGCCGACGAACGCGACCCGCACGCCGCCCACGTCGCGGACCACCGATGCGGGCAGCACCGTCCGCCCCGAGGCATCGCGGACGTTGGCGGCGATCATCAGGAAGCGGGCGCCGCCGAAGCGCCCGTCCGGCCCGGCGCAGGTGCCGACCTCGGCGGAGCCGCCCGGATGACAGCCCCCCGCCATCAGCCGGCGCAGTTCGACGAAGCCGCGGTCGAACTCGTGGTTGCCGACCACGCCCAGATCGACGCCGATCAGGTTCATCGCCTCGATCGACGGCTCGTCGCGGAAGAGCGCCGACGCCAGCGGCGACGCACCGACCAGGTCGCCCGACGAGACGACGACGGTGTGCGGCGCACCGGCCCGAAGTCGCGAGACCAGCGTGGCGAGCCGCGCGACGCCGCCGGCGCCGACCGCCCAGCTCCGGGACGGATCGGCGGGATCGCGCAGGCGCAGCGTCAGCCCGCCCGGCTCGAGCTGACCGTGGAAATCGTTGAAGGCGACGATGCGCAGCGGCACGTCGGCACCGGGGGCGCGGGAGGCGGCTTCACCGACGCCGCCGCTGCCGCTGCCCCCGACCTGCGCGGCCCGCCCCGGCGCGCCGGCATCCGGCGTCGGCGACGGCGCCGCGCAGCCGGTCGCCCCGAGCACGCCGCCCGCGGCGAGCAGCGCCGCCGCGATCCACCGTCGTCGGGAGGGATTCTTGCCTGCAGCGATCATTCGTCAGCCCGTCACGAGACGCCGGCATGCTGGCACCGGCAGATGGAACGACGATGAAGATACCCCGACCCGAGAGTGCGCTCCCCGGCGCCATGCCCGCCGACTCGGCCACCTCCGCGCCGCGCGGCGGGCGACCCGCCGCCACCGCGTCCCTCGCGATCGCCGCCGTCCTGGCGCTCCTCGTGCCGCGGGCGGGCGAACGTCCCGATGCCGACGCCGCGACCGACGGCATCGCACGCGCCGCCCTGTGCGATGCCCGCATCGACGGTGCGCTGACCGCATGGGCCGACTGCATCGCGGGCGAGCTGCAGACCCTCTCGCGCGATCCGCTCGCCGCCACCGGCGCCCATTTCCACGCCTGGCGCGTCGCCGACCGGGCGGCCCGCCGCGGGGCCCGCGACGCCGCCGCGCTGCGCGACCGTCACGGCCGCCAGGTGCGGGACGCGCTGCGCGACAACCTCACCAGCCTGTATCGGCTGTGCACGGCCGCGGGCGAGGACTGCGAACGGATCGGCGAGGCGCTGCCGCCGTCGAGCTGAAGACACCGGTGCGGAACGGC
>RPRK01000423.1 GCA_003818495.1 Burkholderiales bacterium
CAATCCCACTAGTTTCAAGCTTCTGAACCGGATCTAGCCCTTGTGCCTTAGAAGCAGGGTCAATAACATAAATACTATTTTGCTTAAATACAACAGTGTATTGTCCCTTGACGGCTCCACCGAAGGCTGTGTCTCCAAAGAATGGAATTAGACCAGTAATTTCCTGTCCGTCTGCAGGATTAACATCTATGACAGAATCAGACTGTGCAGGATTTATTGCATAAATATTATCAAACAGTTCAGGATAGTTAGTATAGGATACTAATAATCTGCTTGGATATCTAGTTATAATGGTTCCGCGTGGTCCAGAGGACCACGCCGTCTCATTAGCAAATAAGGCGTAATTGGCGGAATTGCCAATTACTGGATATGCAACCGTAAAGCCTAAAGTGTTATTAGAGGTTATTAAAATCTCACCGAGCCTGTCAGTAGTCCTAGCTAGAAGCCATGGGAGTTCTCCCGATGCTCTGGAGACGGCATTAATTGCCAGAGCCAGTCTATACATCAACCTAATTAAAGGATAGGTTGAAGTAGCATCCCCGGCTCCGTGGGATAAATCATCAGATCCGAGATATACAGGTATTCCACCAGAACGTCTAGATAGACTCAGGTTTGAAGGAGTCCTATAGATATAGTAAGCTATATTTGAAGGTGTGCCTGCTGTTATAAAGTTACTACTTAGGACGATAGTGTCATCATCTGTTACTGAATTTACTGTATATTTTCCCGGTGTAACATTTAGCCCACCTGTTATTATAACAATATCACCAGCTTCTACATTAAAGAAGAGGGCAGTTGGAGAGTGTAGAAAAGAGGGGTCAGATATATTACCAAATCCGTTAATCTGAGGACTAACTGTATAACTTGTTCCAGTATTATCTATAGTTGCTGTAGTTCCTAAAACTGATTTTACTTTCCAATAACCGAGAAATGGATGAGCAGCTAGGTCATCAGCCAAATCTGACTGAAACAGATATAAAATATCCCCAGCAGAAACACCGGCAAGTCCTGCATGGCTAATGGTAAAATCTACCCCAACATTTACATTACTCACCTGTACAGTATCCACATATGCATCTGTACATTTAAAAGTAGTGTTTACATCTACAGATTGTGTAAAAGTAAACTCAGTGTTGTTGAGGTCGGCTATTGCCGACCTCCCTTTCACATCATCAATTATTAGAGAAAATCTAGGTTCAGAAGTTATGTTGCCCAGTAAAAGACTATTGTTTACAGAAGTTACATACTTAGATGTAGGAGCTCCGGCAAATGTTTTACCAATCTCTCCGCCAAGTTTAACTGAGGTTGGGTCAACATCTTTAAGTCCATCATCTCCAATAGTATCAGTAAAATCAATGTATGGTAAAGCTGCATCGAACGTAGCCGGTATAGATACAACTCTTTTATAAACAGCGCCATCAGCTGCAGTACGATAAACCTGTACCTCTATATAACGATAGTCATATATTCCCCAAGCAGGAGGCTGGATTAGCCGATGCCAGACAACTCCGTTTGTACTCTGCACTACAGATGTGGTGTTACCCATCACGGTAGAGGCAATAATATTTCTATTAGCATCAATTGCATTAAGTCTATAATAATATTTAAAAGTAAAGGCTTTAGATACCGTAAGTTCTTTACCTGTACAGCCGGAAGGTAAGGCAGAATCTAAATATAGATATCCAATATTTTGAGCTCCAGTTTCTCCAACAGCAGCTGTTGCGGATATTTGATAGGGGGCGGTTCCTGAAGGAAACGTAGCATCAGCAGATTTAACCTGCTTAACATACGCGTAAAAATCTATAGAGGACCCAGTTACTCGTACATAGTCTCCGGGCGAAAACTTGTTGATTGAATCAGCAGAGGATAGATTACCACTAGTAGTATAATTCCTAAAGGTTATTTTAGATCCTACAACCTCCGCATACCCAATTGACGCATCGAAAGAACTCGGTACACCAAAGGCCCCACCACTATCTGCAATAAATCTAGCATATAAGAGTGGATTCCAAGGAAATAAGGAAGCTTGGTATAGGTTAACCCCGTCATATTTCATAACAGCATCTGCACCATTAACCAAGTACATATTATCTGCAACCATAGTGGAGCGAATAGGAAGTTCGCCCAACACTGGAGTGTTTGGGAAATAAGTAGTCCTGCTATTTTGAATCAGGTCACCTGTGACAACCGGAGAACCAATTTCATACATACGTCTTTCGACATTAAAATAACTAGATGGAGTGTCTCTAAGATAGGTTTCTGCATCCAGATTAACGGTATATCCCAACAATACTGAAGAATAATCTACAATCG
>RPRK01000424.1 GCA_003818495.1 Burkholderiales bacterium
CAATGTGAGCGGTTTCATTCACGCCTGGCGGGCGCAATGGTATGACGGAGCTATTTCCGTGATTTCTTTTATCTGCACGCTGGGATTTGCTCCTCATTTGGACAAAGGAATTATGGTCGGAGTGGTTCTGTCGCTCGGAGTATTTCTGTACAAAAGCATGAGACCCACGGTGGCATCGCTTTCCCGGCATGAGGACGAGGCACTCAGAAACGCCCTGACCCATGATCTGATGGAGTGCCGGTATATTGATCTGCTCCGCTTCGAGGGAACGCTTTTTTTTGCCAATGCCAGCTATCTTGAAGACAAAATCAACGAGCGCATGATGAGCAAAAAAGAGCTTAAATATATCATCATCGCCGCCAACGGCATCAATGATATGGACGCATCAGGTGAGGAAGCCCTGTCTCTGACCATAGAACGGGTAAGAAGCGCGGGGGTCCGCATTGCCCTCTGTTCGGTAAACGAATCGGTTATGGCGGTGCTGAAACGTACCCATCTGTTTGAAGAAATACAAGATGATATCTATCCGACCATGGAAATAGCGATCTGGGCTGTCCACAAGCACGCGCATGTGAACAGTCAGGAAGAGGTCTGTCCGCTTCAGACTGTCTGCCGTATGGTTAAAAATGAGATGAGAAAGGGGGATTGAAATCATGTCAGTCATTACCGTATTCAGCGGGGTCTTTTGCGAAAAAGAGCCTGTGATTCAGAAAGTTCTTGAAAAAACCGGATATAAGCTGTTCACGGACAAAGATATCGTCGCGGATGCAGGCAGACTTTCCGGTATGAGTGAAAATAAAATCAAAAGCGCGTTCTCGGCAAAGACATCGGTATTCAACAAATTCACTCATGAAAAAGAACGGTCCCTGGCATGGCTCAGACTCGCTGCCGCGCAACTGCTTTGTCAGGACGATCTGCTGATTGAAGGCTTTGCAGTCCAACTGATTCCTTCGGACATAAGTCATGCGCTCAGAATTTGCCTGATTGCCGACATGAAATCCAGAATTTCTTCGGCTGTCAGAGAAATGAAACTGTCTGAAAAAGAAGCGGCCGCGCTGATTCACAGACAGGATGAAGATATGGCGGTCTGGGTCAATACCCTGTACAGACTCAGAGATCCTTGGGATGCTTCCCTTTATGATATGGTGATTCCCACGGACAAAACCGAGTCGGACAAGATCGTGGGGCTGATTGAGGAAAATCTTCGCAGCGAAGTGATCCTTCCCACCGACGGCTCGAAAAAGGCGGCTCAGGATTTTATTCTTGCCACGAATGTGGAAGTGGCTCTGGCAAAAGAAGGACATTCCGCGGGGGTTACAGCCAGAGACGGCTCGGTGACGCTGACTATCAACAAGCATGTTCTGATGCTGAGTCGTCTTGAAGAAGACCTTAAATCGCTTGCGGTCAAAGTTCCCGGAGTCAAATCAGTTGAAACACGGGTGGGAAAAGGCTATCATCAGGCAGATATTTACCGGAAATACGATTTCGAAATGCCTTCGAAAGTTTTGCTGGTGGATGATGAGCGCGAATTTGTTCAGACCCTTTCCGAGCGGCTGTATATGCGGGAAATGGGGTCTGCGGCTGTTTATGACGGCGAATCTGCTCTGGATATGATCAAAGAAGATGAACCCGAAGTCATGATTTTGGACTTGAAAATGCCCGGGATTGACGGCATTGAGGTTCTGAGGAAAGTCAAACAAAGCCATCCGGAAATTGAGGTCATCATCCTTACGGGACACGGCTCCGAAGCGGATCGGGATGTCTGCATGAAACTTGGGGCTTATGCTTATCTGCAAAAACCGGCAGATATCAGTCTGCTGAGTGAGACTCTCAAGAAGGCAAATGAGAAGATTCGGCAGAAGAGGGGATGAGGGATGAGAGGTAAGGGGTTCGGGGTGAGGGGTCAGCGGTACCCCTTACCTCTGACCCCTTACCCCGAACCTCCGAAGGATAACTATATGTCTCTGTTGGAAAAAATAAAACCGAAATTCTGGGATGCAGAAGAAAGCGAAGGGCTTTCCAATTTTCGGCGGATATGGTATCTGACGGTGATGCTGACGCTGGGAGTGACTCTTGCGCCCCTGATTTTTATGACGCTTGCCGATTACAATGTCACGCAGAAATCTGTGGAATCCGAAATTCTGCTGAGGACATCCCGGCTGGTTTCCAATACCCGGCGGTCTGTCTCCTTTTTTTTGGAAGAACGCAGAGCCGCGCTGAACTTTGTTGTTTATGATACGCCTTTCAGCGAACTCAACGATCCGCTGGGACTGTCGGCGATTCTGGAAAATCTGAAAAAAGGA
>RPRK01000425.1 GCA_003818495.1 Burkholderiales bacterium
ATGGTGGGCGGCGGCCAGCTAATGAATGAGTTCACCGGTCAGCGCGGCTCGCAGCTCGCGACGCTCATCGACGTGAACGCGGACGTGCCGGTCGTCCGGCAGACCGCCCCGATGGCCCAGCGCCGCAACTGGGTCACGACGGTGCTGCTGCCGACGGGGGACGTGCTGGCCGGCGGCGGTGCGGAGTGGGGCAACGCCGACAGCAGCAACGCGGTTCCGACCGAGCCCCGCTCCTATGTCGGGAACCCCGCGTACGCCCCGGAGATCTGGCGCCCGGAGACCGGCACCTGGACGCTCGGCGCGCCACAGCAGCGGATCCGCGTCTACCACTCGACCTTCCTGCTGCTGCCGAACGGAACCGTCCTGTCGGCAGGCGGCGGCCTCCCTGGCCCTCAGGACAACCGGAACGCGGAGATCTACTACCCGCCGTACCTGTTCGCCCGGCAGTCGGGCCCGGGCGGCGGCGTGGTGTGGGCGAGCCGTCCTCGTCTGGTGAAGAGCAGCACCAACTTCATCCACGGCCATACCTTCCGCCTGCAGATGGCCGACTCGCGGACCATCGACCGGGTCAGCATCGTCAGCCTCGGCGCGGTGACCCACGGTCACAACAACGACCAGCGCGCGCTCCAGCTGCGCAACGGCGACACGGTGCCGGAGGCGCCGCGCCAGTTCGCGCAGCGCGGCAACGAGCTGCTGGTGCCGCTGCCCGCCGATGCGAACCATCTGCCGCCCGGCTGGTACATGGTCCATGCGGTCGACACCCGCGGCGTGCCCTCGCGCGGCTTCGCGTTCGAGCTCAAGCGCAGCAACTGAGCCGGGCTCCGCGGCAGCGCCACGACGGGCCGCTCGGGTCGTCGCGGGCGGCCCGAGGCGCGCCAGGCGGTGCGCTCCCGCGCGTGGACCGGAACTCAGTCGCGACGCCGCGCGTAGTCCCGCGTCTCGCCGTGCCGGTACAGCACGAACCGGTCACGCGGCACACCCTGTGCATCCAGCGCCGCCGGCAGGTCGCCGAGCGGGGCATCGAGCGGTTCGTCGGTCAGCTCGAAGGTGCCCCAGTGCACACCGAGCGCGGCCCGCGCGCCGACCTCGCGAAAGATGCGCACCGCCTCGTCCGGATTCACGTGCTGGTCCTTCATGAACCAGCGCGGCTCGTAGGCGCCGACCGGGATCGCCGCCAGGTCGATCGGCCCGATGCGTCGGCCGATCTCGGCGAAGATCGGTGCGTAGCCGGTATCGCCGCTGTACCAGAAGGTGAAGTCGGGCGTGCGGACCGCGAAGCCGCCCCAGAGCGTGGCGTTCCGGTCCCAGGGGCTGCGCGAGCTCCAGTGCTGCGCGGGCGTCAGCACGATGTCCAGTCCGTCGACGCGCAGCGAGTCCCACCAGTCCATCCGCTCGACGCGGGTCGCGCCGACCGAGCGCAGCCAGAGGTCCACGCCGAGCGGCGCGACGAACAGCGGCGGGCCGCCGGCCTGCGCCTGGAGCGCGCGCACGGTCGGCTCGTCGAGGTGGTCGTAATGGTTGTGCGAGATCAGCACGACATCGGCGGCCGGCAGTTCGTCGAGTCGGGCCGGCAAGGGCACCCGACGCCGGGGACCGGCGAAGCTCACGGGCGATGCGCGTTCCGAGAACACCGGATCGACCAGCAGGTTGCGCCCGCCCGTCTGCAGGAACAGCGTCGCGTGGCCGATCCAGGTGACGGTGACCCGGCCGCCCCGCCGGTTCGCGTGCAGCAGTGCGAGGTCCGGCCGCTGCACCGGGAAGCGCTCGTAGCCGGCGACGTGTGTCGACGGCGGCTTCGGCACGCCGTCGCGCGTGCGCTCGTACTGCCAGCGTGCGAACTCGGAGAAGGGCTTGCCGCCGGTCGGCCCCGCCACGTTGACGAACCCGCCGGGCCGATGATGCGCCCGGGCCGCGTCGAAATAGGGGTTCGTGCTGCTGCAGGCCGCGAGCCAGCCCGCAGCGGCCAGCGCGGCCAGCGCGCCCCGACGTGGGGTCCTGAAGGGACGGGCCGCGATCATCGATGCTTGCCGAGGTGTGGAGGGGTGCTTCAGTTCCCCGACTTCGGCTGCGCCCGGGGCAGCGCCATCCGGGGATCCTTGCGCCTGGGCTCCAGCACCTTGCCCTTGCGACCCCGGGCCGCGCGGTACTCCCCGAGGGCACGCAGGGTCATCGTCTCGTCCATCGCCTTGCCGGCCCGGCCGATGCCGGACAGCACCACGCCGTCGTCGCCGCAGACCAGCGCCTGCAGCAGCACGTCCTTCTTGTCGAGCTCGACCAGCATCGAGCCGCGGCCG
>RPRK01000426.1 GCA_003818495.1 Burkholderiales bacterium
AGAAAGATCGCTCATGTATGTAGTATTTGTAATGAACGGGTGGTTACCGGCGTTCTGGCAGATCATAGGTATCGGAGTTGTAACAGAAATTTCTCCATCAGGATTTATGGCTGATGCTTTTACAGTTAAGTTTAGCGCTCCATCTGTACTCAGCTCTCCTATACGGTCTGTGGCGTCATCGAATCGCTTTAGATCCTTGTTGTACGTATACAACATTAGATTACCGCGGGAGTCTCTGTTATAGCCTTCGATAGAGTCATGGTCTGTCGTGAGCTCTGTAGATAGACTTACTACAGAGAACCACCATGTAGACTTATCTGAAACTGCAGAATTGTAGCGGCAGTTATTTGCAAATGATCCATTAATTCCTGGAGTTGTGCCATATATAGGCAACTCCAATCCTAGAGTGGTAATCCACATATCGCTGTATGTTACCATGTTAGGTACTGATACAGGTAAAAAACTAACATTATTATAATATATTATAGTAGTAAGTCCTGCATCTATATCGTATGAGCTATATATCTCAGTCTCTGTATTTGATACTATTCTTATTAGCCGTTCTGGATCGCAACCAGTTCCTAGGATAGCCTGTAGGTAGCATCCTACCAGATCGTCCTCATGGTATATTTTACCTTTTGTAACCAAGTCTATGGAAATAGCGTATGTAGTACCGTTCTTTGTAGGGTCCATTCTGTAGTTAACGGCACAGCACATGGTCTTCTCTTGTTTGTAAGTTACAAGTAGAGGCTTGAGTTCTTTTAAATTACTCAACCTGAGCAGTTTAGCGTACTGTACGTTACCAAATACTATCGGTATAGCATCTCCTAATGAATTAGGGTCTGCATTAGGGTATTCGGTTAAATTCAAATCGTATTTAGGCATCTCTTTGTGCACGCTTTTAAATTTATCTACGCACTCAAAAGTGTACTCAGTATCGCTATACGGCTGATTCGACACAACACCGTCCCAACACTGGTAAAATTTGCCGTCTATTACAGCGTATACCTTTACAGTACGGTTAGTGAGCCAGATCTCATTCGTTTGAATAAAATCCCAAAACTTAGCATCGTTTCTTATCTTGAAACTAAAACCTGAGTTTGTGCCGTAGTCCCCAGTCTGAGAGATATCTACAGAGCGTGACGGATTGTTCATCCCATCGCGTGTGAGCCAGTCCTCGTACCATACGTTAGTGTTAGAGGCACCACTCTCCCACTTAGGGTAGGAAGGCCCTGTACCTGCGTACCCAGGCCTCCCAGTGATGAACCGGAACACTCCTGCGTTGAGTCCCCATGCCGCATCGGTCATGGTAGTGTCTGTGTACACCTCTACCGCGTAGTTTATACTGGAGCTAGTGAGCCCGCTCGTAACCGTAGAAGAACCAGTTATTGTGTATACAGGCACGGTCTTGTGGTTCTGTAGGTTGTAGTCTGTTTTTAGGTAGTTCTCGGTCTTGGCTACGTTATATATACGTGCCTCTGCCAGGTACCCTACTGGGCGCCCAGTAACGCTTCCTAGTCCTATACCACCGATCTGCAACAACTCAGAGGTTTTTATAGTTGAGTTTAATGTGTTCGAAACTACTGTGTGTGGAGAAACTGTACCGTTTTTTAAAATCTTCCAGTCAGCTATTGCGCTAGCATTTACAAAACTATAGTGTTTCCATGATCCAAGTGTTATTGTAGTAGATACTTCGTTGATGTACCTAGCAGTAGAGTTGATACCGCCTTCTATGATAATCATCTTATTTGATACATCACTTAATGCATCAGCCCACCCATTATATATTCCACTATACACACGTTTTGTTATTAAATAGGGGTCAGATCCTGATTTTTGAGCAGTCTGTTTAAACCATATAGACGTGGTAAAACTGTCGGTGTATTCGAAATCAGCTACATTACTGTTAGGTGCTGCGACGTAGTTAGCTTGGTTTGCATCATACCGGTAAGATTTTGTGATGGGACCTGTGGCACCTCGCTCTGCTACCGCTACAGTACCGTCGTTACCTTGCACCGAGTCTACAGCAGCGCCTGTGGTCTCATTAAATGAGTATCGTAGGTACATAGAGCAGTCGCTGAACGTAGCTGAGTCGTTGTTGTTAGAAAGAGTTTTACCTGTCTGGATCTTGAATGTGTAATCTACTCCAGCAGCTACGTCTATACACACCCAAATTACACCAGTCTTTGTAGCTAGGTCATAACCTTCTACATAAGATTTTAATAGAGTGCTCCCATAAGTAGTAGCGACAATATTCGAGGACGAAACATTGTTAGCCCACCAGCTCTC
>RPRK01000427.1 GCA_003818495.1 Burkholderiales bacterium
ATTCCCGCCTCCGGCACCACCCGCAGCGTCCGTAGACCAAGCATCCATGCGGGTTTGCGGCCGATTTCCGGGCCGCGCGAGGCGTAAGCGGCCTTGCAGCTTCCCGCTTGTTCCTGCATCTTCCGGCGTGGGGGCACACCAATTTCACGCCATCCGGGAATCGAACAACATGGGGACGGTCACCAGGCGCGAGACGGCCGGCGGCGTCGTGCACTACCGGGCGCAGGTGTTCAAGCGCGGGGTGCGGGACGGCCGGACGTTCGACACGCGGGCTGACGCGGACGACTGGATCGTCACGCGCGAGGCCGAGATCCTGCGGATGGTCGGGCCGGTGTCGCGGCGCACGGTGGCCGAGGCGATCGAGAAGTACCGGGACGCCGCGGTGCGGCCGCGCTCCGACGTGCTGCGCTACGGCCGGCTGCTGCGGACGAGTTGGGCCCGGCTCGAGATCGGGGCGCTGACGACGGCGCACCTGGCGGACTGGCGCGACGCCCGGCTGCTCGAGGTGCAGCCGGCGACCGTGGTGCGCGAGATGACGGTCCTGCGGGCGGTGCTGGAGACGGCGCGCATCGAGTGGCGCTGGATCGAGCGCAACCCGCTACAGGACGTTCGCCGGCCGCGCGAGCCACCGGCACGTCGGCGCCTGCTCACGGAGGCCGAATTGGCGGCCATGCGGGGCGCGCTGGGCTTCGATGGGGTCAGCGTCCGGACGATCGGCCACGAGACGGCTGTGGCGCTCCTGTTCGCGCTGGAGACGGCCATGCGCGCGGGCGAGATCGTCGGCATGCGGTGGGGCGACATCGACCTCGGCCGCAAGCAGGTGCACCTGCCGAAGACCAAGAACGGCGAGCAGCGGGACGTGCCGCTGTCGACCGCGGCGATCGCGCTGCTGGAGGTGATGCGCGCGAAGCGAATGGTCCGGGTGCGGCGCGACCCGGCACCAGGCCGGGTGTTCCATGTCGACGCGCGGGCGCTCGATGTGACGTTCCGGCGGGCGCGCACGGCGGCCGGGCTCGCCGGCTTCGTGTTCCACGACTCCCGAGCCACCGCCATCACGCGCCTGGCGAAGAAGCTGCAGCCGCTCGAGCTCGCGCGGATGACGGGGCACAAGAACCTGAACGAGCTGCTGTCCTACTACGCCGAGCCAGCCGAGTCGATCGCGGAGCGCTTGGGGTGACCGGGCTGGTCGGCCGACCCGCAGGCGGTCAGCGCGAGGGCTAGGGCGAGGAGGGCGGGGCGGGTCATGCCTTCCTCCGCAGCGCCGTCAGCTCGCCGGGCGTCGCTCTGCGCAGGAACGCCTTCAGCGCGCGCAGTGCGGCTGCCTTGGTGCTCGTCAGCGGGAGTCTTGGCGTCAGCGCGCATCCGGTCGCGTAATGGTCGATGACCCAACGCGTCTCGTGCCGGAAAAGTGGAATCGAAAACGGCCCCCGCGCGCCCTGCGATCGCACGCACAGTCGGATGTCCTGCCACGGCGCGGGCAACTCTATGGCTTCGCCCGTGACCAACAGCGTGTCGACCGTAGTTGCGACGCGGTACTCGATCTCGCGCAGCTCCATCACCGCACCCTCATCGCCGCGCGCAGTGCCGCACGCATCGCCTTGTTGTCGTCTTCGGTGACGCTGCCGACCATGTAGAACTCCTTTACCGCCGCCTCCACCATCTCGTCGGTGACCTCGACCGGGGCAGCTTCGCGTGCCTGCCAACCGCGCCAATACAACGACCAGTCGCGCGAGCCGACCGGGTTCTCGGCGTAGTTGAACGCTGTCACGGAGTACGCATGCTCCGCCGCCTTGCGTGATGCGTCGCTCATCGCACGCCCCCGATCTGCGCGAGCTGCGCGCGGAGTGCCGCGTCGGCCTTGCGCAGCATGGCCTCGGCGCGCGGCTTGTCGAGCGTCCGGCCTTCGTACACGCCGACGAACAGCGACAGCCCGCGCAGCGCCTCCACCGCCCCCCGCATCGCCTCCACCGCGCCCTCGGGCAGGGCGGGCGGGGCTGCGCGCAGCCGGTACAGGTCGTCCAGTTCTTCGATCAGAGATCGGTACTCGCTGGCCCGCAGATAGTTGTCGCCAGAGATGCAGTTTTCCAGCGACTCGCGCCACGGGTTGTAGACCTCCACCGGCTCGCTCGGCCCCGCGCTCGGTGCGGGCACAGTTCCGCGACCGTCGCACGCATCGCAGCGGACGCCCCGCACGTAGCCGGGGCGTGATGCGGCTCCGCACTGCGGGCACGGGATGTCGCTCGGCTCCGCGCTCGGCGCGTCACGGTGCGG
>RPRK01000428.1 GCA_003818495.1 Burkholderiales bacterium
GGGTGGCAAGTTCGAAAAACAGGAAGTCCCTTCACATCTGGAATGGGTTTCCAGCGATACCATTGCGTCTTTTGCAGAAAGGAATCGATTTTCCGCTGCAGTTCTTAATGAGTCTTTGGGCCAGGATGTACTTTCTCGGCAAGAAGTCACCATGGGATCGCTGGGTCTTGATGCTTCCACCATTAATACGATTTCTCGCCGGCAAATGCCCATGTCACAACGATTGGCCCTGGCTTTCGCTATATCTGCAATCTGCTGGATTGGGGAAATCTCTCCGCGTCGGTGCGAGAAAATGTGAGCTATAGCAGCAAGAAATGGATCCCGCGCCTTATGGCGATGGGGTTATTTTCGGCTGTATTTTTGAGGATGCAGCTTCGCTCTAAGTGAACTATTTGAGATCCTTCTTACTGAAGTACCAGTCTGTATATTCATATCCTTCTCCGGCGCGCTTTTGCGCAGCTTCGGATGTCTGGGGTGGTGGCACAATCACTTTTTCTCCCGGGAGCCAGCCTTCTGGGGTGGCAACGCCGTGCTTGTCAGTCGTTTGTAGTGCGGTGACCAAACGAACGATTTCAGGAATGGAGCGGCCGTTTGTCATTGGGTAATAGATCATCGCGCGAAGATAGGCTTTGTCATCAATCACAAAGGTAGCACGAACTGCCGAAGTTTCTCCGGCCTCCGGGTGAATCATTCCGTAGGAGTTGGCCACTTTCATTGAAGTGTCATCGATAATGGGAAAGGGAATCTCGACTCCAAACTTTTCTTTGATATTTCGCATCCAGGCGACATGGGAAAATAGCGAGTCCACAGAGAGTCCCAGAAGGTCGCAATTCATCTTGCGAAACTCTTCATAGTGCTTGGCGAATCCAATAAATTCCGTTGTGCACACCGGAGTGAAGTCGGCGGGATGAGAGAATAGAACAAGCCATTTTCCCTTGTAGTCGGAAAGTTTTCTGACTCCACTGGTCGTTTTTGCCTCAAAATCTGGGGATGGAGCGTTGATGCGTGGAAATGAGGGGCGGGTGTCCGTTTGTGGTTCCATGGTGAAAGTCTCCCTGGGGTGTGGATCGAAAAAATCTCGAAAATAATCGTATGCACAAAATCAGATAAAGCAAGTTGAAAGGGGCCTTCATCCGATGTTTGACTATGAAATCCGAGGTCATAGAATTTGACATCCTTCCTCATTGGAATCATAGTGTGCATATGCACACTGATGAGAGGGAGTGCGATGGATTCAAAGGGCCTTCATCGAGAGTGCTTCGTCTGTGGTGATCAGAACTCTTGTGGTCTGGGAGTCTGCTTTGAGCTTTCCCCGGAGGGGATGGCAGTGGCTCGCTTTGTCTTCCCTGCTCACATGTGTGGATACCCCGGTCGCGTTCAAGGGGGAATGGTCTCTGCCGTGTTAGATTCAGCCATGGCTAATGCCCTCCTCTTGCGTGGCATCGTTGCTTACACGGCCCGCCTGGAAGTCCGTTTCTTGAAGCCGGTCCTTCCCGACGTTGAGTGTCGAGTCATCGGCGCGGCGACGCAACAGAAGCTCAGCCTGCACTCCCTTGAGGCGAAGCTTTTTCAGGACAATGTGCTCGTAGCTTCTGCAACAAGTGTTTTTTTTGAACCCGGTTTGGAAGGAAGTGATTTATGATGGTCGCATTCATTGCACAAAAAGCGTCTTGGGACTGTGAACTGGAACCTCGTTTTGGACGCACTCCTGCGATTGTTCTCCTGGATACTGAGCGGAACTCACTCGCACTCCACGACAATACGCGCAACGCCGATCTGGGACACGGAGCTGGCATTCAAACTGCGCAGGCAATCATGGAGGTCGGCGCGAGCGCTGTCATCACTGTGAGTCTTGGGCCAAAGGCCTTTGGAATTCTGCAGGAAGCCACGATTCCTGCCTACTATGCAACCTCTGGTCACACCATCAAAATGGCATGGGACCTCTTCCAAGCAAAACAACTGCCGCGCGCTGACGCGCCAAACCACTGAGGGGGATCTGGAGATATGGCAAGTGGACTTCCCTGGTCTTTATTGAATCCACGAGGGCTTTCAAATGCAGAGGTGGGAAAGGAGTTTCGAGGAGTTGCATGGGGACAGCTGTTGGTGGGAATTATTGGCTTTGGAGTTTCGCTCTGGGCTCTGGTGCTTCATGTGCAAATCAAAACGGGATCGGCGGGTGCACTTGTTTGCGACATCAACGAAACCATCAATTGCACCAAGATTATAGGTAGCGAATACGGCGAGATATTTGGAATTCCTTTA
>RPRK01000429.1 GCA_003818495.1 Burkholderiales bacterium
ATACCAGCTATTGAAATAAATAGGGTCAGACATAAAACCTGCACCCCACGGGAATGTATTCCTGCAGATGTTCCCTGTTTAATCGAAATAAATTGCATACCAGCGTATTGTAGAGTTTTTGATATCGTCTTCCCGGGCATAAAACGGAGCCGAAGGCCTAAAATTACAAAAGGAATATTAAAATAGTATTAATTCACTATGACAGATTTTATTCTAAAGTTAAAAACAAACCCGAATATTGTACAGATATTTGCCCGACCTTTCTGAAAGTACCCTGAGCGGAGTCGAAGGGTACTGTCAGAAAGCCGATTGATTCCTTTAATAAAATCCCTTAAGCCTTAAAAATTGGGTAATTGCCGGATTCAGTATCATAAATTGTCGGAAGTAATTGAAAGAGCAATATTTATTCTTATCTGAATATGGAATTCACAAAGTCAGAATTCTTTCCTTTCAAGCGCTTATATTTGCAGAAGGAATTTTTCAGATTCAACTGTTATGACACTCAACATCGACGAAAAGGATATCCGGCGTTTTATTGTGGTTGGCGACCGTGTGCTGATCAAGCCCAAAGATGACCAAACCCAGACCAAATCAGGCTTATATTTACCTCCGGGGGTTACTGAAAACGAAAAGATACACAGCGGGTATGTGGTAAAAGCCGGCCCGGGCTATCCGGTACCTTTAGCTGGTGAAGAAAGTGAAGCCTGGAAGCCAGGCACCGGCGATGTGAGGTATATCCCCCTTCAGGTAAAGGAGGGTGACCTCGCCGTGTACCTTCAGCGGAATGGATGGGAGATAGAATTTAACGGTGAAAAATACCTTATTCTGCCTCAATCGGCCATTCTGCTTCTTATTCGCGACGAGGGACTGTTCCGTTAAGTGCTTAAGTCTGATAAGCAGGGTGAAGAAAGCAGGTGGTTAAGTGGTCGTTCACCATGCCAATGGCCTGCATATGGGCATACATAATGGTTGTGCCGGTAAAACGGAATCCACGCTTTTTGAGTTCGCCCGAAATCCGGTCCGACAATGGGGTGGAGGCTGGCAATTCGCTCATCGACTTCCAATGGTTTATAACCGGTCTTCCTTCGGTATATCTCCAAAAATATGCATCCCAGCTACCAAATTCTGCACAGATATCCAGAAATTTTCCGGCGTTGCTGATGGCTGATTCAATTTTAAGCCTGTTACGCACAATACCTGCGTCCTGCAGCAAGGTTTCCACCTTATCTTTACCGAATAATGCCACTTTTTGTGCATCAAAGTCTGCGAAGGCTTTCCGGTAGTTCTCCCGTTTGCGTAAAATGGTAATCCAGCTTAAGCCGGCCTGAGCCGCTTCCAGGGTTAGAAATTCAAAATGTCGCTTTTCATCGTGTACCGGAACGCCCCATTCTTTATCGTGATAATCGACATACAAAGGATCGGTGCCACACCAGGGGCATCTCAGGGGATGGCTGACGGAACTCATTATTTAAAGTTTTTAAGGGTAATCTCATTGTGGTTGTCTTTTCCGCTCATAAAGTCCCGAACATTCTGAAGCGTTGTCTGCGCAATCTGCTCAAGAGCTTCATGGGTCAGAAAGCCCTGATGCGCAGTTACCAATACATTCGGAAAACTCATCAGGCGGGCAATCTGATCATCGTCGACAATACGCTCCGACAAGTCCTTGAAGAAGAGCTTTTCTTCCTCGGCGTACACATCTATACCCAGGTAGCCGATCTGGCGCGATTTCAGGGCTTCGATCACATCGCCGGTGTGAATCAGTTTTCCCCGGCTGGTATTGATAAGCATTACCCCCGGCTTCATCAGCGATATACTTTCACGCTTGATCAACTGGTGGGTATCGGGGGTAAGCGGACAATGCAGCGAAATGATGTCGGATCGGGTAAAAAGTGGTTCCAGTTCAACATATTCAAAGCTTTTTTTCAGATCGTCCTGTGGAAACAGATCATATGCCAGAATTTGGCATCCGAAGCCCTGCATGATGGTTCCGAATACCCGGCCTATATTACCGGTTCCCACCACGCCAACGGTTTTGCCATATAAATCGAAACCTTCGAGCCGTTCGAGCGAGAAATTGTTTTCGCGAACCCGGTGATAAGCCTTATGTATTTTCCGGTTCAGGCTCAGGATGAGAGCTACGGCATGTTCTGCCACCGCATGGGGTGAATAAGCCGGAACACGCATAATTCTGATTCCCCGTGCAGAGGCCGCCTCCACATCCACATTGTTGAATCCGGCGCA
>RPRK01000430.1 GCA_003818495.1 Burkholderiales bacterium
ATGGCATGTTCCTGCAGCCACTTGATGATGCTTTCAATATCCTGATCCTGCAGACCCGAGAGACGGACAATCAGAACCGGCCGCCCGATCTTCTCAGCATACCGGATGGTATATCGCGTCCCGCCCCGCAGGCGATCCCGAAGAAGAACCAGCGTCCCGTCCGAGTCGCGCACATTCCTGGAGGTTCTTGTCCGGTATGCTGTGGAGGATGTTTCCCTTAGCTGATAGCAGAATGGAATGGTGCCGTCTTCGGCCAGGCGACCCTTCGGGCACCAGCCGCCGTATTCGAGTCCCGAGGCAATTGCGGCATCGAGAGCTGCCCGGTCGACACCTGTCTGGCCTCCGGATATGATGGTGATCGGCAAAGGGCTAAAGGGTAGAGAGGGTTTTCTCGATATTGTCGATATAGCGGTCAACCATCCCGGTAAACTCCATCTGCACAAGCGGAACGAGCGCGAATTGCAGAAAGGCGGGGAAATCCACCATCAGTCTGCCTCTGGTATTGAGCCTTACCGTCGATCCGTTCTCATTCGGCGCAACGATCCACTCCCCTTCCACAGCGGCATTGCCGACCCCTTCGACCGGTGTCCAGACAACCTGCCCTGTCGTGGCATCTTCCCGGTACTGACAGGCATATACCGTCTGCTGAAGCGTATAGCCTCCGATACCGATTTTCTCCATCTCCCAGCGATAAGCCTTCCCTCCGAGATCCACAAGCCGGTCAACCCTGGGAAAATGGGCTGCCGAACGAGGGACATCGGCAAGCAGACTGAAAACGACTGCCGGGCTGCAGGAGGTTACAAGAAGGCGCTGCAGGTTTATGTCAACAGCAAAAGCCATCGGCGCTACAATCCGCAGCTTTCGACTTTGTAACCGGGAACCGGCATTTGGAGAGCCTTGAGAAGGCGCCCGTCGCGACCGTAGACATCCTCACGGAAAAAGACCTCTTCGCCTTCGGCAACGGCTGTCAGGTAGAGCAGAAAAACCGGGATCCTTCGCGGCAGATTGACCGTACTGGTTTTTCCGGTTCCGATAGCAGCTTCGATGTTCCTGCGGCTCCATCGCAGGGTATCCTGCAGCACGAGTTCGGCAAGATCGAGAGGATTCTCAACCCTGATACAGCCGGAACTGAACGTTCGCTTGTTTTTTTCAAAGAGGTCTTTGGTCGGGGTATCGTGCAGATAGATAACGTGCCTGTTGGGCATCATGAATTTTATCCGTCCAAGCGCTCCGTGATCACCGGCAGACTGCTGCAGACGATAAGGGAAATTTGAGGCCGAGTACTGCGACCAGTCGATCGACGAGGGACTGACGACCCGGCCTTTCGAATCGATTACCCTGAGCTGTTTACGATCGAGATAGCTTCGGCTTTTGCGAATGGCCGGCAGGGCGTCCTTGGCAAGAATGGTTGGCGGAATCACCCACTCGGGGTTGAGCACGATATACTGCATATCGGCCTTGAATACCGGAGTTTCGCGATACGGCTGCCCGACGATAACCCTGGTACCCCAGCGATAACGACCGTTTTCAACATAGTGAAGGGTGAAACCTGCGATGTTCACCAGAACGTAGGTAGGCTCGAGATCACTGATAAACCAGCGATGACGCTCCAGGTTCAGACGGATCTGATCGACCCGCTCTTCTGCAGAAATATTGAGTTCCCTGACGGTTGCCGCTCCGGCAACACCATCCGGCTCGAGTCCGTTGCGCGTCTGGTAGCGCCTGACGGCGTCAGCCATGACGGAGGTATAGACGCTGGACGTATCGGAAACCCGTCGGGGAAAATCTCCGGACTCCTGAAGCCGTTTTCGAAGCAGGGGTATACGGTGGTCCCTCGTTCCCGGCCTGAATGTCTCCCCCGCAGGTATCTTCTCCCAGCCGCCGGCCCTGGCGATGGCGCGGTACCGGGCAAGACCGTTTTTCAGATCAAGATATTTCCGGTGCTGCGGACGGAGTTCACCGAGCACCGCTCCGATACGCCCGGCCTGGATCGCCTCCTGCAGCCTGTACTCCAGAGCCGAGCGGCGAACCGGGTCGGAAAGGTTCCAGTTCGGGTCAAGACTTTCCGGATCGACTTTACCGAAACGCAGGTGGTAGGCCAGGGTCAGAAACGCGTCGCTCTGCAGAAGATCAAATTTCGCCTGCTGTTCGGGAGTAGCCGGCGGCTGGGCGGAAAAAACCCGGATCTCTCTTATATGATAATCGTCCGGAACGAGACCGTCGTTTTCAGCTTCCAGGGC
>RPRK01000431.1 GCA_003818495.1 Burkholderiales bacterium
GCGCCGGGCGAGCAGCTGGCGCAGCGCGCTCTCGAGGTCGGAGCGCAGCGTGCAGCACACGCAGCCGCTCTGCAGCACGACCATCTCGCCGTCGACCGAATCGACCAGCAGGTGATCGAGCCCGACCGCGCCGAACTCGTTGACGATCACCGCGGTGTCGCCGAGCTCGGGCTGCTTGAGCAGGTGGTTGAGCAGCGTGGTCTTGCCGCTGCCGAGGAAGCCGGTCAGCACGGTGACGGGCATGCGTTCGGCGGATCGGTCGGTCTCGAACAGGCTCAAGCGGGTCTCCTTAGTCGCGGCATCTTGACCGCGATCACGAGTGAGCATAGCGTGGACGTGCGGCGATACCACTCGCCGTCGCCCGGAGAGCCGCTCCTGCTGCGCGTTTCCGGCAACCTTGTTGCATCAGAACGAATACGGAGGAGACCCGATGAGCGACGACGCCCAAGGCAGTCCCGCGCGCGAGCAAGACCCGTCCCAGCAGAGCCCGCAGGTCGAGGGCGACAGCCCGCGCCGCGATTTTTTCCGCAGTGCCGTCGCGGCTGCCGGCGTGATCGGCGTGGCCGGCGCGCTGCACGGCAAGTACGGCAGTGCGCCGTTGATCGCGAGCGCGCAGGCGCAGACACCCGCCGGTGGCGCACAGCGCCAGTGGTGGCCGTCGCGCTGGGGGCCGAACGACGAGGCCGGTGCGTCGAACTGGATCACGCCCGAGAAGGTGCTCGATGCCTCGAAGTGGATCCGCGACGGCAGGATCTTCCGGATCGGTCGCGTCTACGAACAGGGCATGCCGATGTTCGGCGCCCGCGCATTCTCGTTGCGCATCCCAGGCGGCCCGACCGGCGGCCCGTTCGGCGACAACAAGCTGATCTACAACGACGAGTTCCTCGCCGCCGAGGTCGGCCAGAGCGGCACGCAGTTCGACGGGCTGGGCCACATCGGGCTCCAGATGGGGCCCGACGGCGACAAGAACCAGATGCGCTACTACAACGGCTTCACCGAGCAGCAGGTGGGCGGCGCGTACGGACTGCAGAAGCTCGGCGTCGAGAAGGTCAAGCCGTTCTTCACGCGCGGCCACCTGATCGACGTGGAGGGTGCGCGTGGCGCGATGTGGGAAGCGGGCCAGGAGATCAAGCTCGACTGGATCCGGGCCGCGCTGCAGAAGCAGGGCATGAACGAGGCCGACATCAAGCAGGGCGACGCGGTGTTCTTCAATACAGGGTGGGGCAAGCTCTGGATGAAGAACAACGATCGGTTCGTCGCGGGCGAGCCCGGCATCGGCATGGAGGTCGCGCGCTGGTGCATCGAGAAGGGCATCAGCCTGACGGGCGCCGATACCTGGGCGACCGAGGTCGTGCCGAACCCCGACCCGAAGCTGGCCTTCCCGGTGCATGGCGAGCTGATCACCAAGCACGGCATCTTCAACCACGAGAACCTGCAGTTCGACGAGCTGATCGCGGCGAAGAAGTACCAGTTCGTCTACATCTTCTCGCCCGCGCCGATCAAGGGCGCGACCGGATCGAACGGCGGGCCGATCGCGGTGACCTGAGCGCAGGCGCCGGGCGCGTCGGTCGGGCGTCGCCGCCCGGCCGGCGCCGGCGCGGCGGAGTGCCGCGGCATGCCGCGGGGGCCTGCGGGGCGCGCACGGCCCCGGTCGGACGGCTCAGCGCGTGACGGGCAGCGCGCAGCCCACGGGACGCAGCTCGATCTGCGGCACCGGGTAGCGCGTCAGCGGCAGGTCGCCGTCCAGCACCAGGCGGGCCCGCTGCTGGGCTGCGGTCCGCACCAGCAGCTTCGGCACCTTCCGATACAGCAGCTGGCGGGTGCCGCGCGTCTCCCGGTCCCCGGCGGCACCGTCCTCCCGGCTGCCGAGCGAGCCGCCCGACGCGCCGCCCGATCCACCCTCGCGGGCGCCCTCGGTCCGCTCGGCCACGAGCACGAGGCTGTCGCCGTCGACCCGGTACTCGTCGTGCACCGGCGTGCCGAGCAGGGGGTGGGCGAACGACACCTCGAACTTGCGCTCCAGCCCGTTGAACGGGACGCGACCGAGCACGCGGCCGTCCTCGGGATCGAGCAGCGCGAGCACGCAGCCGGTCGCCGGACGCCCGGCGGGCGCGGCAGGCCGGGCGGCCGGAGGCGCAGCGCCCTGGGCGCCCGCCGGCGGCTCCGGGGCGCGCGTCTGCGCCGGGGCCGAGGCGGGAAGGGCCATCGCCAGCGCGAGGGTCGCGCA
>RPRK01000432.1 GCA_003818495.1 Burkholderiales bacterium
GGGCATCCGGCGGTGGTCGCCGCGATCGAGACGCAGGCGCGCAAGCTCGCCTACGCCCACACGTCGTTCTTCACCACCGAGGTCGCCGAGACCCTCGCCGACACGCTGGTGGCGTCGGCGCCGGAAGGCATCAGCCACGCCTATTTCGTCTCCGGCGGCTCCGAGGCCATGGAGGCGGCGCTGAAGATGGCGCGCCAGTTCCACCTCGAGCGCGGCGAGCCGCAGCGCGCGGTGTTCGTCGCGCGCCGCCAGAGCTATCACGGCAACACGCTCGGAGCGCTGTCGGTCGGCGGCAACATGGCGCGGCGCGAGGCCTTCGCGCCGCTGCTCTCGCCCGCGATCCACGTGGCGCCCTGCTACGCGTACCGCGACCGCCGCGACGACGAGACGCCCGAGGCCTACGGCGAGCGGCTCGCCGCCGAGCTCGACGCCGCGATCGTCGCGGCCGGACCCGACCGGGTCATCGGGTTCGTGGCCGAGCCGGTGGTGGGCGCGACGCTGGGCGCGGTGCCGGCGGTGCCCGGCTATTTCCGGCGCGTGCGCGAGGTCTGCGACCGGTACGGCGTGCTGCTGATCCTCGACGAGGTGATGTGCGGCATGGGCCGGACCGGCACCCTCTACGCCTGCGAGCAGGAGGGCGTCGTGCCCGACCTGGTCGCGATCGCCAAGGGCCTGGGCGGCGGCTACCAGCCGATCGGGGCCTGCATGCTCTCGCAGCGGGTGTTCGATGCGTTCTCGCGCGGCTCCGGCGCGTTCCAGCACGGCCACACCTATCTCGGACACGCCATCGCCTGCGCGGCCGCCCTCGCGGTGCAGCGCGTGATCGCCGAGGAGGGGCTGCTCGCGAGGGTCCGCGAGACCGGCGCGCTGCTCGAGTCCGAACTGCGGCGGGCGCTGGGCGACCATCCCGCGGTCGGTGACATCCGCGGGCGCGGGCTGTTCCTCGGCATCGAGCTGGTCGCCGACCGCGACGCGAAGACCCCGTTCGATCCCGCCCTCAAGCTGCACGCGAGGATCAAGCAGGCGGCCTTCGACGCCGGGCTGATGTGCTATCCGATGGGCGGCACCCTCGACGGCCGTCGGGGCGACCACGTGCTGCTCGCGCCGCCCTACACGATCGACGCCTCGCACGTCGACGAGATCGTCGGCGGCATCGCCGAGGCGATCGACACGGCCGTCGACGCCGCGTTCGTGGCCGCGCGCGGCGGCTGAGCAGCGGCGCCGCGCCCCCCGTCCTCAGTACTTCAGCGCCGCCGCCTCCGCCGCGCAGTCCTCGGGCGAACGCGTCCCCTTCGCCCGCAGCGCCGCCAGCTCGCCGCGCGCGAGCGCGAGCTGAGCCGTGTAGGTCGGATCCGACTGCAGCCGCGCGAACGTCGCGGCGCCCATCGTGCGGCCGGCATCGACGTCGCTCTGCCAGTGCACGCCGCAGATCATCCGGCTCTGGCCGAACGCGTAGGCACGCTGCATCAGCGCGTCGGCGCGCTCGGGTGCGACCGACGCGAGCACCAGGCCCCAGGCCCAGCCGAGGGCGGCGTGGCCGGACGGGTACGAGCCGTCCTTGACCAGGCGCGGCTCCTCCGCCGCCGAGCACGACGGCTCCTTGAGCGCGACGAACGGGCGCACGCGGTTGTAGTGATCCTTCGCGGTGTACGTGGACAGACCCGCGTCGGCGAGCGTCCGGCGCAGCAGCGTGTTCAGGTGCGGCGCGGCCTCGGCCGTGATCGGGGCGTCGAGCGCGCACGAGAACGTCCGGCCGGCCGCGGGGAAGCGCAGTTCGGCGTCGCGCGTGGCGAGGGCCCAGCGCGGCGTGTCGCGCAGCGCGCGGCTGGCTCGGTACGCCGCGAGATCGGCCGCGGCCATCGGCGACCCGTCTGCCGGCGGCGGCGGCAGCAGCGCGCGCGCGTTCGGCAGCGCCTTGCGGTCGAGGTAGCCGTTGAGGACGCCGGAGCCGGCGCGGACCTCGCCGATCTGCTCGGGCGACACGCTGGGGACGACCGGCGCGGTCGGCGTGGCGCAGGCGGCGGTCGCGAGCGCGGCGGCCAGGGCGGCGGCGCGCAGGCACGGGGTCAGGGACGGCATGGCGATCTCCTCGTGGCGTCGGTCCGGGGCGGCCGAGCTTCGTGACGCAATGATACGGCGCGCCCGCACGGTCGCGGTCGGGGCCGGACCGCCCGCCATGACGGGCGGAGCGGCGCGTACAATTCCCGGAACCCACCCGGAGA
>RPRK01000433.1 GCA_003818495.1 Burkholderiales bacterium
CGCTCGAAGAGCTCGGTGAGTGCGGCCTCGAGTCGGTCCTGCTCGGCCTGCGAGCGGCGCGGTGCGGCGGGGTGTGCGGTCATCGGTCGGGGGGTGGCGCGCCGTCCGCGGGCTCGGGGGCACGCCCGCTGCCATGGGCAGCGAGGGCGAGCGGTGCGCAGATCTTACGCGAGCCCCTCGCCGTCGCGCCCGGGGCGCAGCACCACCGGCGGCTCGATCAGCGCGGGGACGAGCGGCTCGTCGGGGCGGAGGGCGGCCGGATCGTCCGGGCGCGAGCCGTCGGCCTCGACCCAGCGCCGCGGCACCCGGTCGATGCGCACCGGATGGATCGTGAGCGTCCCGTCGGCGGCGACGTGCAGCCGCAGGAAGTTCTTGTAGTCCTGGATGCGCATCGCCGAGAACGCCTCCTCGCTGTGGCGGCCGAAGACGTTGAGCGAGACCAGCAAATACAGGCCCATCACCGCCGAGCCCACGACCCAGCCGCCGGCGAACACCAGCGCGCCGGCGGCGACGAACTGCAGGAATCCCCAGCCCGGCAGCAGTGCGCTGGAGATCGCGATCGCGCCCCATCCGACATGGAAGATGCACACCCAGTGCACGGTCGCATGCGCGAGGCCGCCGAGCACGCGGTAGATCGTCGAGCGGGTGACGTTGAACGCGAGGAAGGCCGACGCAACGGCCGCGAGCCACAGGGTGAGGCCCGGGTTCGTCGCGAACGCGCCGACGGTCAGCGCGATCGCCTGGACCGCGCTGGCGGGGCGCTCGAAGCCGACCGCCGCGGCGACGAGCCACGCGGTGAGGAAGTAGAGCAGCGCCGGCACGATGCCGAACCTCGGGTTGGTCCAGCCGAACGCGAGGTTGCCGAAGCTCAGCCACCACGAGCGCCGCAGCGACGGATAGGCGGTCCGCATCGCGAAGCGGCGGGCGAGGTCCGGCGCGGCGCCGGAATCCTCGGCCTCGTCGAGCACCGCGACGTCCTCGTCGTGGGTCGGATGCAGGAAGGCGCCGCCGCCGCCGGCGGTGATCTTCTGGACCGGGGCGCCCGGGTCGACGGGGTCGAGTTCCTCGTGACGACGGTAGTGATGCAGGTCGCCCGACAGGTAGACCTTGAGCTCGATGCCGCGCGGCGCGAACACGCGCTCGCGCAGGTAGAGCAGGTCCGTCTCGTCGAGCACGCGGCCCATCCGACGGTACTTGTGCGCGTGCACCCAGACCGGCGTCGACAGGCACAGCAGCACGCGGTCGCCGCGCGCCATGCGGTCCCGGGCGACCGACTCGAAGAATTCGATCTGGGCGGTGTCGAGGTCGCCCTGGAGCTGGCTGTCGGCGCCGAGCAGCCACCAGCGTCCGGGCAGCCGGAGCACGAAATAGCTGCGCGACTGGCGGGTCCGCCAGGCGCCGAAGCCGCGCCCGCCGACGTCGGAACAGAACAGTCTCAGGAAGGCCGACAGGCCGTCGTACCAGTCGTGGTTGCCGGGCACCGCGAAGACGTCGGGCGGCGTGTCGGCGCGCATCCCGGCCGAGGCCGTCTCGAAGGGGGCCACCAGGCGCTGCTGGTACGCCTCGCGGCTCGGGCCCGGGTACACCTCGTCGCCGCCGAAGACCAGCACGTCGGCACGCGGCAGCACGTGCCGGGTACCGTCCGGGGCATCGAGCTCGAGCCGCGGCTGGGCGAGCAGGTAGGCGCACGCGTAGGTGGGGTTGAAGCCGTCGCCGGTGTCGGCCAGGTAGTCGATCCACAGGCCGTCGCGCGGCACCGGCTGGCCGTCGGGTCCCGGGCGCATCGTGTAGTCGTGCACGTCGGCGCGCCGCTCGGCGATGGCCTGCACCACGCGCCGGTCCGACTGCTCGCCGACGATCGCCGACATCGCCGCGCGAAAGCCGGTCGCGATCAGCTGGCCGGGATCGAACCAGCCCACCATCGGCAGCCGCGGCGCGACGCGGTCCCCGCGTGACCAGCGCAGCGGGAACGCGTCGCCCCGACCGGCCGGGGCGAGCCGGCGCGCCAGCGGCAGCAGCTCGCGGTCGGCCTGGAGCTCGGCCTCGGCCTCCGCACGCGCCGCATCGCTCGACGGGGCGTCCGAGCGTCCCGGCCGGGCGTCGTCGCGGGCCGGCGAAGGCTCGGCCGACGAAGGCTCGGCCGACGAAGGCTCGGACGACGACAGGGCCCGCGACGGGTCGGGCAGGTCGGGGCGGGGGGGCCGGAA
>RPRK01000434.1 GCA_003818495.1 Burkholderiales bacterium
GCCGGGGCGGGGCGCGATCCACTTATCGCCAAGAATGGTAGCTGTGTAGTTACAGAACGGGTCAATGAATATCTGCTTCTTGCCGAGTTTTTTAAGCCAGTAGCGCCACTGCGTTGATTCCTGGCCGCCGTAAATGCCGCGCGTAGAATCAGGGTCGTTGCCCCAATGCACGATAAGGTCGGTATTCTTGAGGGCGTCTTCCAGCAGGTCGTATTGTTCCGGCATGCCGAGCCGCCAGTAAAAACCGTAGGTGTGCGGCGCGCCCCAATGCCAGCCTTCCCAGCTATCCGGGTTATCCAAAATATCCGTGAAGCCAATGAGGTTGAAGAAACGCGCCCAGATGGAGGTGCGGTAGCCCAGGTTACCCCAGTTGTGATGGGAGGAGGCGCGGGACATAATAGCTTCCGGCCCGTACTGTTCGCGGATACGTTTCATTTCTCCGGCTACAATATCCAGCGCCGTATCCCAGCTAATGCGCTTGTAGCCGGAACGGCCTCTGTTTTGAGGATTACGGTTGCCGTTAGGATTAAAGTCTTCACGAATGAGGGGATATTTTAGGCGGATATCCGAATATATGCGGGATTTTTCCATCGAGGTATAAGGCGAAACGCAGGCCTTGCGAAGAGGCGTAAATGTCTGACCCCCCGCCTTGATAGTCCAGGAAGCAGCGTCAGCATCGTTATAAACCAGCGGGCGGATACGGACGATCTTACCATCTTTTACATAGACGAAGACTGGCCCGCCATTGGTAAGGTTGGTATAAACAGTCTCCAAGATATTCCTTTCGGGCGTAGAGTATTATGTCAATAAGACGAAGTAAGTGACAAATGCCTGATTATTCTGAAGATGGTTCCTTTAAAATTATACTCAATTTACGTATAATATATCAAATTAGAGTAATACAAATCCCTCCCTAACCCTACCTTTCACAAAAGGAGGGAAAGATGGTTTTAAAACTGAAACTGGCAATGCAGGGACTGTTATGACAGAACTAAAGCTGATTTCCTGGAACGTCAACGGCATCCGCGCCATCAAGCACAAGGGTTTTCTTGATTGGTTCCAACGTGAAGCGCCGGATATCCTGTGCCTGCAGGAAACCAAGGCCCGGCCGGAACAGCTTGATGATGATTTGAAAGCTCCGCCGGGCTACCATGTTTACTGGAACTATCCAGAGAAAAAAGGGTATGCCGGTGTAGCGGTATACACCCGTGAGCCGCCGCAGGAGGTAAAATACGGCCTCGAAGGAGATACCCTGGACACGGAGGGCCGTATCATCAGCGCGGAATACGGGGCGTTCATCCTGATAAATATCTACTTCCCCAACGGAGGTATGGGCAACAAGCGCGTGCCGTACAAGATGGAATTTTATGACGCCTTTTTACAGTACGCGGATGGGCTGGTTAAAAACGGCAAAAAACTGGTTATCTGTGGAGATATCAATACCGCGCATAAAGAAATAGACCTGGCGCGTCCTAAAGAGAACGTGAAAAATACCGGCTTCCTGCCGGAGGAACGCGCCTGGATGGACAAGCTGGTGGCGCACGGGTATGCGGATACCTTCCGGCAATTCCATAAAGAACCGGAGCAATACACTTACTGGGATATGAAAACGGGCGCCCGGGCGAGGAACGTGGGCTGGAGAATAGATTACTTCTTTGTGTCTGAAAACCTGCTGCCGGCAGTCAAGGACGCCTTTATCCAACCGGCGGTGCAGGGCTCTGACCACTGCCCTATCGGGCTGATCTTAAATATCTAGTCCAACTTCTCCAGCGTGTTAATCACATCAAAAAAGTCATTAAAGGGATGATGGGCGAGTCCGTCTTTTTTACATTTTTCCAGTAAATCCTGCGTGGCGAAGACGGTTTTCGCCATACGCGCCGGGTGGATATCTGAAGTCCCGTTGCCGATATAGATGATGCTGTAGCCCTTCTTACGGAGGTCGGCGGTATAGGACTCTTTAAAAGCGGTATCAACCTCTTTACCGTTCGGGTCAACATAGCGTACGTTCATGCCGCCCTTAAAAAAGACGTTCTCCGCGGCGACTATTTCCAGCCCTTTTATACCCTGTTGCTCCAGTATCGCCTCGATGTAAAAAATCAAGCCGTTGCTGACGATGATGGTCTTGTAGCCTTTTCCCCGGCAGTACTCTATAAATTCCTTAAAGCCGGGGCGGACCTTAACGCTCGGATCGGAGA
>RPRK01000435.1 GCA_003818495.1 Burkholderiales bacterium
GCAACAATATTCCAAATAATTTTGCCGAGGTTATTTTTAAACAGATTGAAGGATTTTCACAGTATGGATTTCCCGAATCACATTCCACCAGTTTTGCACACATCGCATACGCATCGGCATGGCTTAAGGCACACTTTCCCGCACATTTCTTATGCGGCCTCTTGAATTCACAACCAATGGGGTTTTACTCCCCACATAGTCTTTTGCAAGAAGCAAAGCTTGCGGGAGTGCACATTGAGGAACCATGTCTATTTTCGTCACAATGGAACTCAGCAGTTGATACAAAAGGCACCGTTCAGCTCGGATTTTCTACACTCAGAACCCTACGCGAGGAGCATGTATCCGAATTTGTTAATCGAAGAAAGCAACTTGCTAGCCCCAATACTGTATATGAAGCATTGTCATGCTTTCATGCCCACGAGCGCATTGCATTAGCTATGGCCGGCTGCTTTCGCAAAATCAACATTAGTAGGCGAGATATTCTCTGGAAACTCTTAAGTTCATCACATACACTTTTTAACGACTCCGGAAGCTGGATTTTTCCGCCAAAAAGCAATGCGGCAGAAAATTGGGACAATGTTCGCGACGATTTTTCAACAAAGGGATACGCCATAGAGAATCATCCCATGGAAGCAATAAAAAATCTTTGCTGGCCCTTCAATTTCGATATTCAAAAAATTACATTATCGAATCATTTAGCCTCACTTCGTGAGGGTGCAATGGTGAGCATTGCGGGTCTTGTAGTAATTCGTCAACGGCCTCCGACCGCCAAGGGCATGGTGTTTATTACTCTAGAAGACGAACGCGGAACCATCAATCTTATACTAAAACCAGATGTTTTTGAACGATGGAAAGATTTTATTGTAGCAAGCGATCTCATGTGTTGCACCGGTATACGACAGAGTAACGGCCGCGAATCTACTATCTTAGTGCGTATCGTACACCCAATAATTCTAGCAGCCGGCCCCCCTCAGCAAATGCTCGAACTAAACACACCTTTGCCGCAGCAACATTCGATATTCGGAACTTGCCCCGAAATTTAGCATTACGAAGAAACTCTTCTCTGATGCCAAAAACTTTTCGTCATCAACACTTTAATCCACAATAAAGTGGACAAAAAAAAATTATTAATACGAACTTCTTGCGTTTTGAATTTAGACGATCTACACAGACTGCTTTCAAAAAATCTCAGTAGAAAACTTTACCTTCTATAGAACCTAAAGATACTCTCAAACGAGTCACTAAACTGAGATTCAGAACTACTATCACCCATGTACACAATGGCCGTAATCAAAAATGCAATCACTAAGAATGCAAGCCCAAGAAAGAGCCACTCCTGAGCACTAACTTTATATACCTTCTTTTTAATTCTTAGCGGAGGAACATATGTCGGTTGAAACACTTCTTCTTCACGGGCTACAACCGAAAGCGGCTGCATGTTTTTCAATTTATTGACCCATTCCACCCCTTCTACTTCTAACTCTAAACCAGTCTGATTGCGCATCACTGCAGCACTTTCACTAACAGACCTCGATACTGCGGCTGTCTCATTTATCTCGACATAAGCCTCACCGGGAGATGCTTCTTTAGCTTCAAAATCGAACAAAGAAATTCCCGCAACACGCACCGCCGCAACTTTCGCACAAGTTGCACGCAAATCAGCAGCAAAAGACTTAGAATCATGAAGCACATTCAAGTAAAAACGCGACAAAACAGGACCGCCTGAGGGATCCGCTCGCCATGCATCGGCGGTATTCCAGCTTCCCAAATTTTTGGTTAATATTCGATAAGCACTACCTGGCATCTCAACAAAAATTTGACTCAAAGAACGATATGTATTTAAGGTTTCCAAAACCACACCCGAATTGGACATAGAAACCATTGTGTCTGGAATCTCTACTAAACAATCAGCAAAAGCAGCCTCAGGACCAATCCAAAATCGTTGCCGCACATCTCCGTCGTCAGATTTGGCAGATTCGACTTCAACAATATTTCGCAACGCCACTTCAACGTCTGAAGTAGCCTCGAAGACTACAAAGCCACGAGCACCAGCAACAATGGCAGAAGCTCCCGAACCAATAACACAAATAGCAGTAGATGCTGGAGACGTTGAACGAATACTCTGCAAAAATTCGCGAGCCTTTGCTCCAGCGGACTGCAGAATCGAACTTTCAATCACAACAATTTCTGGA
>RPRK01000436.1 GCA_003818495.1 Burkholderiales bacterium
CCTTCTCCCTTTTGGTCTGGAAGTCTATGAGCAAATAACTTCGCAACTACGTGAGAATATTGGCTCATATCAACTGCAGTAGTACCCGATTTATTCGTAGTAGCTGTTGGATAAACTTGAACCGTACTTGTAATTTGTTCTAAAATTTTATTCATTTCTTTTCCTCCCTTCGATATTTGAGAAATAATAAAGTGCTAATAAGGTTTTCTATTAGCACTTTAGATTCAACTAGTTAACCAATTTTTACGAATGGTGATAGAACTGAACCACCGTTTCTTGGCGTAATAGGTGTTTCTAACCAAGGTTGGCCGTCTACTCTGTCAATCATTCTCCATACTTTTAGGTCATTAGCGAACTTATAATGAATACTTTCTTCAATTCTAAGTCCTCCCCTTTCGCCTATGAGATAGTATCCAAAGTCACATAACATCAAATCTCCACTAGTTCCAACAGCAGGAAGCTTTTCAGTAATTCTTATTGGTCTTCCGTAAAGAGTTCCTGCAGCTCCTGTTGCTATGTTTCCACTCATTCCAGGGTGCCAAATATAATTATTATTTTCGTCTTTTAACTTGTATAAGTAAGGTAGAGTGGATTGGTTACAAACCCAAACAGCTCTATTTAAGTTACCTTTAAATTGAGCTAACATATTTACTATATCAGTAGTTACTACTGACGTAGCTGTAGTTCTTGAAACAGTAGCAACGCAAGGAGCGTTTACTATGCCAAGTGGTTTCCCGATTCCGTTACCTTGGAAGAACGCATAATCTTTTTCATAAGATAATACTTCGCCAAATACTTCTGACATAAGACTACCTATAGAAAGTATAGAGTCTGCTTGAAGTTCTTCTGTAGCTTCGGTATAAGCTATAAGCTTTTTAGCTTCTAACTTGATTTTCTTGAACTCTGGTTTTGATTCTGTTAGTGTTTCCCCTTCTTCTGCCCAATATCCAGTAGCTCCACCGTATAGGCTTCCAGAAGCGTTACTTGAATAAGCAATAGCAGGGATATGAACTATAGGACTATTCATATTAATAACCCTAGCACCACTTGACCTTACTATTGAACTTTCTAACTCTACTTTAAGTATTTCACTTAAGAACTCTGGTGGCACTGTGTATCCACCGTCTGCTCCTGTTCCTTCTGTTAAAGCTTTTAGTTCTTGGCTTTTACTTCTAACCTTTTGAATGAACTCTCCAAAATTTCTACCATATTTGTATTCTTGTTTTTCTTCGTCTTTTTGGAATGTAACGTTAGCGAATGCCCCACTAATTTTATCAACCATTCCAGCAAGTTTCGTTTCCATTTTAGTTTCCATATCCCCTAACTGATTATCAACATCTTTATTTCTTTTTTCTACAGCTTCTTTTAACTCGTCCATTTTTGACTTGAACTCGTCTTTAGAAGTCTTTCCCTCACCTATTTCTTTGATAGAAGCAAGTAACTCGTCAATTTTTGTTACGTTATTTTTGATTTCTAAATTATCCATAGTACACCGTCCTTTCTGAATTTTGAAATAAAAAACCGACAATTGATTTTTCAAAAGTCGGATTCTTCATATACTCTTGGCATATGAGCGTTTGTTTCTATTGAATTAGTTAGTTCTAGCTTTAAGTAAAGTATTTTTTAAATTTTTTTGTACTGCTTTAGTTCTTCCGATATCAACTGAAATAAATTCGGGTCAATATCTTCTATATCATTCAGCGACTTTTCAGCTTCTTGAGTGTCTTCTGACGGCTCATCGACTTCCAAAAGTGCTGTTAATGAGTCTATAACGGCTTGTATCTTACCCCTATTAGAATTACTAATCATTCTTCCTGCTTTAAGTTCGTCAAGTATAAAGTCAAGTTCTTTTACTCCCGTAACTTTAGCTTTGTCGTTTGCCCCGAATGTCACTAGACTAAATTCCCATAATTTTACTTCTTTCAAATATCTTATCTTTTTTTCATTATCCCATTCGTCTTTTATAACGTTGTAACCTATTGACATTTCGTTTATAACACCTTCACGTAAAAGGGTCATAGCCTTTTTCCCAACGTCGGTATCAACTATTTTAGCCTTAACATATAAACCTTTAGAGTCCTCTTCCATAACAAGTGGAAGTCCTATCGGCTCGTATGTATTGTGTTGCCATAATACCTTAATACGTTTTTTATTTTCGTTAATGGTCTTTTTAAAAGCTCCCGATTC
>RPRK01000437.1 GCA_003818495.1 Burkholderiales bacterium
CGGAGAAACGGTTTGAAAAACCGTTTTACGGCAGCGTTTCTGTAAAACGATTTTGCAAATCGTTTTTGCGGAGAAACGGTTTGAAAAACCGTTTTACGGCAGCGTTTCTGTAAAACGATTTTGCAAATCGTTTTTGCGGAGAAACGGTTTGCAAAACCGTTTTACTTTAAATATTGTTTTCTCTGCAATACGGAAATCCTTGATATTTTTCTCACAAGCAAGTTTCCCCTTCAAAGGAGGGAAAAATTGGTTGAAGACCGTCATGAACAGGCAGAAAAAATTTACAGGACACCGGGCGATGCCTTTTAATGTTCCCACAATGAAAGGAGTGTTCAGAAAATGATGCTTCCGAAAGTCGAAATCAGGAAAATACTTTACACCACAGATCTTTCCGAAAGTGCGCGCCATGCTTTTGCTTATGCAGCGAGCCTTGCCAATCTCTACGGGGCAGGGATCACCATTCTGCATGTGCTGACCGATGACCCGGTAATGAGCATGGGCATTATCAGCTATATCGGCGAAAAACAATGGGAAGAGATCCGAAAGCGGAATGGGAATATGCAAAACAGACCCTTACGGGCAAAAGACGAGACAATATTCCTCTTATAAACGGTCTGGAGCAGTTCTGCGAAGATGCAAAAGCAGATATAGGCGAGAAGACTTTTATCACCGATGAAATCCTTGTAATCAGAGGAAATCCCGCGGACATCATTGTTGAGGAATCGGAAAAACGCAACTGCGATCTGATTGTGATGGGAACCCACGGACACGGTATCATCGCCGATGCTGTGATGGGCAGTACGGCACGGCAGGTAATGCGCCGGTCCAAAAAGCCGGTGCTGGTAGTCCGGCTGCCGGATGAAAGAAGTGAGAAATGAGAAATATTTCTCACTTCTCACTTCTCACTTCTCACTTAAAGAGTTTTATTGCTGCATGACATTCCTGTAGAAGTCCTTGTAAGAAGGCACCTCCCTGATCATTTTCAGAGATTTCAGCATGTCCGCCGCGCTTTCAAAATCATCTTTTTTCAGCACAGTGTTTTCCGGGTCAATCAGTTTCTCCACAACATACAGCATCCAACCCTGTTTCTCAGGCGTTGTCTTGAACGTGGTCCGGTTGGCAATCTCGGTGATATACCGGACAGTTTCTTCTTTATGCTCAAATGCGTACCTCCATCCTTTAATGGTTGCGGCAACAACTTTTTTGCAGATTTCCGGGTTTGCTTTGAGGAAGTCCTCACGGACATAAAGACCGTCTTCGGGCAGATTAATTCCCAGTTCTGCAAAGTCAAAAATAATCAGATCGCTCTCTTTGAGACCGCTTTCCAGCAACTGGTAATATTCATTATAGCGCATAGCCGAGGCTATATCAATTTTTCCGTTGAGAAAAGATTCCATGGTAAATCCCTGAGGAATAATTTTAACTCCGGGAATATTGTGCTTTTTGATCAGAGATCTCGGAACAACGCTGAAAACGCCGTCCCAGACACCGAGGCTGTGTCCGCTGAAATCTCTTATTGTCTTGATTCCGCTTGATTTTTTTGCCAGCAGCATAAACGCGGGTCTCTGAAAAAACTGGGCAATCAGCACAGGGTGTTTGGATGAATTGGCTTTCATAATAATTCCCGATGAGAGCCAGCCGGTCTCAAAATCTCCCCCTTTGTAGAGAAGATCACGCAGACTGCCGACATCAGGATCAATGGGTTTGATTTCCACATCAACGCCCGCTTCTTTGTAAAAGCCTTTTTCAGCAGCCATGTAGTAGCCCGCAAACTGAGTCTGAGGAAGCCACTGGAGACGGACAGTATAAGCCGATGCCATTGATGTGAAAAATAAAACAATTCCTGCTGTAAATACCATGCTTTTTTTTCTCATTACGATACTCCTTTCAATTTCAGGTGACAGGCATTAGTAATTGAACACTGCTCACACAAAAAATTCTGTCTTACGGGTCACGGTGGACTTGATGGCATTCAGCGTGTCGCTTAAAACCGGGATCACATTTTCCCGGATGTCACCGGCTACGACCAAAAGCATAACATCATCTCCCACCGACAATTCTCCCTCTGCGATTTCCACAAAAATTTCAACAATTCCGGGACGCTGTTTCTGTTTTGCGATAATCTGCCGCAGTTTTTCACGGTCAACGGTCATTGTGAAGCCGGATACTTCCCTTCCGTCCCGTGA
>RPRK01000438.1 GCA_003818495.1 Burkholderiales bacterium
CATTGACTTTGTTTGGCATTCCAACGGTCTCTTTTGAGAAAGTAAATACCTTCTTGTTCTAAAACGGGTAAGATATGTTCGTTGAGCAGCCGATATTGTTCATCTACAAATTCATGGGCAGATGGGGCAATTTGATCGAGAACTTTTTGGGGGGATAAGTTGTCGGGACCGGCTTGCACGGAGCCAAAAGCGGCTTGTTGTTTAAAGATGGCGACCCGCACTTCAAAGAATTCATCTAAGTTGGTGCTGGCAATACATAAAAAACGCAGTCTTTCTAGAAGAGGCATGGTTTGGTCTTTGGCTTGAGCGAGAACTCGTCGGTGAAAGGCCAGCAGGCTTAATTCCCGGTTGATATAGTACTCAGGTCGACTGAGATCGATGTCTTTTTTTTCCTCACAAGTGATAGTTTCGGAAGAAGAAGATGGGTTAATGCCCGTTGTTGTCATGGAAACCTCTGGGGTAAATGAAGGAAGAAAATAGGGATGCCTTTTGTTTTGCGGGAAGGCATAAAGAAGGGGAATTTGTGTTTTATAAGTATCGTGTAGTTTGGTGGGCAGAGAAAGGGGTTGAAGGTTCGGCATTTTCATCGGAGATCGAGACAACTGGATAGCCTTGTGCGTCCAGGAAGGAGTTATGTTGTACCCGTTGACGATAGGTTTCTAGAAGTTGTCCTTGGGCGTTGATGGTGTCGTCCAGCAGCATGAAAATCTGATCTATCAGGGTAAAGAGTTCTTGTTGATTGTTGGAGAAGTCCTTGGATAGAGTGAGAGGCAGCAGTTGGTGGAGAATGGTTTGCCAACGATTTTCAAGTCCAATTGCTGGAGGGGAATTTGAGGATAATGAGTTGATTTTATTGAAAATATTATTGAGTTGCCGGGCTTCTTCCTTTTGTTCGGGACTGCCTTTTTCAAGAATGGTTTTTAGTAACAGTTGTCGAGCTTGTTCTTCTCCATCAGCCAAATAAGTACGAAGATAGCAGAGTTTGTCGTGAGTGTCTGTCAGATCAAGAGGTTGGGAATAGGGTGAGTGTTTTGGCTCTGTTGCAGTGGATACAGAGGCTGAAGATGGAGTGGTGGAATTGTCTATCGGTGACCAGGTTTGTTCAGTCAGGACTGCAAATGAATGTTCCTGAAGGGTGGCTTTTCGTCGCAGGTGTTTTTGTACGATCCAAGTGATGAGTAGAATCAGGAGGATAATGTTGATGCTACTGATCAGGGTCCATTGTGAAAGAGGGATTTGTTGAGTCAGTGTGTTAAAATAGCTGATCGTTTCGGAAAATACAGGGGCGATGTGTTCGTTAATAGTTGATGTTATTAGAGTATTTTCTGTGGGCAGAGGGAATATTTGAGGTTGTTTTGTTTGTTTTTGAGCAGTGATCTCATCGATTTCGTCAAGGACAGTTGGGGTCAGTTTGGGGGTTGAAATGGGTTTTTTAAAGGGATCTTCAGTGATTGTGGGAACAGTATTTGGTTTTTCAGTGGATTCTTGGGAACATTGGAGGGGTTGTTTGGTGAGACGGTGTTTTTTCCACAGTGCGGTTTGTTGCTCATATTCCTGTTTGGCTTGTTGAGGGGTTAGGGCTTGAATTTCCAGCAGTTTGGGTTTGCGCAGGCGTTGTCCAATTTGTAGGGAGTTTAGGTTGCAGGGGATTTGAAAGGCATGGGGGTTGGCTTTCAATAGGGCTAACATGGTTTGGTAACGTGTGGCTGTGGGATCGGGAGAGAGGTGTTTGGCGATGTTCCACAATATGTCCCCAGATTGGCTGGGCCCATAGAAGTCGTGGGTGTCATCGGCAGAAACGGGGTAGCTCAGCAGTATGAGGAAAAGTATCAGGGTGAGTTGTCGCATAAATAAACTGCTTTTAAATAGTATAGCGGATTTAGAGGATAAGCGGATGGGTGTGTCAATTTGCCTTATTTAAAACGGGTCATTGGGTGAATTGGCTATTGGGAAACTCTTTGTTATTATAACGGATATTTTTTGTAACTTTAGGTGAGAATGAGCCAATGCAACGCAGTGATTTTTTTTATGTTCTTCCTCCACATTTAATTGCGCAATTCCCAAGCCGTTTAAGGCGTGGTAGTCGCTTGTTGAGTGTGCAGGCTGGGCAATTGCAAGATTTGCAGTTTGCCGATTTTCCCCGATTGTTACGTAAGGGGGATTTGTTGGTGTTTAATGATACGC
>RPRK01000439.1 GCA_003818495.1 Burkholderiales bacterium
TGAGCGCCTTGCCATTTCGCACTAGGGGACGCACCAACTCCTGCTCCTGGCTGCGGCCGTCAACCCTGCCATCACTCAGGCGCCTTGGCCTGGTGAGGTCGATCGCTGTCACCCGCTCACCCTTAGGTCGGGTGGGGTCATAGCGAAAGCTGAAGCCTGAAACCTGCCCAAAGCCGCCATGGCGGGCTTCAGCCACCATGGCCTCGGCGCTGCGCTTGAGCTGGGCAACCGAAATGGTGCCCAGGGTGAGGGTGTTGTCGAAGCGCAGGCTGTTGAGCACATCGAGCTTTGAAATTTCGCCGGCCTGCTTATCAAGACTTGGATTGGCCTCGGGCGGGTTGCGATGCACCGTTTCATCAGGCATCACCTGCTCGGTGCCGATCATGTCGCGGATACCACCACCATTGACAAAGGCGACATCAATGGACTGGATCGCAGCCAAGTTGGGATTTTCGTTGTGCAGTTTCTGGGCGTACCAGAGCAGCGCATCGGCGATCAGGTTGCCGAGATTGGTCTCACGGGAGCGCACGTCCACATTATTGCCATTGAGCCACACACTTGTTAAACCGTATTGGACGCTGTCGAGGCCGTTGATGTAGCGGTCAACCGCATTGAGGGTTGCGATGGCATTGCGGTAATCGGAATTCGTGCTGGTGCTCAAAACATAGTCTTTGATCTTTGCATTTTGCCCAACCGCTGAAAGCTTGCTCCACTCAGGCTTATTCAACATCCTGCTGACGCCAGCTCCATCAGTTCTCCACGGGCGGCTATTGACTTTGTCATGCCCGATGATTTTGCCGTTGCTGTCAAATTGAACGATCAGTTGATTGAGGTATTCATAATTCGAACCGCCATTCACATAAAGAATCTGTGCGGCCTTTATGCTGTTTGCTAAGACTTTTGGGTAAGGAATGAGGGCGGGCATGACCTTCTGCTCTGCCTTGGCAGCGGTATCAATCACGGAGCTCTGATCAAGGCCCCTCAGCATCCCTTTTGCGGCTCCATCGGCAGGGCCCATCAGCTTGTGGGAGCCGCCACCGATCACCACATCAACCTCAATACCATGATCCAGCAGCTGCTGACTCAGTTCCTCTTCAATCGCTGAATCCTGCAGATGGGTTAGCAGCACGATCTTGTTGATTCCCTGCTGTTCCAGCGCCGCGACCTCCCTTTGGATCAGGGGCCGCAATACGGCTGCTTGATCTGCGGCAGAGGTCTCTTTGGCACGGTAGGTGCCTTTGATCAAATTGGATGGATCAAGCCCGCCGACGATATCGGGCAGGAACGGCGTGGTTGCACCGATCACGCCCACCTTGCTGCTGCCAAAGGGAATCACCGTCGAACGTGCCAGGGTATTAGCAGAACTCAGCTGCGGCTTGGCGGTCGCATCCTTGAGCCCATAGGCCGCGAAAATTGACTTTCCCTGCTGATTGGCTTTGAAGGAGTTGAAGTCAAGATTGACCGAAAGATAGGGAAACTGTGCTCCGGTGTAACCGCCAGCGCCGATGCCAGCACCTCGGTTGGTGTAGGCCTTCGCATCGGTTCCAATGCCGCGACCATTGAAATTGGTAATTCCTGAATTTGCTGCGATCAATTCGAAGAAATTTCCCTCATTGAGCACGCCGTTGCGCTGGCTGATGCCATCGAATTCGTGATTGCCGATCACGGCTGCCTGCCAGCCGAGGTTGTTGTTGATGATGATGTCGGCTATGCCTGGCAGCATCGCCAGCGGTTCCATGCTGCGTTGATGGGGCTTGAGTCTGCCGTAACGGTCTGGATCGCTGTAGAGCACCTGACTGGCGTTCATGAACGGTCCAGCGATGAACAGATCCCCTGACGTGAGCTTGAGCGTGTTGGGGTAGGGCAGCTTGTCGAGCTGATCCATCACCGCAACTATGCCGGTGATGTCGAGCAGCGCCTTTTTGCCGGCCTCCTGATCAGAGGTGTGCAGAATGCGCAGTTCCCACGGTTCATCTGCTGGTGTGGAGAGCACAGCCCTTGGTGTGCCAGCCAGGGAAGCTAAGGGCAGCACAGCTAAGAGGATTGCCTTAGTCATGCTGACCAGTGTCACTAGCCTGAACTGTCGGATGCTGAGTTTCATGGTGAATACCTGCTCAGAATTTCACACGCAGGCCACCGCCATAGGAGAACTGATTGGCGTTGGAGAGCACCAGATATGACA
>RPRK01000440.1 GCA_003818495.1 Burkholderiales bacterium
GCAGCGCGAAACGTCCGCCGAGCGCCGCCATGCGCGACTCCTCGATATTGCATCCGGACTCGCTGATGCGGCGGGTAAAGCTTTCCACCAGGCCGATTTTGTCCTCGCCGCTGGCGGTGAGGACGAGTGATTCTGTGTCGTTCGACATTAAATGAGCTCCCGGTCGGACAGTTCTTTCTTGATATAGGCATACACGATTGGCGCGGCGATGACGCCCTGCAGGCCGAAGGCCGCTTCCATCACCAGCATGGCGATCAGCAGTTCCCACGCGCGCGCCTGGATCTGACCGCCGATGATACGGGCATTCACGAAATATTCGAGCTTGTGAATGACGACCAGGAAGGCCAGCGAGCCGGCGGCGGCGTGCAGCGAGTGCGACAGCGAAATGACGACGATGACGGTATTGGAAATGAGATTGCCCAGCACCGGCAGCAGTCCGACCAGGAAAGTGACGATGATCATGGTTTTGGTGAACGGCAGGTGCACGCCAAAAGAGGGCAGCACGATCATGAGGTAGATGCCGGTGAGCACTGCGTTCAGTGCCGAAATCCGCACTTGCGCGAACACCACGCGGCGGAAGGCGTCGCCCAGGCGATGCACGCGCTCGCACAAGGCTTGCGCCAGCGGCGCCAGCGTCTGGTGCGGGCGCGCTTCGCGCAGCGCAATGAAGCTGCCGATGATGAGACCGATGATGAGGTGCAACAGGGCGCGACCGGCGTCGCCGCCGAATTTGCGCAGGTCCAGCGCATGGGTGCGCAGCCACTCCACCAACCCGGCACGGATGACCGATCCGTCGCCCTGCGGCAGCCAGACCGCCGCCCACGCCGGCAGCAGCGCGCGCGAGTTCTCGATGATTTCCGCCATCTTGGTCAGCAGACCGGCCAGGCCGCCTTCAGTGCGCAGATACAGGATCACGCCAGCAGTGAAGCCGCCCAGCACACCCAGCACGATCAGCGTGATCAGCGTGACCACCAGTACCTTGGACCAGACGTGGTCGAGCCGCCCAATGACGAAACGCGGCGCCAGCAAATGCACCAGCTGCACCACCAGCAAACCCGCCAGCAGTGTGGGCAGCAGGTGGAGTTGCAGGGTAATCAGAAGGCCGGCCGCCATCATCAGCCAGGCGGCGAGCTGATAGCGGCTGGCGGAGACGATGGGCGACTGGATCATGGCCGCCACAGTGCCAAACAAGTGCGGTCGAAGCAAGGGGGCGATCAACCGGCCGCTTGCAGGGCCGGCACGCGGACTCTACAGTGCAGACTGCCATGGCCACTGTCCGTCAACAACTCCGTGCCAATCTGGTCGCGCTCGTCAGCCTGTTGGTGGCGCTGTCTACCCTCGGCTATTCGGCCTGGCGCCACGAGGTAACGGAAGACAACCGCACCCTGCGCGAAGCGGCCTTCGCCATGCTGCGTACGACCGAAGAATTGCAAAGCGTGGTGGATTTCGCGCATTACGACGGCAATCCGGAAGCAGGCAATCCCATCAAGGGCTGGGGCATGGTGCTGTATCTGCGCGACCTCGGTGCGGCGACGTTCGCACGCTGATACGGCGTCTCCAATAATCTCAGCCGGCGCCTTCATAGCCCAAGGCTTCGCCGATGTGGTTCGAGGCGCTGCGTAGCGCCTCGACCCAACCCGGCTTGTGGCGGTCGGCTGGCGCCGAAATCGACAGCCCGGCGACGAGTTTGCTGTCGGCATCGCGGATCGGCGCGCCAATGCACGCCACCCCCAGTTCGGCCTCCTCGCGGTCATGCGCGAGGCGGTCGCGTCGGATCACCTTGAGTTCGGCGGCGAGCGCCTCCGGGGTGACGAGCGTGTTGGACGTGTAAGCCGGCAGGCCAGTGCGCTGCACGTAGCCCATCACGCCGCTCGCAGTGTCTTCGGCGAGAAAGATCTTGCCGACGGCGGTGACGTGCAGCGGCGCGTGTGCGCCGACCACCTGCACAACCTGGATCATGGTCTGGCCGCCGCTGACGCGCTCGATATACACCGCCTCGTCGCCGCGCCGCACGATGAGATTGACGGTTTCGCCGGTCGCTTCGGCCAGCTTCTGCATGTGCGGCATCGCTACCTGACGGATATTGAGCCGGGCGCGCAAGCGATTACCCACTTCCAGCCAGCGCACGCCCAGATCATATTCGCCCGCGCCGGTTTTCTCGACCAGTCCGTGCGC
>RPRK01000441.1 GCA_003818495.1 Burkholderiales bacterium
CACGCCGCTCGACGGGATCGACCTCCTGCTCTGGCAGGTGCCCGGTCTGCCGGCCCGCGTGCCGCCGACGCTCGCGGCCGCGGGCGCGGCGTGGCGGGCACGGCGCACGGTGGTGGTCCACCGCTTCGCCGGCGCGGCCGCGCGGCGGGCCTTCGAGGACGAGGGCGCGCGCGTGCTGCAGGAGCCCACCGACGACGAGGCGCTGGGCGCCTGGCTCGCGACGCACGAGACGCGGGCGGACACGCTGCCCGCACAGGTGCGCGATCCGGAGGCGCCGCGGGACCCTCGCGTGCCGGCCGCGAACGCGGTGCCGCCGCGCCGCTACGACGACGCCACGCTCACCGCGATCGCGGGGCTGCCCTCGAGCGTGGCCTGCGAGTGCCCGCGCCACGTCGCGGAGCTGCTGATGCAGCTCGCAGGCTTCGAGGCCTACAGTGCGGCCTGCGCATCGCGCGGCCCGGCCGACGCGGCGCTGCACGCGCACCTGCACCGGGTCGCGGGCCGGGCGCGCGCGCTGTTCGAGTCCGCGCTGGAACGCGTCGCGCGGCACGAGGGGCTCTCCCTCACCCACCTGATCGACCCGACGGAGACCCCATGATCTGGACACGCCTGATCGCCCTGCTGCTGCTTGCGACCGTGCATGCTCCATCGATGGCCATCGAGGAACCCGACTACGAAGTGCTGCGCCGGCTGGACGCCCCGGACGTCGAGCTGCGCCGCTACGCGCCCTACGTGGTCGCGCAGGTGCGCATCGACGGCGCGTCGGCGGACCGCGCCGACAGCGACGGCTTCCGCACGCTCGCCGGCTACATCTTCGGCAAGAACAAGGGCGAGCGGCGCCTGGAGATGACCGCGCCGGTCACGCGCGAGGCCGAACCGGTGAAGCTCGAGATGACGGCGCCCGTCACGCGCAGTGCCGACGCATCGGGCTTCGTCGTTCAGTTCGTGCTGCCGAAGGGCGTGACGCTCGCGACGGCGCCCGAGCCGAACGATCCGCGGGTGCAGCTGCGCGAGGTCCCGGCGAGCGTGGTCGCGGTCATCCGGTATTCGGGCTTCTGGTCGCAGTCGAACTACGACGAGCATCTGGAGCGGCTGCAGGCGGCGCTGCGCGACGCGAAGATCGGATGGACCGGTGAGCCGACGCTGTCGCGGTACAACGGGCCGATGACGCCGTGGTTCCTGCGGCGCAACGAGATCTGGCTGCGGGTGGAGGGGACGGGGCGGTGAGCCGGGTCGGGGTCGCGACACGAGGTCGGACATGATCGAGCTCAAGGTCCGCCGGTTCGGAGATTCGCTGGGAGTCCTACTGCCCGAGGAAGTGACGAACCGGCTGCGGATCGCCGACGGCCACCCGCTCTATCTGATCGAAGCCCCCGACGGCAGCTATCGGCTGACGCCGTACGACCCCAGCTTCGAAGCCAAGATGTCCAAGGTCGAGGACATCGCCGCGCGCTACCGCACCACGCTCCATGTCTTCGCTGAGTGAGCGGGCGCGACCCGAGCGCGAACCAACGGCCTAGCGCCTCACACCACCACCTCCCCCACCCCCCGCCTCAACGACCGCGGCATCTGCGCTCCCCGCCCGAAGCGCACCACGAGATCCGGCCGCTGGCCCGCCATGCCCAGTGCCGCCGCGAACGGCGAGCGCAGGCTCGCGACCTCGACCGGCTGGTTCAGGAATGCGTTGCGGATCCCGAGTGCCGTGGCCTGCAGCGCGAAGCGCTCGTAGCAGCGTCCGACCTCCACCCAGTTCGCCTTGTCGGCGCTGCGGCCGACGAAGACCGCGATGCCGGCGGAACTGCGCACCTGGCGGGCGTACTTGTCGTTCTCGCCGTCGGGGGTGAGCAGCCAGCGGAATCCCCGGCGGCCGATCCACGAAGGGATGTTCGGACTGCCGGCGCTCACGCTGTACAGGCCGTCGCGGGTCCGCACGGCTTCGGCGCCGTTGAAGCGGACCCAGGCCTTCAGCTCGTCGACGAAGGCGGGGTCGGCGAGCTGGGCGGTGTTGCCCTGGATCACGTAGTCGAGGACACGCTCCATGGCGGGGCGGTCGGTGAGCAGCAGCAGGTGCACGGTCTCGGCGCTGCCGGCGCGCTGCAGCAGCGTCAGCGTCAGGGCGGACAAGGGCCGGCCGTCG
>RPRK01000442.1 GCA_003818495.1 Burkholderiales bacterium
ACGGCAACGAGCTGTGCGGCGCGATCGCGCTGGACGGCCTGCTCGACGACCTGCAGGCCGGGCGACTGCGCCCGCGACGCGGCAGCCTGACGCTCGCCTTCGCCAACGTCGCGGCCTACGCACGCTGGGACACCGCCGACCCCGACCGCAGCCGCTACGTCGACGAGGACTACAACCGCGTGTGGGCCGACGCCGCGCTCGACGGCCCGCGCGACTCGGTGGAGCTGCGCCGCGCCCGCCAGCTCCGGCCCTTCGTGGACGCCGCCGACTTCCTGCTCGACATCCATTCGATGCACGAGCCCTGCCGGCCGATCATGGTGTGCGGCGCGACCGGCCGCGGCGGCGACAAGAGCGCGGCCTTCGCGCGGCGCCTCGGCGTGCCGGGCGACCTGCTGGTCGACACCGGCCATCCGGCCGGCCTGCGCATGATCGAGCGGGGTCCGTTCGGCGACCCGGCCGATCCGCGCACCGCGCTGCTGATCGAATGCGGGCAGCACTGGGAACGCGCCGCGGCGGACGTCGCGGTCGACACGATGCTGCGCTTCCTGTCGGTCGCGGGGACGCTCGACGCCGACACGGTGGCGCCGAGGCTGCGCGTGCAGCCGCCGTCCGTGCAGCGCCTCGTGCGGGTCACCGAGGCGGTGGTCGCGCGCAGCCTCGACTTCCGGTTCGTCGGTCCGTTCACCGGGCTCGAGGTCATCGCGAAACGCGGCGACCCGATCGCGATCGACGGCGACACGGTGTTCCGCGCGCCCTACGACGACACGGTGCTGGTGATGCCCTCGATGGCCCACCTGAAGGTCGGCACCACGATGGTCCGGCTCGGGCGGTACGAGTAGGCGACCCGCCTGGCGCACGGTCCGCCTCGGGCCGCTGCCGCGGCATCCCGTCGATCTGTCATCGGGCGCTTCCCGGACGGGTGTTACTCTCGACGAAAACGCTTGGTACGGAACGCAATGGAAAAACTACTGGCCAGTGTCGGATCGCTGCTCTACGGCATGCGGTTCACGATGCTCTTCTTCTACGTGGGGCTGGTGCTGATCATCCTGGGGATCCTCGGCAAGTTCGTGCTCGAGACCTACAAGCTGACGGTCACCCTGCTGTTCGGCAGCCTGGAGAAGATCGATCTGATCATCAAGGTCCTCGAGCTGGTGGACATGACGATGGTCGCGCAGCTGGTCTGGGTGGTGGCGCTGGCAGGCGTGTCGCTCTTCGTGACGACCGGACACTTCGATTCGAAGGACATGAAGAAGCCCGACTGGCTGGACCACGTCAACACCTACAACCTCAAGCTCAAGCTCGCCTTCGCGATCATCTCCATCTCGGGCGTCCACGCCCTGAAGACCTACCTGAGCGGCGAACTGAGCCTGGAGAACATCCAGATCGTCGCCGTGGTGGCGGTGATCCACTTCACGTTCGTGCTGTCGGCGATCGGCATCTCGTTCGCCGAGCGGCTCACGCGGGAGCCTCACTGAGTCGAGGCGCGGCACCGGGGCCGAGGGCCCCGGGCTGCGCCCGCCACAGCGACTCGCCTACATGTTGCGCCGGTACTGCCCGCCCACCTCGAACAGCGCGTTCGTGATCTGACCGAGCGAGCACACCCGCACCGCCTCCATCAGCACCTCGAACACGTTGGCGTCGGCGATCACCGCGGCGCGCAGCCGCTGCAGCATCGCGGCCGCCTCGGCGGCATGGGCCGCCTGGAAGCCCTCCAGACGCGAGAGCTGCGAACGCTTTTCCTCGTCGGTGGAGCGCGCCAGCTCGAGCGTCTCGGGCGTGGTGTCGCCGTGCGGGTTCCTGAAGGTGTTCACGCCGATGATCGGGTACTCGCCGGTGTGCTTCAGGTGCTCGTAGTGCATCGACTCGTCCTGGATCTTGCCGCGCTGGTAGCCGGTCTCCATCGCGCCCAGCACGCCGCCGCGCTCGGCGATGCGCTCGAACTCGGCGAGCACCGCCTCCTCCACCAGCTCGGTCAGGTCCTCGACGACGAAGCTGCCCTGCAGCGGGTTCTCGTTCTTGGCCAGGCCCCATTCGCGGTTGATGATCAGCTGGATCGCCATCGCACGCCGCACGCTTTCCTCGGTCGGCGTGGTGATCGCCTCGTCGAACGCGTTGGTGTGCAGGCT
>RPRK01000443.1 GCA_003818495.1 Burkholderiales bacterium
AGCAATAGCCTCCGGCACAGCAAAGCCAGCGCTTATAAACTCTTTAGCTAATCCTATACCCGCCTTGGCTCTTTCTTCGAGTTTGCCCGGTTCGACTTCTTTTGGCGGCTTATTGCCAATCCCCAGCACGCTCTCCAGCATCGGAATCTCACGCTCAAAAGGCACTATTAGGCTTGGATCAGGCGGTCCCGGAAGCATACCGCCATAACCCGGGGCGGCTTCACGCTGGCCGTACAAGTCCATCAATCTATCTGTCTGCCGTTCTTCCTGCGACGTTTCTGTCTTAACCGGCTTGTCCGCAGTCTTTAGGATATTCCCCTGCTCGTCTTTAGCTGTTTTGATATCGCCGGTAAGCTCATTATAGACAACGCCCAAATCCGCATTAAGCTTCCATTTGCCCGGCTTTTCTTCCTGTACCGGATTTTGCAGAAGATTAGTCTGCACCTGCCGCCCCTGTGTCTGCGCCCGCAAATCATTCAAATTGGCTACATCAAACACGTTCTGACGGCGTTCCGCCTTCGCCTTTTCCGCCTGCTCGATCTCAAACAGGATATTTTCCAGAAGCGCCTCACTGCCGCCGCTGGCCGCTTTCGTGAACCCCGCCAATAAGTTGTCTGGCATATACCCCCCTATCCTAAACCGGCCAGGAAATTACTCGATGAGAACCCGTCGCCTGCATCTAAATCAGGTTTCCGATTTTTCATAAGCAAGTACATCATGATATTCTTACTGATATTTCCGATATCGCCGGTTATATCGGTGTTCGTGTCCGGCATCGCCATTCCCAGATTAACCAGCTGATCCTCATAACCCGCTTTGCGCTTGCGGCCCAGTTCATCCGAATACATATCCAACTCCGGCAAGAAATCGCCGTAAGCGGTAGCGTAATCACCCTCGATATCCATACCGGCTTGCTTGCTCAGTGTTCCGCCGCGTCTGGCCGCGCTGGCCGCGCCAGCCGCGTATCTCTCCGCCGAACTTCGCTGCAATCGGTTCTTGGTCCCGAACCGCGCCGCGTTCTTCTCGGCTGGTGTCAATCCCAACTCAGAAGCCGGCGTCTTGGCTTTTTCCTGAAGCCATTCGTATAGCTTTTCCTGCTCGGTTTTGCCCCGCAGCTTCTCGTTAAGCATATTCAGAAGCCCGCCGCCCGCCGTTGTTAACCCATACATTAATAGAGGATCCATACCGCCCCCGTCCTATTGCCCCGTTAACTCATTGTTTTTTAATTTGGTTATTTCCGCGCGAAGCGCCTCCACGTCCTTTTCCAGCTCCGTGATCCGCGCCAGCATCTTGTCGATCACCAACTGCATTTGCTCCCGGTCAAGCATCTTAATTGTAACCGTGGTCTCAACTTCTTTTTCCTCAAGAATCGGCCGGTCCGATATTTGCCCGGTAGCCAGCGCCGCGAAAAGCAATAATGCAGCTATGGCTTGTATAATTTTTCGCCCCATGAATACCCCACTTTTATGCCATATAAAACAACCCGCTGGCCGGCCGATGCCTTAATCCCAACCTGAAAATAAGTCCCCCCGCACGCCTGTTCAGCGGGTTGGTTATAGATAAAATTACCGGTCGAATCTAAATCTATCGTATCGCACGCGCTGTCGCTGTGATCGGTGTAGATATAGGCGTCTACTCCGCCTTCCGCCTGGATCGATACATTGATCTCATCAATTCTTTTTTGATATTCATACGCACCATAGGATTGACGACCGCCTAAATATTCACACTCGAACGCCGCCGATCCCGCAGCCGTCGAATCATAGTAAACCGCTGTTGGATAATAGAAAATACGACCCGGATAATTCGGATTGCCAAACAAAAAGATACTGGTGTCTTTATCCGCCCAATTTGTCATTATGAAATTCATGCCGAAACCGAAATACGACCAGAAGTCAGCCGTCACATCGTAATACAGCGTCACATCGCTATCCGGATAGCTAACATAAAGCACATCGTTTTTGAATCCCAGCACCAGCCGGCTGGCTTTGTAGCGGTCATGAAATGCCTCAATGTTAAATCCCTTGCCTCGGCTAATCTTTTGTGCCGAGCCGCCGTTGAACCGGTAAATCCCGTCATCGTTGGCGAAATAGCCGATATTGTTATCA
>RPRK01000444.1 GCA_003818495.1 Burkholderiales bacterium
ATGCGCGGAGCGTGGCCCATATCGTGACCGACGATCCGCTGATGACGGTGAAACTGCTGCGCTACATGCAGACGCACAAACATTCCAACCAGAAATACGAACTGGTCGACGTGAAACAGGCCCTGCTCATGATGGGGCTCGATACATTTTTTCGGGAAGTGCCGGCGACGCCCGTGGCGGAGGACATGCTGCACGGCCATATGGACGCGCTGGTGCATCTGCTGCAAACAGTGCGCCGCGCACAGCGTGCGGCGCACTATGCCTTCGACTGGGCCTTGCGCCTGCACGATCTGCATGCGCACGAGGTGCATGTATCCGCGCTGCTGTCGCACGTCGCCGAAATGCTGATGTGGTGTTTCAGCCCCGTCGAGATGCTCGAAATCCGCAAGCTGCAGGAATCCGACAAGACGCTGCGCAGCGCCGACGCGCAGAAGCAGGTGCTGGGCTTTGCAGGCCTGGAGCTCCAGCGTCAGTTGGCGACCGATTGGCAGCTGCCCGGATTATTGCTGAATTTGATGGACCCGGCGCAAGCCAAAACGACCCGGGTGCGGAATGTGATGCTGGCGGTCAACCTGGCCCGGCACTCCGCGCAGGGCTGGAACAATGCCGCCTTGCCGGATGATTATCTCGAAATCGGGCATTTGCTGCGGATCGAACCGGAGCAGGCCAAGTCGCTGGTCGCGCATACGCCGTCGCCGCGGTAAGACGATCGCCGCTCCCGATTTCCGGGGCTATCAGCGCGAGCGGCTCCCCTTCGGAATCACGTCTTCTTCCAGTACACGGGCAATCTGCATGATCGCCACGCCGGCAGGACAGCCGGGCGTGGTCTGCATCATCAACTGGCGGCGCATCACGGCCTGGCGTACTTCAGGGTCGACGGGGATATCGCCCAGATGGATCAGGTGGATGGGACGACCAAGATCGGCCACGACAAAACGATCCAGCACCTGCTGCAGCTGGCCGGCAATGGCGAGGCCCATGCCGGCACGGGTGGCCTGATTGACGATGAGCCGGACGTTTTGCCGCTGTTGCTGGCCTGCCAGCACCTTGATGGTGGCATAGGCATCGGTAAGCGAAGTCGGCTCCGGTGTGGCCACCATCAAGACCTCGGACGCCAGAGAGACAGCAAACACAACCACATCCGAAATCCCGGCGCCGGTGTCGAGCAGCACCACGTCGTAATGCGGCACCAGCCCCGTCACGATGCGCAGGAACTCGTCGCGCACTTCGGGCGTCAGCCGTGAATATTCGACCATGCCGGAGCCGGCCAGCAGGACGGAAAAGCCGCCCGGCGCCTGAATAATGGCTTCTTCCAGCCTGGCCTTGCCGGTGAACACGTCGTGCAAGGTGATCTTGGGGTGGAGGTTGAGCACCACGTCGAGATTCGCCAGCCCGAGGTCGGCATCAAGCACCAGCACCTTGTGACCGCGTTTGGCCAGCGCGGCGGCGAGATTGGCGGACACGAAGGTTTTACCGACACCGCCTTTGCCGCTGGTGACGGCCAATACTTTGCCCAGAGGCTTCAGGGGCGTTGGCGCCGCATCCTGATTGGGGGCGGCAGGAGACAAGGCGTCGTTCATGTTTTCACTCGATTCGGTGTCCTGTCGGGGCTGATGTCGGGCCGGGTCGATTCATCCATCGTAAACTGGCCGAACAGCAGACCTTTTTCTTCCGCGCTGACAGAAAGCTCGCGCGGCTGATCGAGGCTGACGCGATTGCGTCCACCGGATTTGGCGCGGTAAAGCTGCAGATCGGCGCGTTCGATCCATAGATCGGCGGTTGAGCGCACCCATTCCGGCGCGTAGGCGCCGCCGATGCTGATGGTGGCACGGAGACTGAGCAAGGGCGAAACGGGAATCGAGAGCGATGCGATGGTCTGGCGAATGCGTTCGGCCACCACCTGTCCGAACAGCGGGCGGCAATTCGGCAGGATCACGGCAAACTCCTCGCCGCCGTAGCGGGCGACCGTATCCGCGGGGCGCACGCAGCGCGCAAGGCTGGCGGCGATGGCTTGCAGCACCTGATCGCCAGCCAGGTGGCCATGAGTGTCGTTGATGACTTTGAAGTGGTCGATATCCAGCATCAGCAGCAGG
>RPRK01000445.1 GCA_003818495.1 Burkholderiales bacterium
CATCAAGCATTCCGATTTTTGTGGGGCCTGAAAATCCCATTGCAATCAATACAAGATCAACATCCATTGTGAATTCCGAGCCGGCAATTGGAGTGAATTCCGGCGGCGGGCCGACGCGAACAGCATGCAATTTTTTTACGTTTCCATTATTGTCGCCTTCAAAACGAACTGTCGCAACAGACCACTCTCTTACTCCGCCTTCTTCATGCGCAGTCTCCGTGCGCAATTGCAGGGGCCACATAGGCCACGGTGTACTTGCTGCCCGTTCATTCGGCGGTTTAGGCATAATTTCCAATTGATGTACTGAAACTGCTTTTTGACGATGACTTGTGCCGAGACAATCCGCGCCGGTGTCGCCGCCGCCAAGAATCACAACACGTTTTCCCGTTGCGAGAATTTCTTTATTTGGATCAATAACTATTCCTTCGTTACGAATGTTTTGTTGTTTCAGGAAATCCATCGCAAAATGAATTCCTTTTAGTTCGCGTCCGGGAACTTTGAGATCGCGGGGAGCTTCAGCGCCGCCGCAGAGAAGCAGGGCATCATAAGAACGACGCAGCTCTTCTATGGAAATATTCACACCTACATGCGATTTAGTAGCAAACACAACACCCTCAGCTTGCATCAATTCTATTCGTCTATCCAGCAAGTTCTTTTCCAATTTGAAATCAGGAATTCCATATCTCAGCAAACCGCCGATTCGATCGTTTTTTTCATAAACTGTTACATGATGTCCGGAACGATTGAGCTGCTGAGAAGCTGCAAGGCCTGCCGGACCCGATCCGATTATCGCAACAGTTTTTCCTGTTCGTTTTGCAGGGCTTTCAGGTTTTATCCATCCTTCACGGAATGCAACATCTATTATTGCCCGCTCAATAACTTTAATAGTTACAGGCGGTTCGTTGATCCCGAGAACACAAGCTGCCTCGCAAGGTGCAGGACAAACACGGCCTGTAAATTCCGGAAAATTATTTGTGGAGTGTAAAATACGGATTGCTTCTTTCCACCGATTTCGATAAATGAGATCATTCCAACGCGGAATAATATTATTCAGCGGGCATCCGGTCTGACAAAACGGGACTCCGCAATCCATACAGCGTGCTCCCTGCCTGCAAACGCTCTGATCGGCAAAATCCTGATAAGTATCTTTCCAATCGTTGATACGAACTGCAACGGGGCGCCGGGCAGGTGTTTCACGTTCAATTTCAAGGAAGCCAGTCGGACTACCCATTTAAAACCTCCTTTACCTCATCTTGTACCATTACAATTTTCTTTTTCGGCATATTTGCAGAAACTCCAAGGACTCTTTTATAATCATGCGGGAATACTTTGACAAATTTATCCGATATCTGTGTCCATTGATCCAGGATTAGTTGTGCGCGCATACTTCCGGTATATTTAAAATGTTTTTCTATAAGTTGATGTACCTTTTCTTTATCTTTTATGTCGAGTTGATCGATATCAACCATTGAACGATTGCACAGTGTGGCGGAGAACTCGCCGGTCTCATCAAGGACGTAAGCGATTCCGCCGGACATACCGGCTGCAAAATTTTTCCCTGTTGGCCCTATTACAACAACAATACCGTTAGTCATATATTCACAGCCATGTGCACCGACAGATTCTACGACCGCAGTTGCACCGGAGTTACGTATGGCAAATCGCTCGCCCGCTTTTCCGTTAAAGTATGCCTCGCCGCTTATTGCTCCATACAACACTACATTTCCGACTACAGCGTTTTCTTCAGGCACAATTGTTGATTTTTTTGGAGGATAAACAACTATTCTTCCGCCGGAAAGCCCTTTCCCGACATAATCGTTCGCGTCACCCTCGAGAAAGAATGTAATGCCCTTTGCGAGAAATGCACCAAAGCTTTGTCCTGCAGATCCGTTAAAATGAATCTTAATCGTACTCCCTGATAATCCGCTTGAACCAAAGCGCCGGGCGACTTCACCGCTCAACATTGCTCCGACCGACCGGTGCGCATTTCGAATCGGCAGGGAGAATTCTATTAATTTCTGTTCTTCGAGAGCATTTTTTGCTTTTTCAATCAATTGATTATCAAGCACATCGTTTAATCCATGATCCTGC
>RPRK01000446.1 GCA_003818495.1 Burkholderiales bacterium
GGCCGCGGCGGGCAATCACTGCGTCGCGTTGCGCCGGAGCGCGATCGGGAAGCTCACCCTCGATTCGCTGGGCCTGCCCATGGGCCAGTGGTGTCATCTGGAACCCGCGCAACTGGCCCAGCTCGTCTGAGCGTGCATGGACTGCCGGAGCCGATAGATCGTGGACCACGGTCAGTCGGTGACCCCGTCGTTCAGGAGACGTTGCGGTCGGGCACCGGCCGGGTCGAGCCGGCGTCCGGCGCCCGCACGCCGCCGCGGCCCGCTCACGGCCCCAGCCGCTCCCTGAACGCCCGCAGCGCGTGCGTGAGGTCCGCCACCAGCGTCTCCTGGTAGCGGTACGACATCTCCTCGCCCATCGGCACCACCACCGACAGCGAGTGCCGCCGACAGCGTGCCGACAGCCCGGAGAGCCGCTCGATCAGCGCATCCACCGCCGCCCGCGTCGCCTCGCTGCGGTGCCGCTCCGACGGCGTCATCGACTCGATGTCGCCCACCGTCGTGCCCGGCCCGAAGAGCGCCGGCACGTCGCGCTCGATCCGCACCCGCATCGCGTCGATCCGCCACAGCCGGAACCGGTGCCACAGCGTCATCGCGCTGAAGAGCATCGAGAAGCCCACCACCAGCTGCATCCAGCTCGCAGACGGCATCACGTCCACCAGCCAGGGCGCGAAGCGCCCCAGCACGTCCGGCCCCTCGTCGTCGAAGAAGCTGCGCGCCACCGGATTGAGCGGCAGCCCCGTCACGTTGGGCTCGCCGCGGTTCTGGCGCACGAAGGTCGGGAACACCGCCGCCACCGCCGTCATCAGGCCCTGCGTGCGCGACAGCGACGCGCAGCCGTTGCCCACCAGCAGCGTGTCCACCCGCAGCACGTGCTTCGCCTCGCGCGGCAGACGCCGCACGTAGTCGTACTGCCCCGCCGCGATCGTGCCCGCCGCCGCGAAGCCGAGCCGGCGCGCCAGGGCCTCCGCGTCCGGCATGTCCAGGATCTGCAGCCCGCGCGTGCGCACCGCCTCCACCGCGAGCGACGCGTCCTCGTCGATCACCATCGCGCCCAGATCCAGCTCGCCGCGTTGCAGCCGATCGAGCTGCTCGTCGATCGGCTGCGTCGACAGCGTCATCCCCAGCTCCGCCAGGGGGCCGAACACACGCTGCGCCAGTGCCGCCGTGCCGCTGCCGACCGGGCCGATGCCCACCCGCAGCCCGCGCAGGTCGTCCACCGATCGGATCCGGTCCGCGGTGCGACCGAGGAGCAGCAGCGTCTCCGCACGCGGCAGCCGCCCGATCAGCTCGAGCCCGCCGTCGCGCGGCCAGTCCACGCCGTCCTGGACGAGCGCGAAGTGCACGTCGCACGAGCGGCGCGCCGCCACCAGCCGCTCCACGTTCTCGACCGACCCCGCCGACGACAGGTTCGTGACGCGGCCCTTCTCGCGCCCGACCTCCCCGGCGATGCGCGCCACCGTGGCGTGGTACTGGCCCGACGGCGCGCCCGAGGCGATCGCGACCTTCACGTGGCGCAGGCTGGGGCGCGGGTCGAACACCGCGACCGCGATCGCGACGAGCGCGAGGGCCGCGAACAGCAGTGCGGTCTTGGTGCCGGTGGAGAGGTGCTGGGCTCGCTCGGGGATGCCGAGGACTCGGTCGAGGCGGGGTTTGGGGATGAGGCGCGTCAGGGGGTTGCGGGGGGCGGGCATCTAACGAGGAGGGATTCGGGGGAGGCGATACCGTGCATGGGGTGGGGGGAAGATGCAAATCGGGGTGGGTGGAATGGGCTGCCACTCGGCGCCGGCCCGCCCTCCACTCATGCCGCCACCGCCGACTTCCGCACCTCCCGAACGTGCTTGCACTCCCCCCGATACTCGAACCCCGGGCAGGTGCACTGCAGGTGCCCGCCCCGCCCGAACGCCACTCGGTACGTCTTCCCCGCATCGCGCGAGCTCGGGAAGTCCCACGACCCCGTCTCCAGCAGCGGGGTGTCCTCGGGCAGCGCAGCCACCATGTCGCCGATGATCTCCAGCCGCGCGCCCTCGCGTCCGCCCGCGCGTGCCGCCCGCGATTCCTGCAGCAGCGCCGGGCCCAGCCGCGAGA
>RPRK01000447.1 GCA_003818495.1 Burkholderiales bacterium
AGGGTATCTATCCAGGTTCCCCGTCGTACGGCACATATAATGCCCAACGGTATACCGATGATAAAACCAACAATAAAGGCAAGCAGTCCGATATATAAAGTTATTGGTATGCGTCTGCCAATCTCATTGGCTACGGGATTGCGCTCCAATATTGATTTACCCAAATCACCATGAAATATCTGATTAATCCAGTCTAGATATTGCACAAAAAGGGATTTATCGAGGCCGTATTGATGCCTTATCGCGGCGATATCTTCTTCAGAGTAGGCATTTTGCTGGCTTTGCGTCAGTACTAACAAAATAGGGTCACCGGGCAACAGGCGCATTGTAAAAAATATAAGGATACTGACAAAGAGAAGAACTATCACCGCCATGATTAGTCTACGAATAATAAAAGTACCCATTATTGTACCTCTGCCATAGTACTTCTAAACATATACAGACACATGCCCGTTTCCTCTCGGAGAGGGTATCGTTCCAGGCGGATGTAAATTTGCCTGGAACGATACATACTATCTCACGCTATTTATCGAGCCAGGCGGATTCCGCATTCCAGTAAATCGGGAACCCTCGTTGTAAGAAACCAGCTCCCTTAACGTATTTATAAGTGGGCTGACTGGCGCCTCCCTCGTGAACGGGTATTAAGGAGCATTCTTCCATTATTTCATCGTTAACAGCCCTCATCAGACTGATGTCCAAGTCGTGGCTAAGGATAGAGGCATTGAAGACTTTAAGGAACGCTTCAGACCTGGTCCAACTTCTGAATTGAGTACCAGTCGGGCTGAAGTAGTAGTTCCACGTCGAGTTATAGTTACCGAAGGCAGCGAGAGGTTCAATAAGAAGGGCATTATGCCAGCCATCGCCGCTGCGGTATTGCATGTAGGCAGCGGTGTCCATATTATTCAGCGTCGTCTCGATGCCCACGGCATCCAGGTATGACTTGATGGCCGTGGCGGTATCCAGGTTTTTAGCCATCCCCGGTACCAGGTCGGTCTTAAAGCCGTTGGGATACCCGGCTAGTTTCAGCAGTTCCCTGGCTTTGTCCGGGTTATACTTCCGTACAGTACCGGAATAGTTGGGGTTATAGGCAGAATTATCTTTGGGCGGTATCTGATAAGGAGCTTCCCAGAAACCGTAGCCGAGGCCGGAAGCAATAGCTTCTTTGTTTATGGCGTATTCAACTGCCTCGCGCACTAATTTGTTGGCGTAAGGAGAATCCGCGTTTTTAGTATCCGGGATCAGGCTGTAAGTTGCCTGGTGCTGTACAATCACATCCAGGTCGAGGCCGAGTTTTGACAGTTCGTCTGCCTGTTTACCCAGTTCGGCCGAGAAGGAATCTGTCTCACCAGCCTGTAGCATATTTTTATTGGTCTGATAATCAGACGTAATGAGTAGCTCTATACCATCCAGATAAGGAAGACCGGGTTTCCAATAGTTGTCATTTTTGGTCCATACTATTTTGCTATCTTTTTCATAGCTGACGAGTTTGAAAGCTCCGGTCCCGACCACATGAGTATTAGTCCAGTCTTCGCCATTGTCCTGGTAAGCCTTTACCGACGCTACGCAAGCAGTGCCAGTATCGGCAAAACTGATCATGGCGATATTGCTCCATGTGGTCAGAACGATTTTAACGGTATAGGTATCCACGACCGACACCGATTTCCAGAAGGCTTGCTTCTTTTTCGTTATAACAGAGTCGTAGTTGAATTTGACGGCTTCAGCGTTGAAATCAGTGCCATCAGTGAACTTTACACCTTGCTGCAAGTGGAAGGTAACCGATGGTTCATCATAATTAATGTCATATGAAGTTGCCAGCCAGGGGTACAATGAACCATCCCAATTTTGTCTTAGTAAAGACTCCAGCGCTGGCTGCGCTTTTCCTACATCAGCACCGGTGAAATTAGCTGGCCAGCCCAAAGAACCTGTAACGCCAGAGGTATTTACCCGGAGAATGCCGCCTTTTTTGGGGGTAACCGCCGTAGTTGTGGTAGCTGTTGATGTAGAGGTCGTGCTAGTAACGGCCGTTGTTTTGGTGGTGGAGGTAGTGGTTGATTCTGAAGAGCAGGAGGAAACCAAAAGTA
>RPRK01000448.1 GCA_003818495.1 Burkholderiales bacterium
CCGAGCCCGCCGGTGGCCAGCACCACCGCTTTGGCGCGGGCGATGGTCAGCTCTTCCGTCTCCATGTTGAGCAGCACCGCTCCCGCGATCTGCCCCTTATCATCCAGTATCAATTCCACCGCAGACGTGAACTCAAGATAGTTGATTTTTTTATTCTTAACTTCATCCCGCAGGACGCGCATCTCTTCCAGGCCGGTATAATCACGGGCGGAATGGAGCCTCCGCCGCGATGTGCCGCCGCCGGAAAGCTCGCGCATGCTTCCGTCCGCCGCTTTATCCCAGTTTACACCCAGCTTCTCCAGCCACCTGATGGCGGAAGGAGCGTCTTTAACCAGCACTTCCACCAGCTCCGGGATATTTTCAAAGTGGCCGCCGCCCATCGTATCCAGGTAGTGGTCTAAAGGTGTATCATTGGGGCGGTCGGCGGCCTGCGTGCCTGCCTGCGCCCCTACCGTGTTGGCGTCACCCAGTCGCAGTTTGGTTGTCACCAGCACCCTGGCGCCGGCTTCATTAGCCAGTATCGCCGCTGAAGCGCCCGCCCCGCCGCATCCGATGATCAGCACGTCAACATTATAATCTGGCTTGGTGGGATCGAGTTTCAGGGGATCGAGGCGGCTTCTTCCTTCCAGGAGGTCCGCGAGTTCTACCGGCGTTTGGTCTCCCTTGTTCGGCCCGACCTGCAGCTTGCGCATACTGGAGGTTATAAAATCCGGGTGATATTTACGCAGGAGCTCGATCTTATCCATTTCCTGCAGGCGCGGTATATTCTCGATAAGGCGCCGTACGCGCGTATCTTCAATAATATGAATATTTTCTTCAAGGTAAGCAGGATACATCTATAACTCTTTACTCCCGGTTTTGTTCCAGGGCAGGTTCTATTTCACGTTCGGTATACCGGCGGCGGAGTTCTTTTTCTCCGGCTTTTTTCATCTCTTCTAGTCCGGCGTCGTACTTACCGGAGGCTATTTCCGCGATCCGGTCATCCAGATGTTGAGAAACCGGCGCCATGTGGCTGCCGTACATCCGGCGCGCTAAAAGTCCTACGTTATATGGCGCCAGCCCCTGCGGGCAGCGCGCCGCACACAGCCCGCACATCACGCAATCAAATGACTTATCCGCCACCGCTGCTATATCCCCCCGCAAGGCGTCGGTCATGAACCACATTACTTCCAATTCCTGCGGGCAGGTCTTGGTACAGGTATTGCAGCCGTAGCATTTGACGATATCGGGGTAAAGCGCTTTGATCTTTTCTCCGTCAGCCTTGATCTTCTCCAGGTCGTAAGTGGCTTTAACCGCCGGGAAATACGGGATCTGGACAAGGCACATCTCCGGCTCGACGGTTTTCTGGCAGGCAAGGTCATATCGTAACTGCGGATCACGGAGGAAGTTATAAACGGTGGCGCAGGCGCCGCAAAAACCGGCCCGGCAGCCGCAGCCCCGTATCATGCAGTAACCACTGTATTCCAGCGCCGTCAGGATGGTTAGCCCCTCCGGCACCTGGTATTGCTTGCCCATAATATAGATATCTATCAGTCTTGCCTGTTCAGCCATGATAACCTTAAGTATAAATGACTACACTGATTCCTTCAACAATAAACTCCACCGGCCTTACGGTCGGAGTTTTAAGTGACCGCAGCCTCCGTGTTGCCCCGCTTCGTGAAAGTAAGACCGCGGGGGCGGCTTCATTCTTCGCCCTGACGGGCGGGGTTTTATGCGAGGACGCATAAATACAGGAATAGCTTTGAAGATGGAGAAATTGGGTGGTGCCGAGGCGGGGACTCGAACCCCGACAGGCTTACGCCCACCACCCCCTCAAGATGGCGTGTCTACCAATTCCACCACCTCGGCAAAATAAAAAAATGGCAGGGGTGGCAGGGCTCGAACCCACGACCGGCGGTTTTGGAGACCGCTGCTCTACCAGCTGAGCTACACCCCTCTGCCAAAGAAAATTATAGTGTATTATGGCATATCAGCGCAAGACTAGTATTTGTTCAGGCGTAAATTGTATAATATGCCAATCGTCTGGAGTCAGTCAGGCAATCAGCCTGTCTGCTTTTTTCC
>RPRK01000449.1 GCA_003818495.1 Burkholderiales bacterium
GGCACCTTCGGCGATCACGTGCGTCGGCTGCGCCTCGTGCGCACCGACGGCGAGTCGTTCGAGTGCGGCCCGGACGAGCGGCCCGACTGGTTCACGGCCACGGTCGGCGGGCTCGGCCTGACCGGCATCGTCGCCGAGGCCGAGCTCCAGCTGATGCCGGTCGACGGGCCCTGGCTGAACACCGAGACCATTCCCTTCGCCGACCTCGACGCCTTCTTCGAGCTGGCCGACGCGTCCGAGGCCGGCTGGGAGTACACGGTGTCCTGGATCGACTGCGTGGCGCGCGGCCGCACGCGGGGCCTGTTCATGCGCGGCAACCACTCGCCGGAGCGAATGCGGCCCGAGCCCGCCGAGCGGCGCCGCGCGATGCCGTTCGTGCCGCCGGTGTCGCTGGTCAACGGGCTGTCGCTGCGCCTGTTCAACGTCGCGTACTTCAACCTGAACCGCCTGAAGGCCGGCCGCGCGCCCGCCCACTACCGGCCGTTCTTCTATCCGCTCGACAACCTCGCCGACTGGAACCGCATGTACGGTCCCCGAGGCTTCTTCCAGCACCAGTGCGTGGTGCCGCGCGCGGCGGGACGTGCCGCGATCGGCGCGATGCTCGAGTCGATCGCGCGCAGCGGCGAGGGCTCGTTCCTGGCGGTACTCAAGACCTTCGGTGATCGCCCGGCCGCCGGGCTGCTGAGCTTCCCGATGCCGGGGGTCACGCTCGCGCTCGACTTCCCGAACCGGGGCGCGAGCACCGCCGCGCTCCTCGAGCGGCTCGACGCGATCGTGCACGAAGCCGGCGGCCGCCTGTACGCCGCAAAGGACGCCCGCATGAGCCGCGCGCTGTTCGAGGCGGGCTATCCCGGCCTCGGCGACTTCCTCCGCTTCCGCGATCCGAAACTGAGCTCGGCGATGTCTCGTCGGCTGATGGGACACTGACGCCATGCCCACCCCCCTCCGCATCGTGATCGTGGGCGCCACGTCCTCGATCGCCGAGCACTGCGCCCGCCTGTGGGCCGCCCGGGCGCCGACCTCGTTCGTGCTGGTCGCGCGAGACGCCGACCGCGCCGAGCGCATCGCCGCCGACCTGCGGGTGCGCGGCGCCACGCAGGCGAGCGTGCTGGTCGGCGGCTTCGTTGGCGCCGAGGCCATCGCCGACACCGTGCGCCGCGCGAGCGAGGCGGGCCCGCCCGATCTCGTGCTGATCGCGCACGGCACGCTGCCCGACCAGGCGCGCTGCCAGGACGCGCTCGATGCTTGCGAGGACGCGCTGGTCGTCAACGGCGTCTCGCCGGCGATGTTCGCCGAGGGCTTCGCGGCCGCGATGTTCGCCCGCGGTGCCGGCACGCTGGTGGTCGTCGGCTCGGTCGCCGGCGACCGCGGCCGCCGGTCCAACTACGCCTACGGTGCGGCCAAGGGCCTGGTGACCCGCTACGTCCAGGGCCTGCAGCACCGGTCGGCGGGCACCGGCGTGCGCGTCGTGCTGGTCAAGCCCGGCCCGACCGACACGCCGATGACCGCGCACCTGCGCGGCGCGGGCGCGAAGCTCGCGCCGGTCGAGGACGTCGCCCGCGACATCGTCGAGGGCGCGGCGAAGGGCCGGGCGACGGTCTACGCGCCGGGCAAGTGGGCGCTGATCATGATGGTGATCCGGCACCTGCCGCGCGTCGTCTTCGACCGCATGAACATCTGACGGCCGGGCCGGCGAGTCGGCGGACCGGGCGGCCACCGAGGCCCGATCCAGTATCATCGTGCGCCGGACGGGAGGGCCCGAGCCGAGGCCCGTTCCCCGCGGGCGCCGTCCCGCCGTCCTCGCCCACTCTCCCGCCGCGGCCCGTCGCCGCGGACTCCAGATGACCCGGACCGACCAGAAGATCATCCTCCCAGGCGGCGCCGGCCTCGTCGGCCAGAACCTCGTTGCACGGCTGCGGGCGCGCGGCTACACGAACCTCGTCGTGCTCGACAAGCACCGCACGAACCTCGAGATCCTCAAGCGCGTGCAGCCCGACGTCGTCGCCGAGTACGCCGACCTCGCCGAGCCCGGCGACTGGTCGCGGCACTTCGCGGGCGCC
>RPRK01000450.1 GCA_003818495.1 Burkholderiales bacterium
CGCTTCCTTTGGGCGTAAAGCCGTAGTTCGGACCGTAATGGGTAAGGTCTGTTGACCCTATCACTTTCACTTTCAATCCGAGACGTTCTGAAATATCTGCAACTGCTTTCCCGATTTCCGAAGATGATCCGTTTGGCGGAACGCCTACAGGAACAATTCGGGCATCTTTGAAAAAATATTTTATAAACGGCAGTTGAAGTTCTATGGTGTTATCCTGCGTGAATCGGTCTGCGGTTTCAATTTGAAAAGAAAATTTTTCGGTAAGGGCATTTGCCAAAGTGCTTTCAATACCGAGTTCGCCAAAGGGCGTTTCATATCCTCCTTCTGTCATAATAAACCGCGGGGATCCGGGATGAAGGTGCATTCCGAAAATGACGATCACATCCGGCTGCTCTTTTTCCGCAAGAAGCCGTATCACATTGCAGGCAATGCTTCCTGAAAAAAACCAGCCCGCATGTGGGACAATTCCGCCGATAAATTTTCTGTCCGGAACAGTTCCGGTTTGGTCAGATTCAAGAAAGGCTTTGATTTCCCTTTCGCATTCCGCGGCGGTTGCAGGATACCAGCTTCCGGCAAAAACCGCCCGTCTCAGTTTCTTCATAAATGCCCCCTTTCTCACAGTTTTATCCCTGACATACACTTTGCAGAGCGCGACATGCGCGGTACGGTTCGGATACAAAATTCCCCTGTAGAGCGGGTTTTAAACCCGCTTTTCAGATACAAAATTCCTTTGTTATCATTATATGATAAACATATTTTTCCGGTTTTATGCAAGTTTTTTTTGAAATCGCTTCAAAGCAATGCCGCGGATATATTTTCCTTGCATAAAAATCAACATTGCATTAATATACACAAAATTCATCCGAATAAACAGGGCTTCAGAGCCGCTCATCTCTATGAATAAACTTTATAAAGAAAGGTTTGAACCATGGTAAAAAAAATTAAGCAGCTTATCCCGATACTTCTGATCGGGGGCATTGTTTACGCACTATTAAGTTATCATTTTGCTTTTTTCGACAGAGATGTCAAGCCGATCAAAAAAGCCTCGCTGACCTTAGATTATACCTTTGTCAATCTGAGACCTACGGAATTCAGACCTCTTGACAAAATTTTTGCAGAAATGCGGGATGCCGGAATTGACAGCAGCATTCTTGCGGAAATGGGAGAGGCACTGGTGGGATGGGAAAAAATCACTCCGGAGGAATGGCAAAAACTGCAACAGGGGCTTAATTGATATGAGGGTGAGGGGTACGGGGTGAGAGGTTTGAGGTTATTTTAACCCCTGATCTCTGACCCCGAACCTCTGACCCACCCTGAATGGGGTCTGCTTGATTGCCGATAAATTCCGTTATGTTTTCAATGCCCTGAAATCAGGGAAAAGGCGGGTTTCATCCACCCTGCGCGGAAAAATTTTCCGGCGGCTGATTTTCGCTCTGTCTTTTCTTTCTGTACTTTTCACTGTTTTTTCATCACTTTACATTTATCTCCCCGCATACATAAATTCCAAATGGGTTCCGTTGCTTGCCGAAAAACTGGGGCTTCCGGGTTTTTCATGCGAGATACGCAGAATCAGTTTCAGCGGGCTGGATGCCGGCGGAATTAAAATCGGTTTGCCGGAAAGCAGTCCGGCACTTTCTGTGCAATCCCTTCAGAGCGATTATTCAATTGCAGAACTTTATCGGAAACATATCCGAAGAATAGCGTTCAGCGGCGTAGAACTTTATTGCATATTCAAAGACGGAAAATTGCGTTTCCGCGGCGGCGATTTCAGCCGATTCCGATCCTCTCCGCAAACGGCTGCGGTTCAGTCACCGATTCTGCCCTTTTCTGTAGGAAAATTTGAAATCCGCAATTCGGTCGTGATTTGCGAGCGCGATGGAGAAAAGCTTTTCAGGATTCCTTTGGACCTTGAAATTGTGCCTGAATCATCGGATATGAACAGATTCGTCTGCACATTGAAGATTTATCCGCGGGGAGAAGAGATTGTTTTTACTGCACGTCCGGATTTGAATCAGAAAAAAATCAATCTGAATATCGCGGCTGCCGAGTTTTCGCC
>RPRK01000451.1 GCA_003818495.1 Burkholderiales bacterium
CTCGCCATCGTTGGCGAAGGCCATGTAGGCGCGCGCCAGCTGCAGCAGGCTGACCGACAGGCCGTAGCCGTAGGCCATGGTGGCCTGCTCAACTGGTTTCCAGCTACCGGCATCACGTAAACGACCCGAGGTTTCGCCGGGGAATCCGGAGCCTGGCAACTCGCCGAAACCGGCGCGGTGCAACACCTCCCAATATTGCCGGGGTGTCAACGTCATCGCCATTTTCACCGCGCCGACGTTGCTCGATTTCTGGATGATTTCAGTCACCGTCATGCGCGGGTGCGGGTGCTCATCGCGCACCAGTTTGGACCCGACGCGCCAGGTTTCCGGCGTGTCGATCACGCTGTCGGGATGAAACAGGCCGCGTTCCAGCACCGCCGCCGCAACGAAAGGCTTGATGGTGGAGCCGGGCTCGAAGGTGTCGATCACCGCGCGGTTGCGCATCGGCCCCGGTTGATAGTTGCGGCGGTTGTTGGGGTTGAAGATCGGCTGGTTCGCCAGCGCGAGGATTTCACCGGTCTTGGCGTCGAGCACCACCACGCTGCCGCCCTTGGCCTTGTGTTTGGCAATCGCCGCGGCGAGTTCGCGATGCGCCAGGTATTGAATCTTGAGGTCAAGCGCCAGCGCCAGATTGCCGCCCATCTGCGCGGTCTTGATCGGCGCCAGGTCGCGGATGGTGTTGCCGCGCCGGTCGCGCAGAATCTGCCGCTCACCCTCGCGGCCGGCCAGCCAGTCCTGATAGGCGCGCTCGACGCCTTCCTGCCCCTTGTCGTCCACGTTGGTGAAACCGACGACGTGCGCGGCCACTTCGCCCGCCGGGTAGTAGCGGCGAAACTCGCGCCGCAAATGCAGTCCGGGCACGCCCATGGCGGCAATCCTGACTGCCTGCTCCGGCGTCACCGGGCGCTTGATGCTGAATTCGCCACGCGTTCTGCGCGTCAGTTTTTTCGTCAATTCCTGGGGTGCCATGCCGAGCAACTTGGCCAGTTCCGTGCGTTGACCGGTCGCCAATTTGAGTTCGACCGGTCGCGCCCACAGGGATTCGACCGGTGTGCTGATGGCAAGCAACTGGCCATGGCGATCGGACACCTGACCGCGATGCGCGGGCAGGGTGAGATTGCGGTTGGACACCGCATCGCCTTTGCCTTGCAGATAATCGGTGTTGAGGCCCTGCAAATAGAAGGCGCGCCCCGCCACCAGGACCATTCCGCCAAGCAGCAGCCCACCCACGGTCGCCATGCGCCAAGGGGCAAGATTGAGCTTGAGCAGTTTGCGTGAGTGGTAATTCATGGCGTACCGGCCGGCGTTTCGGCTTGCCCGGTTTCAACGTGAATACGCTCTTGCGGCGGCGGCACCAACCCGAGCTGAGCGCGCGCGATCGTGTCCACCCGTGCCGGATTGGCCCAAGTGCTCTGCTCCAGCTGCAATTGCCCCCACTGTTCGTCGAGGGCGCGCGCTTCTTTTTTCAAACGTTCCAGTTCCACGAAATACGTGCGCGAGCGATGCTGCGCCTGAATGACCGCGATCGCACACATAATCAGCACAAAGGCCAACACGGCGTTCAGACGGCTCACGTCACGCGCTCCGCCACGCGCAACACCGCACTGCGTGCGCGCGGGTTGATGGCCACTTCGGCGTCCGACGCATGCTGCGCACGACCCACCAGTTTCAGCCGCCCCGGTTTCAGCATCGCGGCCGGAATCGGCAGGCGGCGCGGCGCTTGTTCACCCAGCGCTTCCTCGCGCATGAAGCGTTTGACGATGCGATCTTCCAGCGAATGGAAACTGATCACCGCGAGGCGGCCGCCGGGTTGAAGTTTGTCCACGCATTGCGGCAACACGGCGCTCAATTCTTCCAGTTCGCGGTTGAGATAAATCCGTATAGCCTGGAAGCTGCGGGTTGCCGGGTGCTGCCCCGGTTCGCGCCGTTTGACCGCTGCGGCGATGAGGCTCGCCAGCTTCCCGGTGCTGCGGATGGCTTCTTGTTGCCGTGCCGCAACAAGCGCGCGCGCAATCGATTTAGCAAACCGCTCTTCCCCGTAGGTGCGGATGACCTC
>RPRK01000452.1 GCA_003818495.1 Burkholderiales bacterium
CTTCTAGACTGCCTATTGGCTCTGGAAGTTGAACAACCCTCTCTCAATTCCATCTATAAAATGGCCGATTCTGGAGCTCGAGGAAGCGCAGCCCAAATTCGCCAATTGGCTGGTATGCGAGGTCTCATGGCTAAACCAGACGGCTCTATCATTGAAACTCCCATCACCGCTAACTTTCGAGAAGGTTTAGATGTGTTGCAATATTTCATCTCTACCCACGGTGCTCGAAAGGGACTGGCAGACACCGCCCTCAAAACTGCCAACTCTGGTTATCTGACTCGTCGACTCGTCGACGTTGCTCAAGACATGGTCATCTTAGAACAAGATTGTGGCACCCATCGTGGCCTGTATATGAGTCCCTTGATTGAGGGAGGTGAAGTGGTCGAAGCCCTGCGAGATCGAGTATTAGGAAGAGTAGTCGCAGAAGATGTATTTAAGCTGGGACAAGATGAACCTCTAATCACGGCGGGCACTCTACTTGACGAACAATGGGTTGACATTCTAGATCAGGAAGGCATTGACCGGGTAAAAGTGCGCTCTGCCATCACCTGCGAATCCCGCTATGGCATTTGTGCCCAATGCTATGGTCGAGACCTTGCAAGAGGTCATTTAGTCAACATCGGTGAAGCAGTGGGTGTGGTAGCTGCCCAATCCATTGGAGAACCCGGAACGCAATTGACCATGCGCACTTTTCACATTGGAGGTGCCGCTTCCCGAGCAGCTGCAATCAACAATATCGAAATCAAATCCAAAGGCTCAGTTAAACTGTATAACATCAAACTGATTGAACAACAAAAAGATTCCACAGTCAACAATGCCTCTACCCCGGAACTTGCCACCTTCTCCAGCCAAACCGCCCGCTCTACCTTTGTCACCGTTTCCCGCTCCGGAGAAATCAGTGTCCATGACGAACTGGGACGAGAACGGGAACGTTATAAAGTGCCTTATGGTGCAGTCCTCACTGTACAAGATGGCGACCCAGTGGAACCAGGAAATATCATTGCCACTTGGGACCCTCACACCCATCCCGTTATCACTGAAGTGGCCGGTATTGTCCGCTTTGAAGAATTGAATGAGGGACTCAATGTCCATCGACAAGTCGATGAAATCACAGGATTAACCAACTTGGTAGTGGTCGATCCCAAACTGGTTAAAACTTGGGGGGCCGGCGTTACTCAAGGTCAAAACCTGCGTCCAGTCATTAAACTGGTGAATGAAGAAGGTTACGATCTCTACATTCCTGGCACCCAACATCTTGCCAGCTACAGCTTACCTCCTAAAGCCATTATTAACGTGGAAGAGGGACAACGCGTAAAATCGGGCGATGCCTTGGCTAGAGTACCTCAAGAAAGCTCAAAAACTCGAGACATTACCGGAGGTTTGCCACGTGTGGCTGACCTCTTTGAAGCCCGCATCCCCAAAGATCCTGCGGTACTGGCAGAAATCAGTGGCACTGTCAGCTTTGGCAAAGAAACCAAAACCAAACAACGCATTATCCTCACTGGCAAACAAGAAGGGGAACAATGTGAAATTCCTGTCAATCGTTGGCGTAATATCCAGGTATTTGAAGGAGAACATGTTGAACGAGGAGAAATGATTGTAGATGGTGCTCCCAATCCTCACGACATTTTGCGCCTCAAAGGGATCAATGAGTTAGCCAATTACATTGTCAATGAAGTGCAAGAAGTCTATCGTTTACAAGGCGTCAAAATCAATGACAAACACATTGAAGTTATTGTGCGCCAAATGTTGAGAAAAGTCACCGTGATAGACCCTGGAGACACCCGACTGCTACCTGGAGAACAAGTGGAACGTTCTCGAGTATCAGAAGAGAATGATCAGGCCATGAAGGCTGATAAGAGACCCAGCTATTTTGAACCCATTTTATTAGGCATTACCAAAGCCTCTTTAGCCACCGAATCCTTTATTTCTGCCGCCTCCTTTCAAGAAACCACCCGCGTTTTAACAGAAGCATCAGTCAGTGGCAAATGTGATAACTTACGAGGACTTAAGGAAAATGTGATCGTGGGACGTCTCATACCTGCCGGGACC
>RPRK01000453.1 GCA_003818495.1 Burkholderiales bacterium
CGCGCCGGAAACACTTCGCTGGAAGAGGTCGCTATGATCCTTCAAACACACAAAGATCTGGACCTGAAAGGTGTTTGCTCCCTGTACGCTCCAATAGAATGTCTCGTGTGGCGTTTAGGGTTGCGTGGGGTCGCACCACGCCTTGTTGGGTGCCTGTGCTTCCGGTTGTGAATGTGATTATGGCTTGAGAAAGTTCTTCGACTGGTTCAATTTTCATAGGGTGTGCAGAATATTGGCGAGAGATCGAAACCCATTTGGGAATTTTGCGAATGCCTTTTAACCGCATGCCCCAAAACCAACCAATCCAGTCATGAATAAAAAGCGTTGGATGTAGAGTTGCCAATGCTTGTGTAACTTGTGGTCCCGACATCCATGGTTCCATCACAATCACGGTGCCGCCGAGTCCTAAAATTGCTCCGATCCACGAAAATAATTCGGCGGAAGGCTTTGCAAAAAGCACAACTTTCATACCAGATTCAAATCCGTGCTTTTTAAGCAAGCACTGCGCGTGAGAAATTTGTGCTCCTACTTCGCCAAATGTAAGAGTTTTACCGCTGGGTTCCCAAAAAGCAATGTGGTTGGGTTTTGCTGCGATTTGTTCGCTTAACATATGCATTGCGTTTTTGAGTTTCTGTTTCAACATTAAATATCTCCGTACACTAGGATTAAGTGTACGGCATTCCATCGAGCGGTGGAGTGTCAACGCAATGTCAAGACTCGGCAGCGTGGCAATTTTTTCCGAGAGAATGGTGGGAGTCGTTTCGTCTGTTTTCTATTCTAGTACTATCTCCAGCTCGCAAAGCGAAAGTCAGGATCAACTCCCAAGTGAGCGTGGGTATAACCTTGAAGACCCTCGGCCATAAGATATGCTCTGCTGGGTTGGTAGCAGGGTACCACTCCTGAATGTTCGACCACCAAAAGATTTTCAGCCTCGGCAAGTTTGCGTGCCCTAGTTTGAGCGTTGGCTTCGGTGCGAGCCGATTTTACCAATGAGTCAAATTTTGCATTTGAAAATCCGCCGTAGTTATTGTTGTTCTCTGATAAAAATCGTTCAATCATGGTCATGCTGTCGAGGTAGTCTGGAGCCCACCCAATCCAGGCGAGGTCGAACTTTGCGTCGCGCATGAGCTGACTGTGAGTGCGGTATGGAACAATATTGGCGGTAACCTTTGTATCAAAAACTTTTCCAAGAAAGCTCTGCAGATACTGAACAGGAAGTTCACCTTTAATGGTATTATCGCCAAGAATTTCGAAACTTGGTACCTGTTTTTGCTTCGATTCGGCAAGGTACTCCGCAATAAGGCGTTTGGCAGCGGCAAGGTCGCCGTCTTTAAACGAGATAGGAAAATCTTTGCGGAATGTTTTACCTAGCACTGGCCCAGGTATGTAGTCGGGAACTACTCCGAATGCGGTTTTTCCTCCTGGAATGGCAACAACTTTGTTGATAAGTTCGGCGCGATTAATAGAAAGGCGCAGGGCTTCTCGCAGTTTTGGGTTGGCAAAAAGTTTGCCCGAGCGCTGATTTATTTCTATCCAATTAACGCTGTCGTCGGTGAAGTTGTGTATGGATTGTTTTTCTTTTTGCGCAATACGCAGGCGTTCTCTGTCAAGAAATACTATGTCTAATCCACCGGTAAGAAATAGATTATATGCGGCGCCGCTGTCTTTAAGTAGCACGGGAGCTTCTATTGCGTTTACTTTTATGGCCGCTGCGTTCCAATAAGTATTTGCTTTTTCTACTCGCATAGAGGTGTCGTGAACCCATCGAGTAAGTTTGTATGGCCCGTTGCCCACAATACTCTCGAAGTTGACAGCGAATTTTTCTTTGTATTTTTCTACGAGATCTTTTCGCACTGGATAAAAAGCTGAGAAAGTGGTGAGCGATGGAAAAAATGTCACGGGAGACTTCAGCGTTACCTCTAATGTGTGGGTGCCTATCGAGCGTACACCCAGTTCGCTCGCGCTCTTTTTGCCGGCAAAAATTTCGCTGGCATTTTTAATTTGCGCGGTAGAGGCAATAAAGGCATATTCGCTGCCGAATTTCGGATCCA
>RPRK01000454.1 GCA_003818495.1 Burkholderiales bacterium
CGGGCCTGTTTGCGGTGTTCGCGGGACCGGGCCTCGCGCTCGGGCCGACGGGGCCCGCGGGCGCACCGGCCGTGGTCGCCGCGGCGTCCGTCGCGCCGTTGGCATGGCCGCCCGCGTTCTCGGTGTCGACGCTGCTCGGCGTCGCGCTGCCGCTGTTCGTCGTCACCATGGCCTCGCAGAACCTGCCCGGCGTCGCAGTGCTCCGGGCATCCGGCTACGGCGCCGCGCCGATCTCGCGCCTGCTGACGATCGCCGGCGTGGCGACGCTGGTGCTCGCGCCCTTCGGTGCGTTCGCGCTGAACCTCGCCGCGATCAGCGCCGCGCTGTGCATGGCCCCCGACGTGCACCCCGACCCCCGCCGACGCTGGGTCGCGGCCGCCTGCGCCGGCGGCTTCTACGTGTCGATCGCCGCGTTCGCCGGGCCGCTCGCCGCGCTGTTCGCTGCGCTGCCGCGAGAGATGGTGATCGCCGTCGCAGGCCTTGCGCTGCTGCCGACCATCGGACGCGGGCTGCTGGCCGCGGTCTCGAACGACACCGAGCGCGAACCGGCGCTCGTGACCTTCCTGGTCACGGCATCGGGTGTGGTGCTCTTCGGCGTGGGCTCGGCGTTCTGGGGTGTGGTGTTCGGGGTGGCGGCCTTGGTCGCATGGCGGCCGCGCGCCGCGTGATGCGCAGTCAGCGCGTGTCGAACCCCTGCGCACGGACGAAGTCGCCCCAGTCCTCGCGCTGAGCCTTCGCGTACTGGGCGGCCCGCTCGTCGGACCATGTTCTCGCGGGCCCGGTGCCCGGCGCACGCCTCGACGATTGCGCGGCCACGTAACGGGCGTCGAAGGCGTCGATCGCCGCGTCGTCACGGCTGCCGTCGCGATCCTCGTCGAACCGGTCGACGTGCAGCGTCGCCGACAGGGAAAGCCGGGGATTCACGTCGCGCCGGCCGACCGGCCAGCCCAGGCACAGCCCGGCGATCGGGAACACGTGAGCGGGCATGTGCAGCAGTGCCGCGAGCCGTGCGGCGCGGTCGCGCATCACGCTGATCGGGCAGCAGGCGAGTCCAGCCGCTTCGGCCGCCCGGATGAGGTTCATCAGCACCAGCGCCGCGTCGACCGCCGGATTGAAGAAGCCGTCGAGGTGCTCGTTGGTGAACGGCAGGCCGCGGCGCTCGAACAGCCGGCGGAACCGGCGGCCGTTGCCGCACACCACGAGCAGCGCGGGCGCATCCGCGATCCACGGCATCGATGGCACGAGCGCCTCCACTTCCGCGCGCAGGCCCGGCTCGCGCACGTCGACGATGTCGGCCTGCTGCAGGTAGCTCTTGGACGGCGCACCGAGCGCGCACGCGGCCAGCAGCCGCACCAGGCCCGGCTCGACCGCTCGATCCGTCCAGGCGCGGTGGGTGGCGTGCGTCGCCATGCGCAGGAGTTCGTCGAGTCCGTCGAGGTCTTCGGGCACGTCGACCGTCTCGCCGAACCGCTCGAGCAGGGCGCGGTGCAGCGCTGCCGGGGTGTCCGCATCGTCCATCGTCGATCGCTCCGGTGCACCGCGTCGGTCGAGGCGGTGCCTCCGAGGCCGACGGGATGTCGACCGACATTCTGAGCCCGGGGGGGCGGGCGAGTGCTGTTCGGGTCGGTGACGCTGCAGGTCGAGGGGCGAGGGGGCGGGGATCGGCCGAAGGCATTCGGTCGGCTGGCCTAAGCCCAGCGACCGGCATGAAACCTGGATCGGCGGGTGGGCGAGCCTTGGTGCGCGGCGATCGGTCGGCTAAAATGCTGTGTATGCATACAGTCATGCAAGGACGCGATGTTCGAGCCTGATCCCGTCGATGGCTGCCCGTCCGATGCGTCCGATGCGTCCGATGCGTCCGATGTTCCGCGTGTAGCCGAGCCGGTCGCGGATCGGTCGACGACCGGAGCTGGGGGGCCGTCGATCGAGCTGCCGCTGCCCGAGCTCGAGGCCCGCATCACCGAGCTGGCCGGTCACCTGAACGCGGCGCATCACCGCTTCCTGGCGCTGGTGGCGGAGTTCGACCGTCGGCAGGGCTGGGCCGACG
>RPRK01000455.1 GCA_003818495.1 Burkholderiales bacterium
CGGCGGGTTCCTTCTGTACCGCCCAGTTGTCGCGGGCCCGCTCGAGCGCCGCACCGGCGTCGCGTTCGACGTCGAGCGCGAAGCGCGCGGCCTCGCGCAGGTGTCCGGTGGTCTCGCCCGACGCGCCTTCGGCCGCCCGCTCGCGCGCTGCCTCGAAGCGGCTGCGCAGCGCGTCGGCGAGCGCCGCGGCGCTCGGATCGCCCAGCCGCCCGGTGGCGATGGCACGCAGCACCAGCACCGCATCCGTGTCGGGCGCGTCGGCGAGCAGCGCGAGGGCGTCGGCGGGACGGTCGCGCGCGAGCAGCAGGTCCGCATGGGCGACCCGCGAATACGGGCCCGCGGCACCGCGATGCGCGAGACGGTAGAGGCGTTCGGCCTCGTCGTCGCGGCCCGCCCGCTCGGCGATCTGCGCGAGGACCAGCCGGATCCAGGCGAGCTCGGCCGCGGGCATCGGACGCGGCCCGAGCCGTGCGAGCAGCGCCGACGCCTCGGCCGCATCGCCGCGCAGGCTCGCGAGTTCGGCCAGGCACACGAGGGGCGCCGCGTCGCCGGGCTCGCCGAGCGCGGCGACGCGCTCGCAGGCGGCCCGGGCCTGCGCGAGGCGGCCGGTGGTCTGCAGCACCGCGGCCTTCAGCCACCACGCGCCGCGCTCGTCGGGCAGGCGGTCGGTCAGCGCATCGAGCTCGCGCAGCGACGCGTCGAAGGCATGCTGGTGCTGTCGGATGGCGGCGCGCATCAGCACCACCTCGGGCGGGGCATCGGCGCGGTCCCACCACGCGCCGAGCGCGGCCTGCGCACGGCCCGCCTCGCGGGCATCGCCGTCGGCGCGCGCCTGGCGCAGGTGCAGCGCGGCGAGCGCGACGGCCGCCTCCAGTTCCTGGCGCGCCCCGGCGGACGCGCCCGCCCGCAGGGCGCGCGCCTGGGCGGCGGCACGCGAGGCGCCTGCCGGCAGCCGCTCGAGCACCTCGTCGCCGGAGGCCGGCACGACGGCCGGCGGGCCGTCGTCGCGCGCCGGACCGACCGGCGCCGCAGCCAGCCACGCGGCGGCGACGACCGCCGCCGCCGCGCTGGCTGCCAGCACCGCCCCCCGTCCCGTGCCGTGGTCCCGGGTGCCCATGCGGGCCTCAGGACAGCGGCACGGGCTCGCCGCCGTCGTCGACCGGCGGCGTGGCCGACGGGTCGAGTCGACGCGGCTCGTCGGTCTCGCTCGCCATCAGCGACTTCAGGTAGTAGACGAAGGCGACGACCGATCCGAACGCCGAGGCCGGGACGCCGTCGTCGGGCGGGGCCGCGGCCGGCGGCGGTGCCATGGCCGCCGGTCCCGGCGTCTCCGGGTGGTTGTCGGAGCCGCAGGCGGCCAGCGTCGCGACGACGCCGAGCGCGGCGACCGTGTGAAGGACGGTGCGTGACATGGCGTGCCTCCTCATTGCGCCGCCCAGCCACCACCGGCGCCGGGCAGCGGCGTGGTGAGGTAGGGGAAGACACTGCTGAAGCGGGTCGCATCGATCCCGACGCCGTCGGTCAGCGGCGCAGCACCCGCCGGCGCGTCGCCGGCCACGCAGCCGAACTTCGCCGGATCGTTCAGCGTGCACAGGACCCCCATCGCGACCCGCAGCGACGCATCGACCACGTCGTCACCGGGACGCCGCCCGTTCGGGAAGCCGGCCGCGTCGCCGGCGAGCACGCCGAGCGTTTTCTGCTGCGCGGCCGCCACCGGTGCGATCGACGTGTTCAGGCGCAGCATCTCCGAGGGCGTGACGCTGGCGGGCTGGTTCAGGCCGGGCACGCCCGTCAGGAACGCGGCCACGAGGTCCTGCCGCGGGAACCTGGTGGGCGCGACCGCCGAGGGGAACAGCGTCTGGATCAGCGCCGGCAGCGTCGGGTTCGTCACGTAGTCCGCGAACTGCCCGTCACCCGAGGGCTTCGAGGCGTTGAACCGGTCCTTGTCCTTGAGGCCGATCACCACCTCGTTGACCAGCGGCATGCCGAGGCGCGAGACCTGCGTCCACGCACCGCCCTGCCGGGTCGCGCGGTTCAGGCCCG
>RPRK01000456.1 GCA_003818495.1 Burkholderiales bacterium
AGAAAGGCGGCCGCCATATCGCCATCGCCGAGATTCGCGCCCTGGGCGAGGTCCTGTCATTGGCGTCGCACCAGGGCGGCTGGCGCGTCGTCGTGCTGCATCCTGCGCAGGCCATGAATGTCGCTGCCGCCAATGCCTTGCTGAAGACGCTGGAAGAGCCGCCGGGCAATGTCCTGCTGGTGCTGGTGTCGCACCAGCCCGGACGCCTGCTGCCGACGGTGCTGTCGCGCTGCCGCAAGGTGGCGGTCGCCTTGCCCGAGTGGCAGAGCGCCGTCGATTGGTTACGCCAGCAGGGACAGGCCGAGCCCGAGGCCTTGCTGCGCGAGGCCGGCGGCGCGCCTCTGGTCGCCCTGGAGTATGCCGATGCCGAGCGCCTGTCACGGCGCGAGCGCTTCGTCGACGTGCTGGCGGCGCCGTCAGCAGCCGAACTTTCCAGTCTGGGGCAGGAGTTCCAGAACCGGCTGGACGAGGCCTGGGGCTGGCTGACGCGCTGGGCGCACGATCTGCTGCGCGTCAGAAACCAGGACGAGGCGCGCTATTTTCCCGAGCACGCCGGCGCACTGGGCAAACTCGCCCAGGCTGCGTCGTTGTCCGGCCTGCTTCAGCTTGAAGAGGAATTGCGGCAAGCGGGCCGGTGGTTGCGCCACCCGCTGAACGGCCAGTTGTTGTTAGAATCGTGGCTGTTGCGCTATGGGGAAGTCACCCGCGCGAAATGACAAGGGTCAGACATGGATGAAGCCGCAGTTCGCAGTCCGGCCAGCCGGGCCGGTATGCTCTCGCTCAGCATCAAGGAGAAAGCTGCCTTGTACGCCGCCTACATGCCTTTCCTGCGCAATGGCGGCCTCTTCGTGCCGACCAATCGAGCGCACCAGATGGGCGATCAGGTCTACATGCTGCTGTCCCTGATGGACGACCCGAGCAAGATCCCGCTCTCCGGCAAGGTGGTCTGGATCACCCCGCCCGGCGCCCAGGGCAATCGGCAGCAGGGCATCGGCGTGCAGTTCGACGAAAACGAAGCCGCCACCGCCGTGCGCGGCAAGATCGAGTCCATCCTCGGTAACTCGATGAAGGCCACGCGCCAGACGCATACCCTTTGACATACGCGCAGTGCCAGGCGTGAGGCCACCGGCCTGCGCTGCACACCGCGCGGCAAACGCCGCACGCCCCCATGTTCATAGATTCACACTGTCATATCGATTTCCCCGACTTCACTGAAGGTGTCGCGCCCTTGCTCGACAACATGCGTGCCAATCAAGTGACGCACGCGCTATGTGTATCGGTGAACCTGGAAAATCAGGGGCGCATCCTGGACATCGCGCAGCGCCACGCCAACCTGTTCGCCTCGGTCGGGGTGCATCCCGACCATGAGGATGCCGCCGAGCCAAGCGTGGCTGATCTGGTCGAACGTGCGGCACAGCCTAAGGTGGTTGCCATCGGCGAGACCGGGCTGGACTACTATCGCATGGCGCGCGAAGCCGTCGATTGGCAACGCGAGCGTTTCAGGGTCCACATCCGTGCCGCGCGCGCGGCCGGCAAGCCGCTGATCATCCACACGCGTAACGCCGCCGAAGACACCCTGCGCGTCATGGCCGAGGAGGACGCCGGACAGGCCGGTGGCGTCATGCACTGTTTCACCGAGTCGTGGCCAGTGGCCCAGGCCGCGCTGGAGATGGGGTTCTACATCTCTTTTTCAGGAATCGTCACCTTCAAGAGCGCCAAGGATTTGAAAGATGTGGCACGCCAGGTGCCGCTTGACCGCATGCTGATCGAGACCGATTCCCCTTACCTGGCGCCTGTACCGCATCGCGGCAAGCGCAATGAGCCGGCCTATGTGCGCCATGTGGCCGAGGAAATCGCTGCCCTGAAGGGCATTCCCTTGGAAGAGGTCGCTGAAATAACCAGCCGGAATTTCTTCCGGCTGTTCAAGGACGCCGCTTAGACGGTGGCCAGCTCTTCGTCGAAGATCAGCCGAATCTGGCCCTGATCGTCGACATCCACGGTGACCTCGCCGCCATGGGCGAGCTTGCCGAAGAG
>RPRK01000457.1 GCA_003818495.1 Burkholderiales bacterium
AACTGGGACCTTGTCGGCAACAATACGCCGGTTTTTTTCCTGCGCGACCCGCTGAAGTTTCCCGATTTGAACCATGCTGTGAAACGCGACCCCCGCACCAACCTGCGCAGCGCTCTCAACAACTGGGACTTCTGGACCTCCCTGCCAGAGGCACTTCATCAGGTAACCGTCGTCATGAGCGACCGGGGCATTCCAGCCAGCTACCGCCATATGCACGGTTTCGGCAGCCACACCTTCAGCCTCATCAATGCAAAGAATGAGCGCTTCTGGGTCAAATTTCATTTCCGCACCCAGCAGGGCATTAAAAACCTGACCGACGCAGAGGCAGAGGCGATAATCGGCAAGTGCCGTGAAAGCCATCAGCGCGATCTATATGAAAGCATTGAAAAAAAAGACTTTCCGCGCTGGACCCTGTTCATTCAGGTGATGCCCGAAAAGGATGCGGCAAAATGCCCCTACCATCCCTTCGACCTTACCAAAGTCTGGTTCAAAAAAGATTATCCGCTCATCGAGGTGGGCGTGATTGAACTGAACCGCAATCCGGAAAACTATTTTGCAGAGGTCGAGCAGGCTGCTTTCAACCCCGGCAATATTGTGCCCGGCATCGGGTTTTCTCCCGATAAGATGCTGCAGGGCCGCCTCTTTTCCTATGGCGATGCGCAGCGCTACCGCCTCGGGGTGAACCATCACCTGATACCGGTCAATACCGCACGCTGTCCGTTTCACAGCTATCACCGCGATGGGGCTATGCGCGTCGACGGTAACTACGGCAGTACGCTCGGGTACGAGCCCAACAGCTATGGCGAGTGGCAGCAGCAGCCTGATGCTGCCGAGCCGCCTTTGGCCCTTGATGGCGCTGCCGATCACTGGGACCACCGAGCTGATGAAGATTACTACTCGCAGCCTGGCAAGCTCTTTCGCCTGATGAGCCCCGGGCAGCAGAAAGCCCTTTTTGAAAATACTGCCCGGTCCATCGGCGCTGCGCCCAAAGAGATTCAGTTCCGCCATATCGGCAACTGCTTTAAAGCAGATCCTGCCTATGGCAAGGGCGTGGCTGACGCCCTGGGCATAGCCTTCGGCGAGATCCCGAAATGGGCGGGCTGCTTTTAAGGCCTTGTAAAAAGCTCTTTATACAAAAGGAGTTACGGCTTTCGTTCTTTTATACAACTCGCAGGGAATCGGCCATGGCTGATTCCCTGCGCTCTTTTCAGCAAACAAAGGAGGTGGTCATCTATGAGCTGAAGGGAGCTGCAGAAACTTTTATGGAAGTCAAACCTTAACAAAAAGGGAGTTCTGGCCATGAAAAGAAAAATTTTTACACCAGTCCTTGCGCTGCTGTGCATTGCTGCCGTCACCTTCGCAGCCCATGCAGCGGAGAAAAAAGCCACCAGCTATTCGCCCGTCGACATTACCACACCTTTTGCCGATACCATGGCAAAGATGAAAGCCGACAAAGCGGCTGTTATGCAGAAGCATGAAACGCTGCTGCAGGAGCGCTATGACCTAAAAAACGCACCCGCGCAGGGGGTGACCATGACGCGCGGCAAGGCCGTGCAGGAGGGCGTACGGGCGAAGCTGCCGCAGGGCATGACCTGGGAGAAACTCGCCGCCATGAGCCCTGCAGAAATCAAAGCTCAGGGCGTTTTCCCCAAAGGCTTTTTGCCCCTGCCGCATCCCAATCACCCGGAAGGCGGCATGGTGTTCCCGAAATTTCATATCGACGAGATAAAGAAGCAGACAGGCCGCGACCTGACGCGCTTTGACCTTGACTTTGACCTGCCCGATCATTTCCTTGCTGAATTTCCGCCGTCCATTTTCCTGAACACGCGGCCGGACCTTGGCGATGTGTCAAAGGGCAAGGTGGTGACAACGGACAACTATTTTGAAATTTTTGACGGCATCCTGAACCCCAAGCAGCTTGAGGGTCTGCGGCTGCTGGTCACGCCCTTCCCGCAGCAGCAATTCAATGCAACCGATGACCGCCGCTCGGAGAGGCCCAGCCTCGGTGTCACCTGCTTTGACTGCCATG
>RPRK01000458.1 GCA_003818495.1 Burkholderiales bacterium
CGATTGTTATTGGGGCCGGGATGGGCGGGTTGACCTCGGCCGCTGCTTTGGCGCCCCATTTCACGCGGGTCGTTGTAGTGGAGCGCGATGATCTGCCGGCTAGCCCGCTACCGCGAGCGGGGGTTCCCCAGGGCAAGCATGTGCATGGCTTGCTGGGCGGCGGCCTTGATGCGCTGGCGCGGTTGTTTCCAGGCTTTGAGGACGCCCTGGCAGCTGCGGGCGCCGTTCCGATCCGCATTGGCCTCGACTCCCGCCTCGAAGAAGTCGGGTACGAGCCTTTTCCGCAGCGCGATCTTGGCTGGTGGGGCTATTCGATGTCGCGCCCGCTGCTCGAACAGGTCGTGCGGCAGTTTGTCGCACGTGATCGCCGAATCGAGATAAGAGCGGGATCACCTGTACGGGAGATCGTCGCGTCCGCGGATCGGGCTGGTGTGAGCGCTGTTCGGATCGCGAAGCACGGCAGTACCGCCGAGACCCTTCAGGCAGACTTTGTCGTCGATGCCACTGGGCGCGCAGCGCTGACTAAGGAATTTCTTCAGGGCAACGGCTACGGATTGCCGGAGGAATCGTCGATCGCGGTGGATATTCGATACACCTGCGGTGTGTTCCGGCTGCCGGTCGACGACACACGCAACTGGAAGGTATTGATGACCCGGCCTGATCCCAAGGTCTCCGGCCGGCGGGCGATCATGTTTCCGGTCGAGGGCAGCCAGCAGTGGATCCTGGGATTGGGCGGCGTCAATGGTGATTCGGCGCCAACCGATCTTGAAGGCTTTCTCGAATACGCTCGAACGCTGCGAACATCGACCGCGTTCAACGCAATCCGGAATGCCGACCTGAATGGCGAACTGACGCGCTTCGCATTCCCGAAGAGCTTTCGCCGGCACTTCGAGCGAATGATGAAGTTCCCCCGTGGCTTGTTGCCGATCGCAGACTCGATCTGCCGAATCAACCCGTCTTTCGGCCAGGGGATGAGCGTTGCCGCCAAGGAAGCCGTGCTGCTGAGCGAGGTGTTCGATGAGCTGTCGCACCTGCCGGACCCCCTGCTTGAACTCGCGCCAGCATTCCTGGACAGACTCGACACCGTGCTGGGGGACCCTTGGTCCGTGGCCGCGCAGGACTATGCCTATGAGCATCTGGCGAACGAGCGACCACCGGAGTTCGCCGCGAAGCTCAAATTCCAGGCGGCACTCACTCGCCTAGCCGCTGAAGATCCCGCAATCCACCGATTGATGACGGAGGTGGCTCAGTTGCTGAAGCCTTCGAGCGTCTTCCGGGCGCCGGCCATGGCCGAGCGACTGAGTCAAGCGATCCGTGCCTATTCGCCGCGATGACCTTCCGTGCGCTCCTTGGAAGGTTGGAAGCAGCCTGTCGCGCAAGACTCCTTGGCCGCAACCGGCGCCGGCGAACGTCAACTGGCCGGCGTTACATTTTCGGATGACCGGTTCGAGGTGGCGAGTTCGCTGGAATGGCTGTCGGTCCGCGACCCACAGCAGTCGGTCGCTCTAGCCAAATGTCAGCCGCGAAACCGACATTCACGGCCTCGTCTCTTGTCACTTGATCACACGCGCTCACAGCTCGTGCGGCGGCCGTACAGCGTGTCCGCTCGCTCGTAATGTGCCTTCGAATTCACGGCCTTGGCTGCTTTCCGCTCATTCGGGCACGCAGGCGACTACGACGCCAGCGCCCTGTCCCAAGGTGCGGCAATGTCCCATCGCGACCACCTGCGACACACTGACCTTTGCCGACCGCCAATGATCCATGCTGCCCGTCCGTGAGGTCCAATGGCTCGCTTGTGGTCTGGGCCAGCCGAATTGGCAACGGCTGCAAGCCGGGCCCCGGCTGTCTGCGTAACGCCGGGTCGCGGGCGCTGCGCCGCGTCAGGCTGGGGGCTCGATGAGGCGATACTGCGTCGGCGGGTTCTTGCAGATCGGGCATGTGCCCTCGGGGATCTTGTTCACCGTCGAGCCGCAGAGTTGGCAGATGAAATAGCGGCCCGTCTTCTCGTCAATGGTGCGTGCCACG
>RPRK01000459.1 GCA_003818495.1 Burkholderiales bacterium
AACTGCGCCACTCTGGCTTCGGCCATGCTTCGGCTGCCAGGTCAGCAGCACCGCATAGCCCTTGTTGTGCGTGGTGTAGAAGCGATAGCCATCGAGCACCAGCGCGTCTTCATCGCCCACCCAATGCGACTCGCCACGCAGCTTGACCTGACTGCGGGTATCGCTGCGGCGCAAGCCGGGCGCGTAGTCGACTGTGAAATAACCCTGGGTGAAATCGACCTCATCCAGGCTGCCGCGATGCCACGGACCGCGCAATGTTTCTACCGGCAGCGCAGCAGCGAGCGATTGCCCATCCACCAGTTCGACCTGGGCCTCGAAGCGAGCCAGACGCCCCGTCCCGGCCAGGGTCAGCAATGCCAGCAAGGAAAGATGCAGGATTAACAAACCCCGGTCCTGCCGCAGGCGCGGATGTGTCAGCAGTGCAGCACACAGATTCAATGCCAGCAGCCCAAAAGCGCTGAGCATCGGCCACAGCGCCGCAGCATCCTCCTGCAGGCGCCAGACCGAGACGGCCAGCAGCGCCATGCCGATCAGGGTCAGCGTATTTGAGGCAAGCAGATGAACGGCACGGATCATGGTGGGTTATCACAGTTTTCCGAGCCGTCGCGCATCCAGTCGCGGCCGCTCTGGCCATTGCCGGGCGCCCCCACCGAGCCGCAACTGTTTTCCTGCCAGTTACCGCTGGGCGCAAAGGTACGTACTTTGAGAATCGCATTCAGGTAATACGGAGCGCTGGTATAGCCGGCCGTGGTGTTGTTGCGCACCTGGGTGCCGGCCGGCAACCCGGCTTCAGCGCCTACATCGTTGAGGTTGACCAGCAGCGCCTTGTTCTTCCAGCCGTGCGGCACGGCGACGTGGCACCAGGTGCAGCGAATACGGCCGATCTTGTCACGGTGATACTGATGCAGGTTGTCCTTGTCGTTGTTGAAAAACCCGGTAGTGCCGCCGCCCGAGGTGCCGGCATAGGTTGCCTGGGTATGGCATTTGAAGCACAAGCCATTGGCATCGGCCGCGCCGCCGCTGCCGGTGGCCTGGCTCCATGCCCCTTTCAGGATGAAATTATTGCTGGAACCATGCGGCCCCCAGGGATTGGCTCCCGTGGGTGTGATGGTAGTGGCGCCAGTACTGGAACCATGGCAGTCCGAGCAATACATCGTCTGGCTGCCGACATTGTTCTGCCAGGGCGCAAGAAAGCTTGCCTCACTGGTGTTGCGCAAGGCATGGCTGCGGCCGGTGGCGTCGACCACCGGATGCCAGGAGCGGCGATTGTTGGTCTGGAAATTGACGTTCGCCACGGTGCCAGGTGGATCACCGGCGAAGGCGCCGGAATCATTGGTGACGGCATTGCCCTGATGCGTCAGCGGTGCCTGGAATTCCTTCGCCTGGTTGGTGTACTGGGTCAGGCCATTGGTTCCGAATGGGGTGCCGCCGAGATAACCCAGGCTGGGACGGGTGCCGTTCGGATAGACATTGTTGTCGTCATAGCCGTAATCGGAATGGCACTTGAGGCATATCTGATATTCCCGCGTCACATAGCTGGCAGTCTTCGCCGTATCGGCTGAATTGCCCGGATCGCCCCGCTTCATCGAATAGCTGGTGGGTAGGCTGTGAAAGGACGCCGAGCCATAGTTGGGTTCGACACCCCAGGTACCACGCAACACGCCGGAAGCCAGATTGCTGCCGATGTTGTGGGTGCCATCGGCATCCGGCGTTGCGGCATTGGCGTTGAATACCTTGTTGCGCGTCACCCGGTGCGGGTTATGACAGTCGGTGCATTCTGCATGCCGGTTGCCGGCATTGCCGATGCCAAGCAGGCTGCGCGACTCGATGAAATCCTTGCCACGCCGGGTGGGTGCGTCGCTGTTGGCGGTGCCGATGTCGTGCATTTCGGTGCCGCCCTGGTCTGCACTGTTGATCGGCATGCGCCGGGCTAGGGAAAAATCATCCTTGATGTTGGGTACCTGGGTACTGAATTGAGGATACTCTGCGCGCTGTTGCTGTGACACTGGTAGCAGGTCTCCTCA
>RPRK01000460.1 GCA_003818495.1 Burkholderiales bacterium
CACCACGTCGTCGCCGCGTACGCGATGGAGACGCGGATCGGGCGGGTCCGACAGCCGACGCTGGTGGTGCGCGCCACCGCGGACCGGTTCGCCGCGCCGCGGGCCGAGGCGCTGCGGGCCGAGGCGCTGCGGGCGCGGTTGCACGACGCGCGGATCGTTGACGTGGAGGGCGGGGGCGTTCCGCTGCCCGACCAGATGCCCGAGGCGTTCGCGGCGGTGGTGGAGGCGTTCCTGGCGAACGACGGCGTCTAGCGGCGTCGGCGCGACATGGCGGGGATTGGGCGTGTACGGGCGTGCATGGGCGTGTATCGGCGCGAATCGGCCGCCCCGCTTGTCCGAGACCGGATCGAGACACGAGCGCTGCCGTATCGATCCCTTCGCGGGTCCGAAGCGAGCCGGACGGTGGGCACACTGCATCCATCGACGACGCACACGATGCGCCGCCGAAACGAGCCGGATGCCGGCGTCGTCGACCTCCTACCCAACCGACTTCAAGGACCCCACACCATGAACACCTTCGCCAAGCTCCTCGCCCCCGCCGCCCTCGCCTTCGCCGCCTTCGGCGCGCAGGCCGCGGAAGTCACCGCCGGCGACTTCGCCACCCAGGCCGTCAAGGGCGGCTCGACCGCCGCCGTGCAGGTCAGCGGCCCGGTCGGCGTCAGCGGCGAAGTGGCCGTCGGGGACCTGGGCCTGCAGCCGGTGACCGCCACCCGTGCCGACCGCGCGACGCGCGACACGATGGCGCAGCCGATCCGCAGCCTGTTCGCGATCGGCGCCTGACGCGCGGTTCCGGCGCGGGGCGGCGTGACGCCGCACCCCTGCGACCGGACGACGCCCGGGCCCCGCAGCCGACTCGTGTCGGTCGCGGGGCCCGGGTCGTTGTGCGGCTCGCACGCATTCAGCCGACCAGGGGCCCCGCAGCGCGGACCAGCTTCTCCCGCAGGTACTCGGGCGCGAGGTCGGCGCCGTTCGGCCATACGAGGGTGCGGAAGACCGGGTCGACCCGGAACTGGGCGAATGTGCCGACATCACGGAGCGATTCGAAGATCGGACCGTCGAGGTCATCGGACAGGTCGACATCACCTTGCGCACCGTCGGCAAAACAGAGCCGAACGACATGTCCGCGCACGTGGCGGGCCGAGACGAGTCGATGGTCCATGGTCACTCCAGCGGATCGATGCCTTGCAGCGGCCGGCGCGCCGCGAGTCCGAGCATCAGCGCCACGTTCTGCACCGCTGCCCCGGCGGCGCCTTTCCCCGGATTGTCGAACACCGCGACCAGCAGCACCTGGTCGCCCTGCGGCCGCGTTTACATGCAGCGTGGCATACAGGCGCTCGGCAGTCACGCCGGTCGGCAGCAAGCGACGGTGCAGCGCGATCGTCAGCACGATATCCCGGCAGACGGCCGAATGGTTCGCCATCGCGAGGATGCGGCCGGCAGCCCGCATCGAGCTGATCTTCAACGCTCAAGCCGGTGCTGTACCGGGCGTTGGGCATCGCGCACCGCGTGCGTGTGGACGACCCGGCCACCGAGGCCGCGCTCGAGGCGTTGCTGCGCATGCGGGAACCTTGAGGGCGCAACGGCGCCGACACGACACCACCAACAGCTCCGCCGGTGGGTCGCGTGGGCGGTCGAGGCGTTCCTACGCGGCGATCCGGGCTGATCGAGCGGCGACGTTCCCGCGGGAACGCCGGAGGATCGACCGCGCCGGAAACGTTCCCGCGGGAACGTCAGGGGAGGGGCCGGGTCGGAAACGTTCCCGCGGGAACGTCGTGAGGGAAGGGCCGGACAGGCGACGTTCCCGCGGGAACGTCTCGAGGCGAGCTGTCCGGTCGCGACATGCTATCCGACCCCCGGCGACGCTCCCCGCTCCAGCCGGATGGCCACCACCGCCGCCCCGAGCGACAGCAGCGCGCAGCCCATGAGGATGACGAGCAGCGCGAGCGGCGTGGCGGAACGCTCGACCACCACCGCGGTCAGCGTGCTCAGCACGGCCCCCAGCGCCATGGACAG
>RPRK01000461.1 GCA_003818495.1 Burkholderiales bacterium
TCCGGATTGCCACGCATACGACTCTTCAGAAGGAAGAAAAAATACGGGAAGAGAAAAAAGTGGCTGAACAGACTCTCAAGGAGCAGCAGAAAGCCCTTGAGCCGCTGTTTACCGAATATATTGCCATCAGTTATTCCAATGCACAGACAGAGATTCAGCCCCATCTGGAAAAAATTATGACCAAAGACCGGGGAACCGTGAGCGTGGATACTCGTACCAACATGGTGATTATGACCGACACGGCAGCCAAAATAAGGCAGGCTAAAGAGATTGTTGACAAATTGGACCGTGTCACGCCGCAGGTCATTATTGAGGCAAGGATTGTTGAAGCCACCGCCAGTTTTTCGAAGGAAATCGGTACAAGCTGGGGCATGAGCAGCGGGCTTACCGACACTACGGTTGCAGCCGGTGCGCTGGCACAGCCCGGAAGGGGTCCCCAGAGAAGCTACGATCTTCTCGGAGGAACTTATGGCTATGATCTTGCCATGAATTCGCCGCTTGGGTCTTCGATAATTGCCAAAAGTGCGGACGGCTCTGCCGCGGCTCTGGGATTCAATTTCCTGAGAATTGCCGGAAGCCCGTTAGTCTTGAATGCCAAGCTTGCGGCTATGGAATCGCAGGGAAAAGGGAAGATCATTTCTGCGCCCAAAATCGCCACGCTTGATAACAAAAAAGCCTTGATTAAGCAAGGTCTGAGATATCCTTACCAGACTGTTGACGACGGAAAAATCAGCAAAAAATTCGAAGATGTCACGCTGAATCTGGAAGTTACGCCGCATGTGACTCCGGACAACCGGATTTCTCTTACGGTGATGATAAAGAAAAATGACATCGGAGATATTATCGGCGGAGAGCAGTCTTTTATGACCAAAGAGGCAAATACGGAACTGCTTGTAAATGACGGAGAAACCGTGGTCATAGGCGGAATCATCAAGTCACAGGAAGACCGGGGCAGCGACGGGATTCCGGGATTGTCTCAGATTCCGCTCCTGGGCTGGTTCTTCAAGGCAAAAAGCAACAAAGACAGCAAAGACGAACTGCTGATATTCATAACGCCGAGGATTGTCCAACTGGAGCAGAGGCAGATCAGGTATTGAAAAGTGAAAAGTGAGAAGTGAGAATTAATATTCACTTCTCACTTTTTACCCTCGTTTTACAGTAAAACGACTTTGCAAGTCGTTTTGTGTATGAAATGATTTGAAAAAAACGATTTGCAAAATCGTTTTACAAAATTGTCCTGTTGATAAAATTAAAATTGATAAAACGATTTGCAAAATCGTTTTACTGTTATGAAACAAATAAATATATGAACGGAGTGTATTACGCTATGAAACCGAAAAATTATTTCTCATTTCTCACTTTTCACTTCTCACTTTTCTCACTTCTTCTTCTGCTGACCGTCGGCTGCGGTTCCAAAGGCGGCATGAATGATGAAGGCACGACCGCTCCCGGCGAAGAGGGGGGACCGGGACCTGTGCATACCCTTACACTCCGTTCAACGGATTATGAGCTGACCGGCAACGGCAGCAAAGAAATTACTGTGACGGCTTATGTCGAAGATCAGGCGAAAAATGCGGTAAAAGACGGCGAGCGCATTGACTTCACCGTGATTTCGGACCCGAACAAAGAATTATACGAATATATGAGCGGCTGGGGTTATACCTCCGGGGGAACGGCTCAGACCCCTCTGACTATTCCCCGGCTTCCGGTCGCGCATCTGCCCCATATCTTCACGATTCAGGGCAAATCCGCAAACGGCAAAATCGGAACGCTGGATATTCATCTGTATGCCGGCGGAGTGGGAGTCATGGCGGATCCGAATACGGTCATATCTGCCACAGGCACGACACTGAGCGAAAGCACGGTTACGGCAATGGTAGCGGATATGTACGGAAATCCCGTGTCCGGCGAGCATGTCACCTTTGCCGTGACCTCCGGATCAGGACGCTTCAAGTATTACTACTCGAATGAACGGCTGGCGCGTGCTACCAGCGATGTTGACGGCAAAGCA
>RPRK01000462.1 GCA_003818495.1 Burkholderiales bacterium
ATTGAGTTTATTGATGGTTTCAATCATATGCACGGGAATACGAATGGTGCGAGCTTGATCGGCAATGGATCGGGTGATGGCTTGTCGAATCCACCAGGTGGCATAAGTTGAGAATTTATAACCTCGCCGATATTCAAATTTGTCCACCGCTTTCATCAGACCAATATTGCCTTCTTGAATCAGGTCTAGGAATTGGAGACCACGGTTGGTATATTTTTTGGCAATAGAAATGACCAAACGCAAATTGGCTTCGATCATTTCTTTTTTGGCTCGTCTAGCCTTGGCTTCCCCAATGGACATGCGACGGTTAATCTCTTTGATTTCAGAGAGTTTGAGACGACATTGCCCTTCCAAGTCAATCAATTTGTTTTGCGCCTCATTCAACTCATAATGATACTGCCTTAAGGCATTCACATAAGGTTTGCCGCTGTTGAGCAATAAACTGATCCAGTGGGGATTGGTGGCGTGATTTTTAAAGGAAGTCTGAAATTCTTTTTTGCACATGCCCACTTTGAGCACGCAAATATCCCGAATGCGATTTTCCTGTTCCCGAATCAAGGCTACAGTATCCCGCAGTTTCACGGTCAAATCCTCAATTACCCTGGGCACAAGTTTAAATTGCAAAAAACTTTCGGCAACTTCCTCACGCAAACGTGCATATTCCAGAGATTGATTACCATGGGTGGCTTCAGTTTCCATCAGGCGTTTGTAAATTTCTCGCAACCGGTTAAAATGGCCGCGGGCTTCTTCTGGATCCAAAGCCATTTCCTCCAACAAGGGGACTGCTGGTTCTTCTTCCTCTTCTTCAGAGACTACTGGTGCCAAAGAAGAGGTTTGCACCACAATGGTTTTGATTTCTTCAACGACTTTGAGATCTTCTTCTTCCAAAGTGGTGGGGATCTCTTCCATAGAAGCAATGGGGTCGTTGAAACCATTGATCACTTCAAGTAACTTGATTTCATCGGCTTCCACTCGATCATACCATTTCAGGAATTCAGCCACGATATCGGGGTGGGTGGCCAGGGCTTGTAAAGCGTCATTCAATCCTTCCTCAATCCGTTTGGCAATTTTGATTTCTCCCTCACGAGTCAATAAATCCACGCTGCCCATTTCTCGCATATACATGCGCACCGGGTCCGTAGTGCGTCCAAATTCGCTATCTACACTGGCCAAGGCAGCCGCAGCTTCCTCAGCAGCATCTTCGTCAGGTATGGTTTCATCAATTAACAAAGTATCATCATCGGGTGCAAAATCATGAACAGGAATACCCATGTCATTGATCATACTCACGATACTTTCGATTTGATCGGGATCAACAATGTCGTCTGGCAGATGATCATTCACTTCATGAAAGGTCAAAAAACCTTGTTCCTTGCCTTTGGTAATCAGTGATTGCAATTGCGATCTTTGTTGTTCTTGATTCATAGTATTTTAGTGTACCTGTGCAATGGTAGATTGATTATACTGGTTATAAGCATAAAAAGGGACACGATGCGCGACGGATTTGCGCAGCAAATGCAGTTATTTCAGGAGAAAAATAGGCAAAATACCGTTTTTATTTAAATTGCGCAGATTGTTCCAAAAATGGTCACAATGATAGGTGTCAGGGTGATCGATCATAAATTTGGATAATTTCGGGTGATAAATAAGCACTCAGTGAGTGGAAAAATATTTAACTTCATTCGGAACAGTATTTTTTATTCAGGGATTGCTTTTTTTAATTCTGTAAACAGGTCTTTCCTCGTTCCCTCGTTCCCTCGTTCCCAAGTGCCACTTTCCCTCGTCCCCTCGTTCCCAAGTGCCACTTTCCCTCGTTCCCTCGTTCCCAAGTGCCACTTGGGAATGCAGTCTTGACCGCGCCGCGGTCAGTATGTCCTAATAAGGAGATGGTTCCTCGCTACCAAGTTCTGCTGGATGTCCAAACAGAGCTTGGCAGATAGGCATTGCTCGGTAGAGCTGGGTAATGAGCAGAGCATGCCGACCGCGACGCGGTCGAGACTGCA
>RPRK01000463.1 GCA_003818495.1 Burkholderiales bacterium
ACTCGAACTCCTGACCCTTTGCATGCCATGCAAATGCTCTACCAACTGAGCTATAGCCCCGCTCTGTTGATCTAATTAAAAGAAAAAAAAATTGTTTTTGCAACTTGTTTTCTACATTCTTTTACATGATTATTCCGATTAATGCCCAATAACGTTTTATCATGTCGTTTTCTTTTATTGTCAGAGAGGGGTTCACGGGGATCGGCAGAGCCCGTATGCCGGCAGCTATTACCGTAACGATAAGCTTTTTCGCTCTTGTTCTGCTGGGTCTTTTCAGTACGGTCTCCCTTAGCTTTTTCGACCTTATCCAGGAGCTTCGCAGCAGGGTTGAGCTTGAGGTTTTTCTTGCCGATTCGCTGACTGAAGAACAGGCGTCCGATGTTACTGCAAAGATAAGGCAGATGCCTGGTGTGCGCGAGGCATCCTATGTCTCCAAAAATGAAGCGGCGTCGATTTTCGCCCGTGATTTCGGTGAAGATGTTGTAAAAATTCTTGGTTCAAACCCGCTGCCCCGATCCATAAGGCTCAAATTTCAGCCCGAATATGCGCGGCCTGACAGCATTGAGAAGGTTATTCCTTTTGTGAAGGCGATGGCCCCAGAACTCGATATACGATACAATCAGCTTTATCTCGATCAGATAGAGCAGAATGGAAAGCTGTTTACGCTGCTGACCGGAGGGCTGGGACTTTTAATCGCTGTGGCGACGGTCGTCCTTATAGGTTATACCATAAGGCTCGCTCTCTATGCGAGGCAGGAAAAGATCAGAACCATGAGGCTTGTCGGTGCTACAGGATGGTTTATCGGGGCGCCTTATGTCATCGAAGGGGCTTTGCAGGGGCTTCTCTCCGGTCTGCTGGCTGCCGGTGCGGTTTATCTGGTTTTTGAACAGCTTCTTGCCTATTACGAGCCCACCATTTACAAGATTCTGCATCCATCGGCAATGGTTATCTATCCCGCTCTTGCGTTGCTCGGTCTCGTGCTTGGCGTGTTCGGCAGCCTGCTTTCGGTCAACAAGTATCTCAGGGCGGCGTCGAAACGCCTTTGACCTGCTGTTCTGCGAGCATGTAGAGCATGCCGATCTCTTCCTGCCAGCCATCGGAATCGGGAGTTTCAAGAATGAGCGGCAGTTCGTCGAGAAGAGGGTTCTGCATGATTGCGGTGAATGCTTCGATGCCGATGGCCCCTTTGCCTATGCATTCGTGCCGGTCAAGACGGCTTCCCAGAGGCTGTTTGGCATCGTTCAGATGCATGGCCTTCAGGTAACGGATTCCCACGATCCGGTCGAACTCGCACAACGTGCGATCAAGTTCCTCCTTTGTTCTGATGTCGTAGCCTCCGGCAAAAAGATGGCAGGTGTCGAGGCAGACCCCGACGCGTGATTTATCTTCTACGTGATCGATTATAAAAGCGAGATCATCAAAGCTTCTTCCGAGATTCGTTCCCTGTCCGGCGGTGTTTTCAATAACAGCTGTCACGCCGCAGCTTCGGTCAAGGGCCATATTTACGGATTCGGCTATAAGCTGCAGACACGCATCCGGCTCTATCAGATTGAGATGGCTTCCGGGGTGGAAGTTCAGCATCGAGAGTCCCAGTCGTTCGACCCGCTGCATTTCGTCGAAAAAGGCGTTACGGGAACGATCGAGTTTGTCCGGTTCAGGACTTCCGAGGTTGATGAGGTAGCTGTCGTGAGGCAGAATATGTTCCGCTCTGAACCCCCCGTCGCTGCAGTTCCTCTGGAACCTCTCGATGGAAAGGTCGCCGAGTTCCGGCGATTTCCATTGCCGCTGGTTCTTCGTGAAGAGAGCGAATGCCTTTGCCCCTATTTTCGATGCCTGCAAAGGAGCATTTTCAACGCCGCCCGCAATACTGACATGTGCTCCGACTCGTTTCATGGAAAAAAGTGTTATGAGTTACGTGTTAAGTGTTAAGAATGTATAGCAGGTAAATCGTGAAAAAAACGTCTTTTTCCTGCTACCTGCTACCTGCTACCTGCTAC
>RPRK01000464.1 GCA_003818495.1 Burkholderiales bacterium
GGCCCGGGAAATCGTGCTCGGATCGGTGCTGACACTCAGACGTGTCGCCGCCTTCAGATCTTCCGTGCTGACTTCACCGGTGGGATCGCAATAATTCTTGTAATTGGCAATCTTGCCTTCGGACAGATCAAAACCAATCGTTTCGAATTTTTTGCCGAACTCAACCGCCAAGGGCAAACCAACATAGCCCAGACCGACAACTGCAACAATGGTCATGATTTCTCCCGAAAGGAACGAAAAAACATATCAGCGGCACATTCTACCCAAGCAATCACTTGCCTGTAGCATGACGATGCCGCGCCTGGGGCGCGTAGTTCAACGCAATGGAGCCTGAGCATGCACGCGAATCCCGTCCGCCTGTTAACGGCATGTCTTTGCATTTCATTGAGCGCGATTTTTCCAGCCGCTCACGCCGACATCAGCGATATCCTGCCGCGCGTCAAAACGTCCGTGGCGGGTGTCGGCACCTTTCATCCCTTGCGCACGCCTCGCATGAAACTGCTGGGCACCGGCTTTGTCGTCGCCGATGGCCGCCATGTCATCACCAATGCCCATGTCGCTCCTGTGCAAATGGAAACGGAAAAGGGTGAAACGCTCGCCGTTTTTTTTCGGGGCGCGGACGGCGTCAACGTGCGCAAGGCGGAGAAGGCGGCGAGCGACGTGGAACATGATCTGCTCGTGCTCAGAATCGAGGGTGAGGCCGTACCGCCGATGCGGCTGGGCGATTCCGAACTGGCGCGCGAAGGACGCGTGTATTACTTCACCGGCTTCCCGATCGGCGCCGCGCTGGGACTATACCCGGCGACGCACCGTGCCGGACTGGCCGCCATCGCCCCGATATACACCCCACCGCCTGACGCCAGGAACCTCACCGCGAAATTGATCAAGCGCGCCGACAACCCCTTCCTGATGTTCCAGCTCGATGCCACCGCCTATCCGGGCAACAGCGGAAGTCCGCTGTACGACGGCGATTCAGGCGCGGTGATCGGGGTGATCAACTCAGTTTTCGTCAAGGGCGCGAAGGAAAATGTGCTTCGCGACCCGAGTGGCATCACTTATGCGATTCCAGCGATCTATGTGCGGGACTTGCTGGAAAAGGCCGGGCTTGCAACGAAAGGCGGCAGCGGCGCGGCAAGCGACGAAATTGACCGTCCAAGCGGCAATACACGGGAAAAGAGGCGGTGAGTCCATGCATCCATCGCCTTTTGTCGTAAATATCGGCAACTCGCGACGGTTGCGCCTTTACCTGGCGGCGGCCCATATGAGCTGCGCGTTCGGGCTAGTTCTCGCCGCGCTGCCCCCGTTCTTGCAGTGGACTGGCCTGGTATTGTTGAGCGGCAGTCTGGTTCATTACTGGCGTAGAGATCAAAGCGCCCGCGTCAGAGGCGATCAAGCCGGGAAATTCGAAATCCGTCTGGACGAGAAATGGCGCGTCGCGCGACTCGCCGATGCCTGTGTCATCTGGCCAAGCTGCACGGTCTTGCGCTTTGCCGTCGAGCCAGGCCGGAGAAAGCGGAATCTCGTCGTTATGCCAGACAGCCTGCCCGAAGAGGACTATCGCCGGCTTCGTGTCTGGCTCCGCTGGCGCGGCGGCAAACCAGACTCGAACAAAGCGGACATTCAATAGCGGTAATTCGCGCTATTCAACAGCCAGGGGTTCGCCTTGGGTTCGCGCAACGGCAACTGCAACCATTCTTCATCCCTGGCAACAGACTTCTCACCTGAAGCCGATTCGAGGCGGCGATCTTGCTCGATTGCGGCTTTTTCAGTTGAACCGGGGTAAATCCCCCAGCGCCGCAGTTTTCCGCTATCCGACATTCGATCGAATATCGCTTGATAGAAGCGGGGGTCGAGCCCGGCCGCCATCCATCGGACATAAATCTGAGGGTCGGCGAATTCGGCCCAATTGCGCGCCGTCGCTGGATCCGCCATTTTCCCAAGCGAACTGGAATAGGCTGCCGGCGCCATCGCAACCGAGGCGAGCGCGGTCATGAAAC
>RPRK01000465.1 GCA_003818495.1 Burkholderiales bacterium
ATGGGCAAATTCTCTAATTGGCGAATGCTGCTGTTATTTCGCAATACAATACAACAATTTGGCAATACCTGCTCTACTGCTTCCAGTAATACCGCCCGTAAACGCTCCATACCCGCCGTAGTCACTTGCATCGCTAACACTTCCCCAAATCGATCGATCACAATACCAGGCAATCCATCTGCTTCACCGTATACCCAACGATAATAAGGCTGCTTAAATAAACGCTCCCGCAATGCCAAAGCTGATTGCAAACGCTGTAAAAGCAAAGCCATATGCAACGGCTGATCCGGCTTTTTACTTGTTCTACGTACACTGATCAAACTGTGAGGATTAATATACCCGGACCCCAAACACTCCTGGCGATAACTCCAAATATTGACCGCCTGCCCAGGTTCAAAATTACGCAATGGAGAACGACTGCCATCAATTTCATTACTGTACACCCAAACATGGCCGGCACGCAAACGCCGATCAGCCTGAGCATTTAAATACACATCAGCTAACTTCTTCAAAGTACAAACTATCCCTTTTACTCAACAAAATGCTATTATAATAAACTAAAACTCTTAAACCTGACGAATTTCACCATTTATGACACACTCTCATCATCAATCTTGGGGACGTTACCCCAAAACTGTCCACACTGTGGCCCCCTTATATTGGCGAACCGATTCTCTACCCCTACCTACAGATCCCTCCCAAAAGGTACTTCCTTATGGAATGGGGCGGAGTTATGGCGATTCCTGCCTCAACGATGGAGGTACTTTACTTCTAACCCGTACCCTCAATCACTTCCTCCAATTTGACGCGGAAAGCGGCGTTTTAACCTGTGAAGCCGGAATTACTCTTGGCGAAATTCTCGCCTTTTGCGTACCTAAGCACTGGTTTCTCCCGGTCACCCCGGGCACCCAATTTGTCACGGTAGGCGGCGCCATCGCCAACGACGTCCATGGCAAAAATCACCACCGAGCCGGCACCTTTGGCACCCATGTTCTCGAATTTGAACTGCTGCGATCCGATGGTGAGCGACTCCTCTGCTCCCCCAACCACAACTCACCTTACTACGCTGCCACCATCGGTGGACTTGGACTCACCGGCCTTATCACCTGGGCCACCCTCCAACTCAAACCCATTCACCATCGAGCCCTACACACCGAAACTCGTCCCTTTGCCAATCTCGACAACTATTTTGAACTCAGCAACGAATCTGACCACTACTGTGAATACACTGTCGCCTGGGTCGACTGCAGCGCCAACGGTCCCAACCTAGGACGCGGCTTGCTATTTCGAGGCAATCACCTCAAACCAGAAGAAGCCCCCAAACACTGGAAAGTTCCCTCACGCAACTTTAGACTCCCCCTCGATCTCCCTGGCTTTCTTCTCAACAGTTGGACAGTTCGCACTTTCAACCAGTGGTATTACCAACGCCAACAACCCAAAACCACTCTACCCATTCTCCAAGACTATCAACCTTTCTTCTACCCACTTGACTCCATTCAAGACTGGAATAAACTCTATGGTAAACAAGGATTTCTCCAATACCAACTTGTAGTCCCGGCACACGACCATTCACTCATCAAAAACATCTTTCAAACCATTGCCAACTCCGGTCTCAACTCCTTTTTAGCCGTCCTCAAAACCTTTGGAGACCATTCCTCCCCGGGACTCCTGTCCTTTCCTCGCCCCGGCATTACCCTTGCCCTGGACTTCCCCATCAAAGGCGCCAAAACCTTCAAACTCCTTGACTACCTTGACGACCAAGTCGCAGAAGCCCAAGGCGCAGTTTACCCAGCCAAAGACGCCCGACTTTCCCCGCGCCACTTCCAAACCTACTTTCCCCAATGGGAAACCTTTGCCAACTACATTGACCCCCGCTTCTCCTCCAGTTTCTGGAGACGAGTCACCGCCCAAACCTCCCCACTCAAACCCATCTTAACCAACACTGCTCCCTCAGAAAACCCCTCCACTCAACAACCTTCCACTTTG
>RPRK01000466.1 GCA_003818495.1 Burkholderiales bacterium
TGAATTTTTATGATAAGACCATAATAAACATCAGATTTTTAATAGATGAAACAGGGTCTTTAGTAGAACTGAACAACTCTAATAGAAATATTTTTGAAGTTCAAAGTATGTTTAAAAAAGGAGACATTGTAACTGTTTCCTTGATGGATAAATACAATCCAAGTAATCAAAATACTTTAGACGGAGATAAAGTAGTTTTTGAAGGGGGGTTTGCATACAACCCTATAATATATCGAGAAGCTAGTGAAAATTTAGTATTTACTTACTTAGAACCAAAAGAAACTGTAGAGAGTAAATTAGGAACTAGAATTGTAAATACAAGTGGGTATTTATGGAGAACTGTTGGAGATTTAAACCAAGAGTTTACAAGTCCCCCTAATAATATTACTATAATATCTACTGTAAACGGAACCCCTACAACAAATCAGTTTTCTTTTACAAAAACAATAAGCACCGCATGGCCTTATGGAAGAATGCCACTATCTGCTTATCAGGTAGGTAGATACAAAGATTATTTAAATCAATATAGAAATATAGGATCTCATGACACAGAAGCTGACGATCCTTCTTTTTACACAATAGATTGGTTTATTCCTAATGGTACAGATACAGCTCAAGGAGGTTATTTAAGTAATAATATGACAGGCAAAGTAAATACTGTTACTAGTCCTCCAAATCAATACACATATGTAGAAGCGCCTGTATCATCTACCTATGCTATCAACATAGATGTCCCCTTTAAAATAAAAACCACTAATAGAGAAACTGGAGGAGAGAGGGGTGATGAAAAAGGTCCTTCAATAGTAAAAGTTATAGGGGTATTAGAAGTACAAAGATCCGGAACTTCTACATGGGGTTATCTAGATACCACAGATGTTTCTAACATTAGACCTTTTGGGTACACAAAAATAAAAGCAACAAACATACCAATAGCTACAGGAGGCAGACAAGCTACAGGAACTACAAGAGCGCTAGTAGATGAGGGAAACAGCTTTTTGTATTTTCCAGAAGACACAGTAGGAGGTACAGTAGGAACAAGGTACATTAGCCCTTATTTTGAAATAAGGTGTCAACTTTTGAATCACAAAGTAGCTCTAAAACAAGGAGATAAAATAAGAGTTAAGTTTTACTTTGCAGAAGTAACTACCTTCTTTAGAAGATCAGAGAACATATATTTTGAAATACCTATTGGAGATGATTCTCAAACATATTTTGAAGTTTATGATGCTGTAAATTCACAGATAACTTTGCAAGAGACTGAAACTATAACTTCGGATATTCCTTTATTTACTTTAGATTCCGACAATAAAACTTTAGTTTTTAATACCGCAGCTTCTTTATTATACAATAAAGCTATATTTGAACCTCAAAACCTAGATAATCCACAGTCTGTTGGGAATTTATATACTTTTGTAGAAAATATATTTAAATTTGAGGAATACGATGTAGTTAGGTTTACTCCATTTTATTCAATAGATCCTGAGTATTTTTACATCATAGAGGTCATAGAACCGGATATAGTATTGATAAATGGAGTTGAGTCTGTTGTTAGCCCCTTAAAAATAACTTTTAATAAAGAGTTTTTACCTGGCACCATATCAACATCATATTTTGCTTTTTTCAGAAAATCACCAGATGAAACAAGTGTGATTATAAATTTTAGAAAAAAAGACGGACAAACGTCAAATGCTTATTTACTGCCTTTTAACTTAAAAGATAGTATTAGGAAGGATATAGGAAACATAACAGGACCTCTCAAGGATACAATACTTGCTAAAGTTCTGTTAGTAGGATAATTTAAAAAACCAAAAGATAATATTTATATATACAAATAGAAAAAATGGGATATTTAAATAACGTAGTAGTTACTGTAGATGCTATACTTACCAAAAAAGGTAGAGAACTATTAGCAAGAAATGATGGATCGTTTAGAATTACACAATTTGCTTTAGCGGATGACGAAGTAGATTACA
>RPRK01000467.1 GCA_003818495.1 Burkholderiales bacterium
AAGGGCTGGGGGGAATGAAAGCTTATAGTTTATAGCTAACAGCTACTTAATAACTATGTTATCGATAAGCCTTGTCTTAAAATCCTCTTCGGCTTCCCCTTTTAAAAAGGGGAACGATGTATTTCCAAAGGCAATCATTTATGATTAGGACCCCTAATATGGTTAGAAATGTTGGTGGATTCCCGCTTACGCGAGAATGACGGCTGCTCTGACGAGCAGTTTAGGAAAACGGATTCTTCGCTGTGCTCAAAATGACAGGAGGAAAAGGTCGTCTGGGGAAAAGGGCTGGGGGGAATGAAAGCTTACAGCTTATAGCTAACAGCTACTTAATAACTATGTTATCGATAAGCCTTGTCTTCCCGAACTTTACCGCCATAGAAATGAGTACCGGCGGTTTGATGGTGTGGATTTCTTTAAGCGTCTCATTATCGGCAAAGCTGATATATTCGATGGTGGCGAGGGTTTCTTTAATTATCATTGAGGTCATTTCACGGCGTATGTCCGCCACGGTTTTCTCGCCCGCCTCAATCATGGCTTTAGCCTTTTGCAGGGATTGGTATAATACCGGCGCGCCTTTGCGCATCTCCGGGGTAAGGTAGGTGTTGCGGGAACTCATCGCCAGGCCGTCCGGCTCGCGTATCGTTGGACAAACAACGACCTCCAGCGGCATGTTGAGGTCCCTGGCCATCTTCTTGATGACGGCCGCCTGCTGGGCGTCTTTCTGCCCAAAGTAGGCCTTATCCGGCTGGACGATGTTGAAAAGCTTGTTGACTACCGTCGTCACGCCTTTAAAGTGCCCCGGACGTACCGCGCCTTCCAGCACGTCGGTTATCTCGTTAACCTCTACCCAGGTGTTATAGCCGGCCGGGTACATTTCTTTATCCGCGGGGATAAAGACGATATCCGTGTAAGGCTCCAGCATGGCGAGGTCACGGTTAATATCGCGGGGATAGGTCTTAAAGTCTTCCTTAGGGCCGAATTGGGTAGGATTTACAAAAATGCTCACTGCAGATATATCATTTTCCGCTTTGGCCTGTTTGACCAGCGCGATGTGCCCGGCATGGAGGTAGCCCATGGTCGGCACAAACCCAACGGTGCCCTTTAGATTACGCTTTAATTCCTTGATCCCCGCGATAGTGTTTATTACTTGCATATTTTTCAACTATACTAAATTTAATCGTTTTATCGTTAGCCGTCCGGATAAGCCCTAGGTATTTCTTACTCACCCCTGTCCCCTCTCAAACGGTTCTATTTGTTTAATCCCTGATGCTTTGTTTGAGAGGGGGTCTTTTATGAAGGGGCTGCGCCCCTTCCACCCTGCTGTTATGAACGTTTTCCTGCTGAATCCAGGTAAAGCATGTTCAAACTACTTCTGCACGTCCCACTTTTTAAGGTAGGCGGTCTTGCCGAGCGTCGAGCCGCGCTGTATTTCCTCGCGGATGCGGTTTTCCCGTTCCAGGACGTCTATAGCGCGGTTGGCCATTTCTTGCGCCTTGTCCTTGGGGACGACCATAACACCGCTTTCATCCCCGATGATCCAGTCGCCGGGTTCTACCTTGCGGTTGCAGACCTCGATGGGGGCGTTTATCTCGCCAAAGCCCTTGGGTTCGCCGGCGGTGGGGGTAAAGTGGCGGGCGAAGAGGGGGTATTTGAGCTTGCGGATGTCGTCGATGTCTCTTACCGCCCCGTCAATGACCACTCCGGCCACGCCCTGGGTGATGCAGCTATTGGTGGCCAGCTCTCCCCACACGGCGATCTCACCGGCGCAGGCGTCTATCACCAGGACGTCGCCTTTTTTACACTGGTCGATGGCCTGTACCGGGGCGGACCAGTCGCCGTTATAGGTGCGGACGGTCACAGCCGGCCCGGCAAACTTTAGCTCGCCCGGCTCGCCCACCCATACCGGCTTGAGGCCTCTCAATTCACCGGTCTTGTGCATGGCATCGGAGATATTGGCGGTGCTTA
>RPRK01000468.1 GCA_003818495.1 Burkholderiales bacterium
TACATTATACTTATCGGTATTTCGATATAAAAACTTTAGTCCTGTTCCGTTATTTTTATTTTAAATATTTTACCACTATTTATTTCGTCATAAATCAATTCATCAAAGAAATCTCTTACTGCTATATTTTTCGTTAAACCGCCGTTACCTTCAACAACAAATTCTCGTTCCACAGGTTTAGTTTTTATTCTAAACTCATCTCGTACTGAAAAATCTTGCCAAGAGCAGCCAAGATACTCATTAAAACGCTGGTCGAAATATACCACCTGCGCTTGATCGAAATCAAACCAGTAAGCCTCTATCACTTTATTCTCTTTTATATATTCAACTACTTGACCCGCTAACATAGCAGTTAATGCTTCTATTTTGTTCATAATTTTATCTCCTTAGTTTTGTTTCTTGTTACATTATACTTATCGGCATCATAACACTAAAACTTTAACTAAAATTTTATAAAAACATAAAGAGTTGTTATTGTTCTTTTACTGTTACTATATATGTTTTACCTTCAAAAATAGGATCGAATGCTAATTCATTAATAAATGCAATAACTTCAGTATTTTTATATTTTTCTCCACCGAGTATAAAGTGTTCCTGGTGTAGTGGTTTTCTTTTAATTCTAAATTCTGCATCCATAGTAAAATCTTGCCAGCAACAACCTAAATATTCATTAAAACGCTCACTAAAAAACATCACCTGTGCTTGATCAAAATCAAACCAGAAAGTATCTATAACCTCATCGTGTTTTACATGTTCGACTGTCTCTCCTTTTAACATTGCGTCTAAGGCTTCAACTTTATTCATAATTTAGTTCTCCTTTTAAATTATTAATATAATATTCCCAATTATTATTAATAAAATCAATTTCTTCTGAAGTAACCGCACTAGTCATTATAGATACTGGTACATCTAACTCACCTACAATTTTTCTATCATCGTTGTGCCCTTGGTAATTAAATACACAATGAGTTAATTCATGTGTAATTAAAAACCTGCCAAGATTATATCTATTTGAAGTAAAACTATTCCAATTAGTATAACTTATTATTACCTCATCTAAATTCATAATGTTATAGTTATAACATACTCCTAATTGGTATTCTTCCAGTTTATTTTTATCATAATTTTCAATAGGTTCGTTATCAAATTTTACTGTTATATTTACTACTACGTTAAAGGTTTTGGAGAATTCTTCTACAAATGGTTTTAATTCTGGATTTATGTAACCATTTTGTTTAAACCTTGGTAGAGATATTTGTTCTGTACCACAACTTATTAGAAATAATAGTAAAAGTAATTTTAGTAGTTTCATTTAATAAACTCCTAATTTTTGTTTTAGTTCGAACAAATATTTTTCTGCGTCTTCAACTCTTTGAAAACTTAGAGTTATCTCTTTATCTCCATCTCGCTTTACTATGAATTCATAAGAGATATCTCTAGCTTTATTTCGTTTTATTACTTGTTTAACTGAAGTTATTTCAGTAATATATTGAGTATTTATAGCTAAGTCTTTAATAGTAATAAACTTTGTTGCCATTTTTTAACTCCTATTAATTATCTTTGTTACATACAACTTATCGGCAAATACAACTGTAAACTTTAATAAAAAATTAAATCAATTTAGATAGGGTTAAATTGGACTAGGTTTAATTTTATATGAAACTGGAGTAGATTATTAGGAGTGGTTAGAAAATGAAAATAAGGTAGGTTTATTCAGTCGTAGAGTAGCTCTGCCAGCGGAGTGTTTATTGCTTCAAACCAATCTTCTCTGTAATAGAAGATTTCATTTTTATCATTAGCTATGTGCACGTAACCCTTTATAATAGGAGTTTTTATTTTATAAATTTTATTGAAGGTTAAATCTGTTTTTGCTTTACCATTAAAAATGAACTTTACAAATTTATGGTTTTTCATTAGGTTTTTTCCTAGGAATTAAAGTTACTCTTACATTAAATCCAAACATA
>RPRK01000469.1 GCA_003818495.1 Burkholderiales bacterium
GCTTTTATCGCGTCGGCGTACATCAGGGTAAGGGCGATCGCACAGGTGCCAAGTCCGCGGGCATGGGAGGAGAGCATCAGGTTCTGGGCGGCCATGCCGATATCCAGGTAACGCACGGGGGGCATGTGCGCGTGCATGGTTATCAGCACCACGCTCGGGGCATCATAGAAGCGGAAACTGCCGCTTTCAATAAAGCCGGCGTGGCCGTCACCCAGCCGGGCGATAAAAGGGCGAATGCCGCGGAACAGCTGTTTTGTGCGCTCGACATACTGAGCCGGGATAGTTTTGCCTTTCGAAGGGTCATAGCCCCGGCGCTGCTCCTGATGAGCCAGTTTAACAGACTGATTGAGGTGTTCCAGCGGCTCGCCTTCAATGACGTGAAAATGCCAGGGCTGCTGGTTTGAGGCCGATGGCGCCCAGGCTGCGTCGGTGAGTATGTCGTTCATGACGTCGGCCGGTACGGGCTGCGAAAGAAATCCTCGGCAGGTTCTGCGCTCGCGCAGGCAGGTGAGGGCATCCATACGGTGCGTCTTTCCTATGTGCGCGGCACGTTTTCCGAGAGGTTTTCAACCAGCTTTGTGTAGCAGTCTTCAACTTCCTGCAGGCGTTTTTCAGCGTTGCTGAGGAATACGCCGATTTGCCCGATTTCGTCCCTGAGCTGCTCAAATGTTGTTGCCTGATCCTGTGCGCGCAGTGAAAAATCTTTTATTTTATTGACCAGCATCTGGGCCGAGGCGGCAAAAAACTGGCATTCTTCGTAGTCGGTTACAATAATCGCGGTAAGACGCTCGCGCGCCTGCTGGGTCAGTTCTGCCATGGGGGAGCCTTTCGCCGTATATTCCCTGGTTGCGTCCCTGTTGTGATACAGGGGGTGCTGAGGAATTGCTTGAAAAAAACAGGCTTATACAATATAACGATTATACGTGTTCCGCAAGGCTATTTTTTCTCCTGCCGGGGCAGCGCTTACGTGCTGTATCCATATAGTTTTCAATGTGAAAGTTGGTTTTTATGGAATGTATCGTTATTAACGGCGGCCGGGCCCTGCAGGGGCGGATAGCGGCCAGCGGTGCTAAAAATTCAGCGCTGGCTATTATGGTCGCGACGCTGCTCAGCAGCGGTGAGCACCGTATCAGCGGGGTCCCTGATCTGCGCGACATCAGCACGATGAAGCGCCTGCTTGAACATCTGGGTGTGCGCATCTCGGGAACGGATGATCTCAGGCTTGACGCCACGCATATTGATATCGTTGATGCGCCCTATGAGCTGGTCAAGACCATGCGCGCGTCGTTTCTGGTTTTGGGACCGCTGCTGGCACGGTTCGGCAATGCGCGTGTTTCACTTCCCGGCGGGTGCGCCATCGGGCTGCGTCCGGTTGATATTCATATCAAGGCGCTTGAGGCCATGGGCGCCCACATCAGTATCGAGAACGGCTACGTGAACGCTGTCTGTGAGCGCATGCGCGGAGCTCGTATTCTGTTTGACATGCCCACGGTCGGCGGCACCGAGAATGTGATGATGGCCGCCTGCCTGGCAGACGGTGTGACCGTGATCGAAAACGCGGCCCGTGAACCTGAAATCACTGATCTGGCTGTAGCCCTGCGCTCAGCAGGGGCCCGCATATCCGGTGACGGAACCGGCACGATTACGATTGAAGGCGTCCGGGAGCTCGATCCGATCGTGCATACGGTGATGCCCGACCGGATCGAGGCCGGCACGCTGCTGATCGCCGGCGCCATTACTGGTGGCGATGTGACGGTTGAGAACTGTCCCGTTGTATACATGGGCGCAACGCTGGAAAAACTGCGTGACATCGGCTGCGTTGTTGATGAATCGGAGAACTGCGTACGCATACGTGCTGACAGAGGCCTGAAGCCGGTTGAGGTCACCACAAGTCCCTATCCGGGATTCCCGACCGACATGCAGGCCCAGCTTATGTCACTTTTGACTTTGGCC
>RPRK01000470.1 GCA_003818495.1 Burkholderiales bacterium
CGGCGCGCTGCTCGAGGCCGAGGCCGGCGCGCTCGCCGCCGGCCGCGACGTGGCCGCGGTCGGTCCGCGCTACGTGGACGCCGCCGACGGCCACGCACTGGCGTTCGTGCGCTGCGGGCGGTTCCGCTTCGTGCCGGTCGCGCCCGCCGGTGCCGCGCGCTTCGTGGCCCTCGACTTCCTGATCTCGTCGGGCTCGCTGATCCGGATGTCGGTCCTCGAGCGGGTGGGGCCGATGGACGAGTCGCTGTTCATCGATCACGTCGACACCGAGTGGTGCCTGCGCGCCAAGGCGCTCGGATTCGAGCCGATCGGCGCGTGCCAGGCCTGGATGGGGCACCAGCTCGGCGAGCGCACGCTGCGCATAAGCTTCGGCCGGATGCGCACGGTGCCGCTGCACAAGCCGTTCCGCTACTACTTCATCGCCCGCAACAGCCTGCTGCTCTACCAGCGCACCTACGTCAGGCGCTCGTGGATCGTGCCCGACGCGGTACGGCTCGCGCAGGTCGCGGTGTTCTTCGGGCTGCTGCATCCGAACCGGATGGCGAACGCGCGGATGATCTTCCGCGGCCTGCGCGACGGCCTGCGAGGCGTCACCGGACCCGGGCCCCTCGCCGGCTAGCCGCGGACCGGACGCCCCTGCGCCAGCCGCGCGAGCCCGGCGTCGACCGTGCGGGTCGGCGCCCAGCCGATGGCGTCCCGCAGTCCGCCGGCATCGATCTGCAGCGACTCGAGCAGGCGCCGCAACGACTCGCCGCCGCCCAGCCGGCTGCCCGCAACCAGCAGCGCGGGCGGCACGCTGACGAGGCGGGCGGGCCGGCCGATCGCCCGTCCGATGCGGCGCGCGAGCTCGGGCGTGGACAGGTCCTCGCCGTCGGCCACCAGGAAGCACCGGTTGCGCGCGCCGGGGTGCCTCGCCACCGCGAGCAGTGCGTCGACCAGGTTGTCGAGCCCGATCAGGCTGCGTCGATTGTCGACGGCGCCGAGCGGGAGCGGCACGCCGGCCTGCACCCAGCTCAGCAGCCGCCCGAGGTTGCCCTTCACGCCGGGGCCGTAGACCAGCGGCGGACGCAGCACGCTGACCTCGAGGCGTCCGGTCGCGGCCAGCGCGAGCAGACGCTGCTCGGCTTCGAGCTTGGAGCGTCCGTACGGGTCGAGCGGCCGCGGCTCGCTGCGGTCGTCGAACGGGCGACCGGGCTCGGTCGCCTCGCCGAGCACCTTGACCGAGCTCGCGAACACCAGGCGCCGCACCCCCGCGCGCGCCGCCGCCTCGGCCAGCGCCGCCGTCGCATCGACGTTGACCCGGCGGAACTCGCCGAGCGGATCGCCGTGGGACTCGCGCATCACGTGCACGCGGGCCGCCAGGTGGACGACGACGTCGACGCCGTCGAGGGCGGCCGGCCAGTCGGGCGGGCCGCCCGGCGTGGCGGGTTCGACGACGCGGACGGCCGGTGGCAGGTCGGCCCCGGCGCGACGCACCGCGGCTCGCACCGAATAGCCGCGCGCGATCGCCTCGTCGAGGAGCGCCCGCCCGACGAAGCCCGTAGCCCCCGTCACGAGCATCGTGCCGGCCGGTCCGACCGCGTCGCCACTCACCACAGCCGCCAGCCGTGCCGCGAGAAGAAGGTGGCCGCGCTGCGCACGAAGAGCCGCCGGTGCAGCCAGCCCTTGCGCGCCGCCGATCCGCCGTGGTGGACGATCCGCACGTCGCGCGCCCAGAGCACGCGGGCGATGCGGCCGAGCCGCAGCGACAGGTCGAAGTCCTCGAAGTAGAGGAAGTAGGACGGATCGAACCCGCCGATCGACTTGAGCACCGACGCGCGGCACAGCATGAACGAGCCGCTGACGAGCCGGCCGGTGACGTCGGTGACCGGGCCGGGGTCGGGCAGCACGTCGTAGCCGGCCGCCAGACGCCGGCCGAACGGCAGGCCGAGGGCCCGCAGCCCGAGCACCGC
>RPRK01000471.1 GCA_003818495.1 Burkholderiales bacterium
AGAGGTGCAGTCACGAGAGTAGAAGGTGCCAACAGAATCACAGAACCGTCTGGGCTGGCAGATGATACGTACATGCTGCCAATCGCGCCAGAAGCTCCAACCTTGTTCTCGACTACGACTGGCTTTCCGGTCTTCTCGGTGATTTTTGCGGCGAACAGGCGAGCAAGAACGTCTGTGTCGCCGCCTGGAGGGAACGCAACGACGATCGTCATTTGTGCGTGTGCAGCGAAAGAAACGACGAACGAAAGAAAGAGGAGCGAAAGAAATTTCATGCTAGAGATTGTTGAACGGTTGAGTAAAAAGAGTCGAGTTCGATTTGTGTACGTTCAATGTTGACTTCTGGGTTGTTGTACGATTTTCCTATCGCAAAAGATTTGTTCTGCACAAGATTGGTTATTGGGAATCTTTTCGTAGCGAACGCTTCTAACGCAACGCTCAACTCTTTACCGTCTACCCCATGGATCGTATCTGCCAAACAGACGGCGTCTGTGAGTGCCTGAGCACCACCTTGGGCCATGAACGGAGTTGTTGCATGAGCTGCATCTCCTATGAAAACTAATTGACCATAGTTCCAAGGCGTGCTCATGTGAACTTCGTTCACGGCAGTGTAGTGGATGTAGGTTTTCTCGTCGATTGATGCAACCAAATCGCCAATCCAACCACCAAACGCGCTGAACCTGGATCGCATCTGCTCGTGCCACAAAGACCTTTGAATCCACGGATTTTCTGGCTCCTCTCGAGAAGCCCACACGTACATCTTTTGATCTGATATCGGTATCACTCCAAGCCGAACACCTGGAGCTGAGGCAGTTATTTTTTCTACCACGTGCGATGGTCTGTCATGGAGACTGTGCCACAAACCAAAACCGCTGAACTTAGAAGCAACACCGAGAAGAGTTTGTCTCAGACGTGAGTTTACACCTTCTGCAGAAACCACAAGGTCGTAAGTCTCGGTCATCTCTTCAACAGCACAAAGCGCCGTCTCCGAGTCCAGAAACATGTGACTCAAGTCGGTTCCGAAGAAGAATGATGCCCCATGTGATGTGGCCGAGTCGTGTAGAGTTTTCAACAGAACGTTTCTAGCAATGCCTACGTAAGCCGGATAACCTTCTACAATCGGAGTGTAGTTCACGTATCCAACGTGCGAGCTGTTTTGATCTAGAAATTCTGTTCTTCCTTGCATAGGAAAACCGCGTTCTAGCACATGCGACAGCACGCCGAGGCGGTCTAGCGCCACGAGTGCATTGGAGTAAAGGAGTATACCAGCTCCAGAAGTGAATAATTCTTTTTGGCGTTCAATAACCGTTACTGAGTGTCCTCTCTGCGCCAACGCAGAAGCAACTGCACATCCGGCGAGACCAGCACCTTGAACAAGTATCTTCATGATTGTTTCTCATAAGCTATGACGCAGAGCCAGTCTTGTTCGTCGGTGGTATCGTTGATAAGTTCTCCATCCACACCGTTTCTAGACAGAATCACCGAGCAGTTTGGTCTTTTGGCGTCGGCGGGTGCCGTCACAGTTGACTTCCACGGAATGGGCACCAGATCTTTGTGTTCTTGTGGTGTTGTCTTCATAGATCCATGAGGAAAAACGGTTTAGTGGAGAGTGTCTTGAACGACACTGAGTTGCTGTCGGCGATAAGGAACTTCTTGTCTATTCTAGAAGTGAGTTCTTTGGTAGCGTTGAAGAAGCTACGCCTGAACTGTTCAAACTCTGGGAGTTCATGTACCCACCACCACCAGTCTGAACGCCTAATGTTCGGCTTGTCGGCCTGAAAACGAGTGAAGTCCCAAGTGTCTCCGTACAGTATGTTCTTGAACATGGACGACTGTAGATTGGAGGCTAAGTTCATTATGTTCGGGTTGTCCGACTTTATTGGAAATAGCGCTCGCATAACTCTGGGGTTTTCTTTAGCGAGTAGGGCCGCCCTATACGCCTGTTC
>RPRK01000472.1 GCA_003818495.1 Burkholderiales bacterium
AACCGATGCCGCCGTGGACGGTGTCCTTCATGCCGAGACCGGTCAGCAGCCGACCGGCGTCGAGGACCTCGAGCTCGAAGTCGAGCCGGGTGCTGCGGCCGTCTGGTTTCGTGGACGAGGAAACGACGGACGCAGGCCCCGCCGGCGCGGGGGCGGAGGCGCCCGCGGCCGCGCCCGGCCTGCCGCGCGGGGAGCCGAGGAACGACCACTGGCCGCGCGCCTCCAGCCGCGCCGAGGGACTGGTGATGATCAGGCGATCGAGATTCCAGACCGGCTGCTCGGCCGTGCCGCCGTTGGTCGCGGTCAGCGCGAGCGTGCCCATCGGCAGTGTGCCGAGCACCAGCTCGTCCGCGGCGATGTCCAGCCCCGGGAGCTGGTTGGGCGACGCCGACAGCACCGACTCGACCTCGCTCAGCCGCGAGCGCGGCAGCACCAGGCGGGCGAAGCGCGCGGTGAGCGTGCCGATGCGCTCGCCCGGCCGCGCGTCGCGCCACACGAAGTGGCCCTCGATCTCGCGCGAGGCCATGTTGGCGCGCCAGCGGCCGTCGACGCGCGAGGCACCGACCACCACCTCGTGCAGGTCGCGCCCGGCGATGCGCAGGTCGTCGGCGACCACCGACACCAGGTCCGGCACGAGCGACATCCCGGCCGCGCCGCCGACCTTGGCCTGCCGCTCGAGGCGTTCGAGCTCGCCGTCGCCGATCACCGCGCGCCATGCGTCGACGTCGAGCGCGCGGGTCTGCAGCAGGACCGACAGGCTGCCGTCGCGCAGCATCGGCTCGCCGCCGACGGCGAACCCCGCGCGCCGCACGGCGAGCCGCTCGGTCGACGGATCCCGCTCGCGCTCGAAGGCGAACGCGATGTCGTCGCGCACCCGCAGGTCGAGCCGGTCGCCGGGCGGCCGCGCGCCGGGGTGGGCGGGCGCGAGCGGACGCGAGACCACGCGCAGCGGCCAGGCATCGCTCGCGCGCTTGTCGAAGGGGGCGGGCAGCGAGCTGCTCAGTCCGACCAGGTCGGACTCGATGCGCAGCGTCGAGGCGCGTCGGTCGACGTCGACGCTGGCGCGGTAGTCCGTGCGTCCGTCCAGCCGGCGGGTCAGCGCGTTGTCGACGACCTGGCGCAGGCCCGCCGCATCGATCGAGCCGGCGGCCTCGATGTGCATCCGGCCCTCGCCGGTCGGCCGTCCCTCGACGCGGATCGGGCCGCCGAGCAGCGTGCCGCGCAGCTCGGGCAGCGCGAGACCGCGCTCGGTGATCTCGAGCCGCCCGGTCACGCCGCCGAACGGCGGCAGGGTGCTGTCGAGGGCGACGTCGTTGCCGGCCAGATCGACGGTGACGCCCACCTTCGAGCTCGCGAGCTCGCGCAGCGGCAGCGCGAGCCTGACGGCGAGGCGCGCATCGCCGCCGATGCGCAGGTCGCGCGTGAAGGCCGACACGTTCGCGGCGATCGGGCTCGCGTTGACGAATCGGAGCATGTCCTGGGCGGCGCCGGCCGCGCGCCCCTCGATGCTCACCACCGGTTCGCGCCAGTCGGGCAGCTTCGCCTGCACGTCGACCAGCCGGACGCCCTCGCTCAGGGCGGACGGCGCGAGGATCGACATGCCGGTGCCGTCGAAGTGCGCCTCGCCCCGGATGTGCTCGATCCGCGGCCACTGCGGGGAGTAGGCCAGCACGACGTCGCGCAGCGCGGCCGTCACCTTGAAGCGCCCGTCCGAGGGCTCGTGGAACGGGAAGTGGCGCAGGTCGCCACGCAGTTCGAAGCGCAGATCCTCGCCGACCCCGGCGACGAGCGCACGCTCCACCCAGGCGCGCGTCTCAGGCATCCGCGAGGGCAGGTAGCGGGGCACGCGCCGTACGTCGAGGCGATCGACGCGCGCGCTCGCCTCGATGACACCCGGGCCCTCCGGGGCGCTGCGCCACGTGCCGGACGCGGTG
>RPRK01000473.1 GCA_003818495.1 Burkholderiales bacterium
CTCACCCACCTATTAATTGCAGGACTGTTGACCACCAGCCTGACCTTTCCTCTGCCTGGCTTTTCTGAAGAAGAGAAAAAAAATGACTCCCCTGCAAAAAGTATCGAAGAAGCCGCAGTTGCCACCGTCAATGCTGAGAAAATCACCCAACAAGAGTTTGATACCTACCTGAAAAGCTTACCTCCGACCCCTCCAGGAATGAACATTCCCTTAAGCAAGGACATCATTTTACAAGAACTGATCAGCCAAAAATTAGTCCTCCAAGATGCCGTTAAACAAGGATTTGACAAGGACGCTCTCTTTTTAACCCAACTGGAATTACTTCGTAAAGGAACTTTGTTTAACTTCAGCCTCCAAAAGTACCTGGAAGCCCATCCACCTGCAGAAGAAAAATTAAAAGAAGAATACGCCCAGTATAAACCTCGTCAACACTACAAAGTCCGTCATATTCTCCTCACCAACCAACAAGAAGCCGCCACTATTCTCCAACAACTTCAACAAGGCATGAATTTTCCGCAATTGGCTCTACAAAAATCCATCGATCCCCAATCTCGTGCTCAAGGGGGAGATTTGGGCTGGTTATTTGAAGAACAAATGCTACCTGAAGTCGTCTCAACCATCACCAACTTAACCAAAGGACAACTGGCCACTCAACCCGTTCAAAGTCAAGTTGGCTGGCACGTTATTCTCTTAGAAGACACTCGAGAAATTCCACCTATTCCCTTTGAAGCGGCTCGTCCTCAACTCATTGCAGCCGTCCAACAAAAACTCATTCAACACTATCTCAAGGAACTCAGGGAAAAAGCAGAAATCAAATAACGCCTCCCTCCCAATTCCATCCACTGACTCCAATTTAACCTGACAGACCCCTGGATCTGCAGGTTTTTTTACGCTCTTAAACTTTATTGCCTTCCTTTCAAATATCCAATAACCCCCATAATTCCCAAAATATAACCAATTCCCCCCAACACATCATGCCAACGCACCTTATCCTCATACCCATTCAACTGCACCTGCAACTCTGCAATCTGTTGCCCCAATCGTCCCAACTCCTCCTGACAATACCTGCTCTCCACACCTGAAATCACCCCCTCACTCTTAGCAACACGCTCCACATCAACCCTGGAACTGACAAAACTAACCTCATAATCAGCTCGATGACCATCTGCGGTCACCAACTCAAAAACATAAACCGGCTGCTCCCCTTTTGGATACAAAAACTGACCCGATCCATCAGTAACTACCTCCCCAATTACCTGTCCTGCCGCAGTTTTTACCTGCACTGAACCTTTCACCACCGGTCCACCTCCCACAAAATACGCATACCCCTTAACCATCTCCCCCTCCACCACAGCAAACAACTTCACCTTATGCGCTAAAACCTCCCCAGACCCCAACAAACTCAACACCAGACACAGTATTTGCATACGCTTAACCATCCAAAACCCCTTACAATTCAACCATTTAATCTGGGGACTGTCATCACATGATGACAGCACCAGGTTAAAAATCTACTGACCCGAACAAACCTCCACAGCACAAAAACGGACCTGAAATTCCTCCCATTCTGCAGCACCACGATGAACAACCTGCTCATCCAAAACCAAACCTTTTCCCTCTTGCCTATCCTTTAAAACACTCCATATTGTCAAAGGGACCTCTTGATCAGACCAAAACACCAAATGATAAAATTCCCGTTTAATCAACTGCAACTCACCATCTTGATAACGATATTCATCAATGCCTCGCAAATTTGGATTAAGTTCCCAATAGGAATTGACTACTTTAGTGATCGGATCAAACTGAGGTGCATTGAGCTCCTCAAACACCTGATTAGAAAAAAACTGTTTCCATACGGGATCAAAAAACCAATACAAATACCGTCTCTGCTTACTGCCAGCATCCCTCAATAACCGTATATCCAAATAACCA
>RPRK01000474.1 GCA_003818495.1 Burkholderiales bacterium
CGGTACCGTGGCAGGGGTATGGTACGACGTGCCGTCTGCTGCGATTGCAGGATTGACCGATGTCGGCAGCCAATTCTTAGTGGTATCGAATACCAATCTTAAGCTTGCGAAGTTTTATCGACTGTCTGCTACTGCTACCGGTGGCACCGCTGTATATTACGCAGTTGCTTACGGTATCCACCTATGAGCAAGGTAACCATTGACCGGTGGGCTGACTTCATCGATACCCTATATCCCGATCTCCCCGACAGGGGAGAAAGGGCACGGGATCAGAAGGAACTTCTTCACGCAACGTTGGGGTTGGCCGGAGAGACTGGTGAGGTAGTGGATATAATCAAGAAGGTGTGGGCGTACGACAAGAAACTCGATAAAGAGAAACTCATTGAAGAAATGGGGGATCTATTTCACTACTACACCCGCTTGTTACATTTGAGTAACATTAAGTTGTCTGAGGTTATTGACTCCAATTACACCAAGCTGAAAAAGAGATACCCAAATGGATACACTCACGATGCCGCAATTAAGCAAGGGGATAAACAAAACGGTTAAGCGCTTTGCGTTTGGCGTAGAGGTACACGCAGACGGGAAGATTCTACAACACGGCAGGATTCTGTCACAATACTGGACGGTGCCCCCCAGACAACAGCCCTTTCTAAGAGCCTACATCAAAGACGACGAAGGAAAATATCGGTCGGTTAACGTGGCAACAATGGTGGCCAGGGCGTTTCTTACAGACGGCGCAAGCTGTCGGTTGGAGTCATACCGAGACGGTAATCCGCATAACGTGGCGGTAGGTAATCTCTGCGTCCGGGTGTTCAATCCAGAGAATTGTGGCAAGAAAAAGAAAACTGGATCGAAACTCGACAACGACATGGAGATGTGGAACGAGGCGCGTAAGGCAGCAGGGCTTCCGTTGCTTAAGGCCAAGACATTCACATGTCGAGCTTGTAACAAGGAATTCACTGCGGCAGGGTACGCGCTTTGGTGTAACTCCTGCCGTCACAAAAACATCGACGATGGCTGGTTCGGTATCAGCCTATGAGGTAATAGATGGCACGACGACCAAGCACAGGGAAAAAGTTAAGTAAGTCCCTTTTAAAACTAAAGAAAGCAGTATGGAAATACAGAGAGAAACTCCTTGAGGGCACGGTTGCGGCTATTGATCCATCCTGCATCAGCGGGAAGGGAGGAAGTAAGCCAGCATACGCACTCTTTAAGAAAGGTAAATTCGTTGAACAGGGGATCCTTGATGTGGACTACCATCCGCTTCTCGCCATCCGGTTACAGGGCATTGCCGCCTGCGTTAGAGAGTATCTGGACACGAAGGTGGACCTCTTAGTAATTGAGGACACCCCATACGTTCCGATCCGAACCAAGGCGCAAGCAGCGAAGACTGGTAAAACGTACATGAACGCGAAGACCATTGCTAGTTTAAAGCAGGCGATCGGCGCGATAAAGGGAGCGCTAACGTACGGCAAGCCGGTAATCGATGTTAACCCCCTTTGTTGGTACGCAATAGCAAAGCAGCAGGGATGGGCGATAACAAAAGAGGACAGTGATGATGCCAGGTTAATTGGCATGACCGTGATGCAGGTACTCGCCGAATGTATGGCAGGAGCGCCCGCAGTAAGTAGGAGGAAAAAGAAAGATGAATGACGCATATGCATGGATACTCGTTACGGTACTTATTTTGCCGTATGTACTTGTGTTGTTTTTACCCTGGATAACAGAATTAGAAAGAGAAGCGTATGAAAAGAAAGAATGCGAATGTTGTAAACATGGCGATTGCTCGAGGAAAGAAGAACATGGAGCGGGTGAAGCGGATAATCGAGATGCTTGATAGGATTGATCAACAGATTCGTGAACATAAAATTGCTGCGGACATCGTGAGAATTAAACACCTTGCAAAGAA
>RPRK01000475.1 GCA_003818495.1 Burkholderiales bacterium
CTTTGGATGCACTTGAAGTTCCTGTATCTGTCCAGATTTCTCTAATAGCTTTAATTCGTTGTATCTTTTGAGTTCCTTCTGGCTGTCAAAGGTGATACTGTCCTGCTCTGTCTTTGTGGCATTATATTTATTCCTCTTAGATTCCTCTTGTTCTCCACTTACATTCCTCTTAGGTTCATCCACTAATTGTTTCTTAATTTGCTGTAATATGTGATTCGGCAATCCTTTCAAGCTATGTAATCTAGTCATAACAAGCCTCCTATGGATTTATGTTTTTATATAAGCCATCAAAAAAGTCTTTATTGTATTTTCTCTGGTCATAATCTTTGTATTGAGGTACTGCTGATTTATTGGTAGTCTTATCTGTGTCTGTTTGTTTAGATTCTTTCCTGTCCCAACTTAGAATAGTGCTGTAATGACATTTATAATTAATTCCTTTGCTCTGGATATACAAATTAAGATCCTCTATCTTTTCATCTGTCTTAGCCTGTCCAAATTTATCTATTAATTTTTGATATTGTACTTTTGTCAATTTAACAACATCAGAATAAGTTTCTTTTTCTACTTTTACTTTTTGAACCTCAGATTTTTTTTCTGTATATATATCTTTTTTATTTAAATCATTATTACTTAATTCATTATTATTATGTACCCTATTTTCTACTAGTACGTTTTCTACTAGTACGTTTTGGGCTAGAAGTGATTCCTCAAGGGTTTCGTCTATATTTTGTGTCTCTGGCATCTCGAAAATAGAACTTTCCCAATGGGTAATTTTACCATTTTCTCTGATAGGATATTTTTTATAGTAACCATATTTCTCTAATTCCCGTAATCCAGATTTGATTGATTTTTCTCCGTCTCTAAAATGTTTTACAATATCACTAACTTGGGCTGTCCAATTATCGGGTTTAGATAATAGATACCCTAATATACCAATCGCCTTTGCTGATAGTCTTGTATCATCATAAATACTTTTATTAATCATTACATATGGATTTTCTCTATTTTTACTAACTCGAACAATCATTGTGTGCCTCCTGTAAAATAAATTAAATTGCGAATATTGCACTAATAACTCTATTTTCCACTACTTTTGGCGAACCACTTGAATTGTTAATCAGATATGCTATACTTTTAAATAACAGATTAACAATTGTTTAAAACTTAATAAAACTTTAAAAAGGGGTTCGTGCTGATACCCCTTTTTGCTGTCTATTTATTTATCTTCTGTAATAAAATCCATATATCCAGTATTTTTTAATACAGTAATAAGTTCTTCTAGTGTTATTGAATTTCTATAGTATTCATATGCAAGGTCATAAAAACTATCATGGCACCCAACCAACTTCACATTAAGCAACTTGAATATTATTTTCTCAAAATTATCTAATTCTTCATCCATTTCTATTTCTATATTGCCGAGACAACCTAAAGCAGTTTCTATGCCCTTAATCCTTGTATAAATTGTTTTTATTGAAATAAACATATCCTTAATTACCTCAATTTTATCCATCTCTATTCCCCCTAATAAATTAAAATGGCAATCCTTTGTCACTTTCCTCTGCGTTTACTTTCATCAAGTCCAACAATTTATTTAATGTTTCATTGTTAAGCTGTTTTGAAGATTCTAGCCCTAATTTTGATAACAGTTCTGTCATGTCAACCTCTGTAAGTCTGTATTCACTTTTCTTTGCCATTAGGAGTTTTCGTTGTTTATCAGTTAATGAACCTTGTGTTGTTGATGGTGTTGTAACCGCTTTTACATCCTCTTTTGTTGCTACTTGTCTAGGAAATGTAGGTTTAGGATCTTGATTCAATTTTGCATTTGCTACTTCCTCACGAGAAGCAACACTTTTCTTTATTTCAAATCCTAGCATTGCCAATGCTCTACCTACAGCGGA
>RPRK01000476.1 GCA_003818495.1 Burkholderiales bacterium
ATCGCGAGATCGCGGCGCTGGGCATCGCCAACCTCGCGTCCGCGTTCACGCAGGGGTTCGCGGTGAACGGCACGAACTCGCGCACCGCCGTCGGCGAGTCCGCCGGGGGGCGCACGCAGGTCACGGGCATCGCGGCTGCAGCCACCATCGCGATCATCCTGCTCGCGTTCACCTGGCCGCTGCAGTTCATTCCCCGGGTCGCACTGGCGGCGGTGCTGGTGACGGCGGGAGCGTCGCTGTTCAACTGGTCCGCGGTGGCTGCGATCCGCCGCATCAGCAGGCGGGAGTTCGTCATCGCGATGACCGCGACGGTCGGCGTGGTCGCGGTGGGGCCGATGAACGCGGTTCTGGTCGCCGTTGCGCTCGCGCTCGTGAGCTTCGTCCAGCAAGCATCGCGCCCCGGTTCCGAGACCCTCGGTACGATCCCAGGGCAGCCCGGCTTCCACGCGCTCGCCCGCAACCCGGATGCTTCCGTGCCGCCAGGCCTCGTCCTGTTCCGCTTCGACGGCCCGGTGATCTTCTTCAACGCGCCGCACTTCAAGCGCGAGGTGCAGCGGGCCGTGGAGGCAGCGGGCCCCGGGCTCCGGTGGTTCGTCATCGACCTCCTGCCGGTGAACATGATCGACGCAACCGGCCTCTACGCGGTGCAGGAAGTGTGCGACGACCTGCGCCAACGGGGCATCGTCGCCGGCGCCGCCGCCCGCACCGCGCAGTGGGCCGACTGGGCCGCCAAGCGTGGCTTGAGCGAGCGGGTCGAGGGGATGCGCTTCTTCCCTACGCTGCGGCAGGCGCTCGTGGCGTACGACACGGAGATCGTCCGGGCAACGGCACGATCGGGCACCGGCGTGCGCCGCGGCGGCGCCTGACCGGCTGCCGGTGCCGCGCCGACCGTCAACGATGTTCAGTCCTGCTTGCGCTTCGCCCGACGATCGTACGATCCGGCACGGCCGATCTGCATGCGCCACCAGCCGAAGTGCTCGGTGACAGCCTTGTACAGCGAAGCGCCGACCAGCGTCCCCAGCGCGATCGAGGCGACGGCGAACACGGCGCTGATCACGCCGTCGATGCCGGCGGCGCGGTCGCTCAGCATGTGCGTGACGCTGTGCAGGCCGAGCGATCCGGGCACGACCAGCCAGAAGCTCGGCAGGTAGGTGACCATCGCCGGGGGCCCGCGAAGGCGGGTCTGGATGAGGTAGCCGAGCGGGGTCGCCACGAGCATACCGAAGAAACCGCTGATCTCGCTGCCGAAGACGGCTGCCGCCAGCCGCTGCGCCGCGAACGCGGCCAGCAGCACGAGCAGCACCCACCCGAGGGAGCGCTGCGGTGCCGAGAAGTGGAAATAGACACCGACTCCGAAGACGACGACGGCGGCCCACGGGCCCCACGCGCCCCAGACCGTCACCCTGGCGGCGCCTGCGCCCTCCATCAGGTCGCTGGGCGCGTAGCCGACCAGCATCGCACCGGCCGCAAGGCCGAAGGCCAGCAGCACGAGCTGGACAAAACCGGTTATGAGGCGGCTCGAGCCGCTCACCATGTCGCCGTACGCAAGCTCGACCATGCCCAGCGTCAGCATCGCTCCCGGCAGGAAGGTCACCAGCGGCGGCACCAGCAGATAAACCGGGTCGACCGGAACGCCGTGCTGAAGCGCGAGAAACGCCAGCGTCGAGACCGCTGCGGCGGCGAGCACCGGCGTGGGCACCGCCAGCACCGGCCGGTCCTGGTTGATGAGCTTGAGCACGCCGACGAGCGCGCCCAGCAGCGCCGCGGCGGCGAGGTTGGTCAGCGAGGGCCGAAGCACCATCGCAAGGCCGAGCGTCAGGATCGCGTGGCCGACGACCACGCCCACGTTGCCGAAGCGCGCCCGTTTGCGCAGGATCTCGGACAACCGCTC
>RPRK01000477.1 GCA_003818495.1 Burkholderiales bacterium
GAAGACGTCATCCACGACCTGGTGTTGATGAAGCTCCACGCCGTCGGCCTGCGCGGCGCCCACGCGTTGTACAAAGGCGAACTGTCGGGCGGCATGGAACGCCGCGTGGCGCTGGCCCGGGCGATTGCGCTCGACCCCATGCTCATCATGTACGACGAGCCCTTCGCCGGCCTCGACCCGATCTCGCTCAACACCATCGCCAGCCTGATCCGGCGTCTCAACGACGCGCTCGGGCTTACCTCCATCGTCGTCACCTACGATGTCTCCGAATCGCTGAAAATCGCCGACTACGTCTACTTCATCCACGACGGCGTGGTGGTGGCCGAAGGCAATGCCGCCGACATGGTCGACTCCGCCGATCCCTTCGTCCGGCAGTTCGTCCACGCCCAGCCCGACGGACCGGTCGCCTTCCAGTATCCGAGCCGGCCGTTTTCCGAAGAACTGGACATCACCCCGGCAGGATGACGTTTATTGCCGTCACCCGGCGGACGCCGGGGTCCAGTTAATCAAGCTGGATTCCGGCTTTCCCCTTGCGGGGACGAGCGCCGGGGTGACGAAACTTCAAACCTCATCTGGCCGGATCAATAGCCCCGGGCCATTCGTGTCGAGTCAGGTCTTGCCGCGCCATTTCGCGCCGACCCGGGCGTCGAATTTTTCCCTGTCGATCACGAAGCGTTCGTGCCGTCCCCGGGCGATCCGATCCACGCCATCGTGGGCCGCCACGGCGAAAACGAGCTTGCGCCCTTCCACCGCGATCAGCTCGACGGTCGCCGTCACCTCAAGACCCGGCGGTGTCGCCGCTTCGTGGCTCACGTCGATATGCGTGCCCACGGTTTGCTCGCGTGGCCAGTCGAGGTGCGGGTTGATGGCCTTGATGCAGGCCCATTCCAGAAAACCGACCAGAAAGCCCGTCGCGAACACCTCGGGCATCACCACGAACTCAGGCGATTCCGGATACAGCGCCGGAACGGTTTTGGAGAGCGGCACGACGAAGCGGTGTTCGTAGCGGATACCGGGTTTCAGGGTATCAAGCATGATCGTGTCTGGATGAGGGATTCAGTACCAAGAGGTTTAGAGCGATCCCCCGGTGCCTGGCTTCGCAAGCGAAAAGTCGGGGCCATCCTTCAGGGGGCGACAGCCGCCCCGGCCATCCCGGCAAGCGCCTTGCTCAGATTTGCCGCTGCCGGACAGTCCGCGGCGCCGTGCCGCTTGGCCAGATAAGCCGGGTCGTTGTAGCCGAGCCAAACCTGATTGGCGGCGTCTTCCCATACCAGCGCCTTCAGCGGCAAATCGATACCGGCGGATTGCGCGCATTCCATCAAAGGCGTGCCGCCCTGCGGATTGCCGAAGATCAGCAGTTCCGTGGGACGAAGCGTCTTGCCGATTTTCGCGGCGCCCGCCGCATGGTCCAGCCGGAGAAACACATTCAGCCCGCGCTGCTTCACGACTTCCTCCAGCCGGTTCATCGTGTCCTTCGCATTGTGCGGGCTTTTGATCGCCACCAGACCATCGGCCGCGATGGCAAGCGAGCCGATAGTCATGGTGGCAGCGGTGAAAAGAGAGCGGAGCAGATTCATGATGAACTCCCGGGATGAGGAAAGGGCAGTATGCCACCCCCGTTCATGAAACATAACATTGAAGGTGAACCGCCCCGGGGCTCTTCATGGCGCCATCTTCTCAAGAGTTGGAGCCTCCTCAAAACCCGGAGCGGTTCATTGTGTACCGTAAAACGTTCAGACCTGAAATGAACTCCGGGTCCGGGTTGGCGGATATTTTGAGAAACTTAACGAACTATGGGCCTGCGTTCATGACGGCTAACGTTCAAATTGAGGGGCGCGCGGCTTTTTGCGCGTCCCGCTCGAATGCAGGGTTAGGCTGGATAAGTAGC
>RPRK01000478.1 GCA_003818495.1 Burkholderiales bacterium
CGGCAAGGACGATGCGCCGGCCGAGGTGGCGTCCGCGCCACGGCCTGCCGCGGACTCCACGCCGGCCGAACCCGAGATGACCGCCACCGAGGCGGCCGTCGCGGCCCAGCCCGCAGGCGGCCCCACCGAGTCCGCCCCGCCGGTCATCGACCGGTCGGCCGTGAACCCGAGCGCCCCGACCAGCTATACGGTCAAGCGCGGCGACACGCTCTGGGACATCTCCTCGATGTTCCTGCGCGATCCGTGGCTCTGGCCCGAGATCTGGCAGGTCAACCCGCAGGTCGAGAACCCGCACCTCATCTATCCGGGTGACGTCCTGGCGCTGACCTATGGCGCCGATGGCCGGCCGGTGATCTCGCTGGCCCGCGGCGGCGGTGCCCGCCTCAACCCGCAGCTGCGCAGCAGCGAGCTCGACGGGGCAATCGCCACGATCCCCTATTCGGCGATCGCAGCCTTCCTCGAGCGCCCCAGCCTGCTCACCAAGGAGCAGATCCGCGAGGCGCCGCGCGTGCTCGCGTTCCGCGACAAGCACATGGTCGGCGGCGCCGGCATCGAGGCCTACATCCGCGGCCTCGACGGCGGCACGGTCAACCAGCGCTACAACGTCGTGCACGTCGGCGAGGAGATCCGCGACCCGGACGACGGCGACCTGCTCGGCTACCAGGGGGTCTACACCTCCACCGCCGTGCTGCTGGCTCCCGGCGAGCCGGCGAAGGCCGCGCTGACCGACTCCGCGCGCGAGACGCTCGAAGGCGACCGCCTGCTCGGCACCGAGAGCGACACCCCGCTGAACTTCGTGCCGCGCTCGCCCGACAGCGCGGTGCGCGGCCAGATCATCTCGGTCATCGACGGCGTGGAGCTGATCGGCCAGTACAAGATCGTCGCGATCAACCGTGGCGCGAAGCACGGCCTCGAGCCCGGCCACGTGCTGGCAATCGAGGAAGCCGGCGAGCTCGTCTTCGACCGCACCCGCAAGAACGAGGGCGGCGTAAAGGCCTCGCGCGCGTTCACCTCCAAGGTGCAGCTGCCGAACGAGCGCATCGGCACCATGCTGGTGTTCCGCGTGTTCGACCGCATGAGCTACGCCCTGATCGTCGGCGCCTCGAACCCGATCCGCATCGCCGACGTCGTCCGCAAGCCGTGATGCACTGAAGGGGACGCTACCCTTCAGGAAGGGTAGCGTCCCCTCCGTATCCGGCGATTCGCGGCAGATTACCGCGTACCGCGCCGCGCGCGACGCCGCTACCTTGCGGCGATGGAAGACGACTCCCGCGCCCTCTGCATCCTCGCCCGCGCGCCGCAGCTCGATGCGGCGCAGCTCGTCGCCGCGGTCGCGGCCACCGGCTCGATCGCCGAGCTGATCGCGCAGCCGCCCTCGGCGCTGCGTGCGCTCGGCCTGCGACCTCCGACCATCGTGGCGCTGTGTGCCCCCGAGGCCGCGCGCCTCGAGCACGACCAGCGCGAAGTCGAGCGCCTGCGCCTCGTGCTGCTGGCCGCCACCGACCCCGCCTATCCCGCGCGGCTCGCCGAGATCTCCGGTGCCCCCCACCTGCTGTGGGTGCGCGGCGACGTCAACGCGCTCTCCCGCCCGCAGCTCGCGATCGTGGGCAGCCGCCATCCCACCGCCGGCGGCCGGCGCACCGCGCGCGAGTTCGCGCACCACTTCGCGCGCTCCGGCCTCGCCATCACCAGCGGCCTCGCCCTCGGCATCGACGCGGCCAGCCACGACGGCGCGCTGCTCGCCGGCGGCCGCACCCTGGCCGTGCTCGGCACCGGCCTCGACACCTGCTACCCCCCCGAGAACCGCGCGCTCGCCGAGCGCATCGTCGCGAGCGGCGAGGGTGCGCTGGTCAGCGAGTTCCCGCCGGGCGCGGTGCCGCGCCGC
>RPRK01000479.1 GCA_003818495.1 Burkholderiales bacterium
CGATGGCGGGCGAGTACACCGGTGGCGTGCTCGCGGCCGGCGTCGCGCGCTTCGTCGAGCGGGCCGCGCCCGAGCTGCTCGCGGGCAGGCCGCTGCCGCGCGCGGCGCGGCCGGCGGCGGCGCCCGGTTCGTCCGCTGCGTCGGCATCGTCCGCCGCCGCGCCCGCCAGTACCGCGCCCGTGGTCGCGCGCATCGACGCCGCGTCGATCCCGCGCCCGCCGCGCAAGGCCCCGGCCGAGGCGCCGGTGAACGTGGCGGCCACCGTCGCGACCGCCGTGCACCCGCGCCCGCCCTCGTTCTGCACCGGCTGCCCCGAGCGGCCGATCTTCACCGCGATGAAGCTGCTCGAGCGCGAGCTCGGCAAGCACCACGTGAGCTGCGACATCGGCTGCAACCTGTTCTCGATCCTGCCGCCCTTCGAGATCGGCGCGACCACCATGGGCTACGGCCTGGGCTGGGCGGGCGCCGCCGCGCTCAACACGCAGGAGACCTCGAAGCGCACGATCAGCGTGATGGGCGACGGCGGCTTCTGGCACAACGGCCTGACCTCGGGCGTGGGCAACGCGGTCTTCAACAAGACCGACAACGTGCTGCTGGTGATCGACAACGGCTACTCGGCCGCGACCGGCGGTCAGGACGTGCTGTCGTCGAAGGCCGACAACGCGATCCGCTCGACCAACAATCCGATCGAGCGCGCGGTGCGCGGCGTCGGCGTCGAGTGGGTGCGCACGGTGACCAACACCTATTCGATCGAGCAGATGCGCGATGCGCTGCGCGAGGCGCTCACCACGCCGACGAAGGGCCCGAAGGTGGTGATCGCGCAGAGCGAATGCATGCTGAACAAGCAGCGTCGCGAGAAGCCGAAGCAGCGTGCCGCGATCGCCGCCGGCACGCGCGTCGTGCGCGAACGCTTCGGCATCGACCCGGACACCTGCACCGGCGACCACTCGTGCATCCGGCTCTCGGGCTGTCCGTCGCTCACCGTCAAGGACAACCCCGATCCGCTGCGCACCGACCCGGTGGCCACCGTGGTGGACTCCTGCGTCGGCTGCGGGCTGTGCGGCGAGGTCTCGCATGCGGCGGTGCTCTGCCCGTCGTTCTACCGGGCCGGCATCGTGCACAACCCGGATGCCGGCGACCGGCGCCGCGACCGCTGGCGCCGTCGCATCATCGGCTGGCTGCAGGCGCGCATCGAGCGGCGCCTGGAAGGACTCTCGGCATGAGCTTCGACAGCGTCTCCCGACCGCGCGGCGACGCCGCGTCCGCGCCGGCCGGCGGCCCGGCCGCGGCGGGCGGACCCGGCGCGCCCGGTGCGCCCGGTGCGCCCGCCCGCGCGATCACCGTCGCGATCATGGCGATGGGCGGCGAGGGCGGCGGCGTGCTGGCCGACTGGCTGGTCGATCTCGGCGAGGCCAACGGCTTCCTCGCGCAGGCGACCTCGGTGCCCGGTGTCGCGCAGCGCACCGGCGCCACGATCTACTACGTCGAGCTCTTCCCCGAGGCCGCCGCGCGCGCCGCCGGCCGCGAGCCGGTGCTCGCGCTGATGCCCACGCCCGGCGAGGTCGACGTGGTGCTCGCCTCCGAGCTGATGGAGGCCGGCCGCGCGATCCAGAGAGGGCTGGTCACCGACGACCGCACGACCCTGGTGGCCTCGGTCAACCGCGTCTACTCGATGACCGAGAAGACCGCGATGGGCGACGGCCGCGTCGACGCCGAATCGCTGCTCGCCGCCGGCCGCGCGAGCGCGCGCCGCTTCGTGGCGGCCGACTTCGCGCGGCTCGCCGAGGAGGCGCGCAGCGTGATCGGCGCCTCGCTGTTCGGCGGGCTCGCCGGCACCGGGGCGCTGCCGTTCACGCGCGAGGCCTTCGAGGCCGCGGTGCG
>RPRK01000480.1 GCA_003818495.1 Burkholderiales bacterium
AATACCGATGCTGATTCCACTTTAGTAGTCTCTGGTCTTCAGACCACTACTGGCACCGCCGTTTGTTTAGACAATTCAAATAATCTGGTTTTCTGCGATAGTTCTTCAATTTCTCTCCAGGCTGCTTACAACGCGGGAAATACCATCACTACTACCAGCGGCCGGAATATTGGCTTTACCTTAGCCGACACTGCGACGGATTCAAACTTCACCATCACTTCTGCAACGGGGTCTACCGGGTATACTGCATTCACCAGAGCCGACGGTGCAGGATCCGCTGATCCGTCTCAATTAATCCTAATTGACAATTTAGAAACCGACCGGGCATTACCTATTGGTCTATTGGTCCAATCCGATACCGGTCTTATCACTACCGCCATTGATTTATCAGACGACCAGATTGTTACAGCGCTTAGCCTGGGAGCCAATGATGTATCAGCTACCCAATGGTCAATTGCCGGAGCTACAGGCTTAATTACTACTTCAGGTGATATTGCCGTCAATGGGGGAGATTTAACTACCGATGAAGCCACCGCTACCATTTTTAATACGGTAGCTACCAATCTCTCGGTGGGTAATGCTGCCACAACTCTGACATTAGGAGCTACTTCCGGCACAGCCAGTATCAGAAATGCCACCATTTCCTTCCCCAATGCTACTGCTATCAATGCCGCCTCTGCTGCCCTAACTATTGATTCTGCTTCCATTGGCGGTGGTTATGGCTCCACCGGAGTCAGTATCAGTAATGCCGGTAATATTCAGGCCAATGGTACATTAACTATCGATGGTGCTTCTCAGTTAACCGGTAATGTCACGACCAGTGGGGATTTGGCTGTAAATGGCGGGGATATTACTACCACCTCTGCTACCGCCAGCATCTTCAATACCAATGCCACCAATTTAAGTTTTGCCGGAGCTGCTACTACTCTTTCCATTGGTGCCGGCTCAGGTACTACCACTGTCAATAATGCTCTGACTGTCACCGGAGCATTGACTGCTAATTCCACAGCTACATTCAATCCCAATGATGCCAATGATGTCACTATCAATACCGACAGCGATTCTAATTTGATTGTTACAGGTCTGACCGCCGCCAACGGTACATTAATGTGTGTAAATGATACTACCGGCATAGTCTCCAAATGTGATAGTAATGCGATTTCTCTTCAGGCCGCTTATGTTGGTGGTAATACTATCACTACCACTACCGGAAGAAATATTGCCTTTACTTTGGATGACACTGCCACTGATTCTAACTTCATTATTACTACCGCCACAAATGCCGGTGGATATTCCGGTTTTATTCGTGCTGATGGGATCGGAACTACTGACCCGGCTCAACTTGTTTTAATTGACAATGCAGATGCTGACCGTGTTTTACCTCTGGCTTTAAATATTACTTCCACTGGCGGATCAGGCATCACTACCGCTATCGACATCTCAGATCCATCGATAGTAAATGCTCTGGCTTTAGGTGCCAATAATATTACCGGCACCAGCTTTTCGGTTGCCGGAACTAGCGGTGATGTTACTGCTGGAGATGTAGCCGTTAACGGTGGTGATTTAACTACCGATGAAGCCACGGCAACTCTTTTTAATACTAACGCCACTAATCTTTCAGTTGGGGGTGCAGCCACTACCCTGACATTAGGAGCTACTTCCGGTACCGCCTCCATCAGAAATGTTACAATCACCTTCCCCAATGCTACAGCTCTAACGGCCAATTCTGCTGCTGCTTCATTCGATTCTCTTTCAGTTGGCGGTGGTTATGGCTCCACCGGAGTCAGTATCAGTAATGCCGGTAATATTCAGGCCAATGGTACATTAACTATCGATGGTGCTTCTCAGTTAACCGGTAATGTCACGACCAGTGGGGAT
>RPRK01000481.1 GCA_003818495.1 Burkholderiales bacterium
ATGTATAGAAAATTTTTTAACCGACTCTAGAGAAGTAATAATATCTTACAATTAAAATCAAACAAAATGAAAAAAGCAACAGCAATTATTGCAATCGTCTTACTGGCAGGATGTGGACTCTTTAAAATGAAATCAGTAAAGTACGCACCCAAAGAGAATTACAGTGTAAACAATGATGTAGTATTGTACAAGGGCAAACCCTTTGCAAAGCTACAGGCCATCACATGGTCTCTTGATGGAGGAGAACTTGTTAAAGAGTTTAACTTCAGTTTAGTGGACACTAGAGATTTATCTGTTATTGGAGGCATGATAGATTTCCTATCTGACAGACATCAAGGTGACGAGATAGAGGTAGAGTTTTCTATAGAAAATGGTAGTGATCAATTTAAGTTATAATATATAAACAATCAAATCAAACAAAACAAACAAACAAACAGTTATGGCACACAATTTGAATCTTAACAACGGTAAATGGTCTTTCGCAGCTCGTGGTGAAAAAGCTTGGCATGGTCTAGGTCAGTATGTATCAGAGGCAATGACGTCTGAACAAGCAATTGAATTGGGAGGTCTCAACTATGGAGTAGAGAAACGTCCTTTGTTTGCACCAGCATGGGAGGGTACTTATGTAGAAGCTCCTGGGTTCTATGCAAATGTTAGGACCGACAACAATGAGATCCTCGGAGTTGTAAAAGGTAGGTATCGTATTGTACAGAACAAGGATGCGTTTAGCTTCTTTGATTCTATCATTGACAAAGGAGAGGCTATCTTTGAGACAGCAGGTGCTTTGGGTAGAGGTGAAAGGATATTCGTTACTGCTAAGCTTCCTGATGATATGTTGGTTCGTGGTGAGAAGGTAGAGAAGTATATCATGCTTACCAACTCTCACGATGGTTCTACCACAATCATCGCAGGCTTCACTCCCATTCGTGTAGTATGTAACAACACCCTCACAGCAGCCCTTAAGAACCTCGATAACAAGGTCAGCATCTCTCACACTGCATCAGCTGAGAGCAGACTTAGAGAGGCTTCTAGGGTCATGGGAATAGCTTCTAAGTACATGGATGAAGTCAACATGGCATTTGAGAGTATGACAACCCGTAGGTTGACTGATCTGGAGTTGAAGCATTACATTGAGACTGTGATGAAGTCAGCTACTAAAGAAGAAGAGTCTGACAAAGATGCGTCTACCAGGATGAAGAACCTAGTAGATCAAGTCTATTCATTCACCATTACTCACCCTACTCAGACTACTGAAGCTGCTTATCGTACACTGTGGGGAGCTTACAATGGTATCTCTGGGTTCTATAACTTCCTCAAGGATTACAAGTCTGCTGATCAGAAGATGAGGGATATGAACTACGGATATGCTAATGACAAGATATCTAAAGCGTTTGATCTGGCTGCTAGAATGATCTAATATGAAAGGTACTATTATACAAAAAGAAAACGGATGGTTTGTCGACACTCTTGTGATAACTGACAGGCCTCCGTTTTTTTATACCTACGGTGTAAAGATAGAACTATCAAGTAGTAATAAACCTTTCTTAAAAGAAGGTGCGTTTGTTGAGTATTACGTGGACGTATTTTGTACTCCACTAACAACAACTCCCTACGCATATATTACGAAAGAACTATTTATATGAAGTGAAAGGTACCATAAGTAAGGCAAGCAATGGCTGGGTGGTTACTAGTAAAGACGATTGGTATTGGTCTTCTGCAGGTTATAGAAAGAGAAAGAAGGCTATACCGATACACCCTGACTACGTTGGATATTTTTTATCTGACGGGATGGAGGTGGAGTTCGATACTTTTATATCTGATGGGGAAGACTACGCAAGGATAGAGTTACCAGAAGATTTTATAATAGAGG
>RPRK01000482.1 GCA_003818495.1 Burkholderiales bacterium
CACATCGTGTTCGTCACCGCCTACGACCAGTACGCGCTGGCGGCGTTCGACCAGGGCGCGCTCGACTACGTGGTCAAGCCGCTTGGCATCCCGCGCATGAGCACGACGGTGCAGCGGCTGAAGAACAGGATCGCGGAACCCCCGCCCGATCACACGGGCGTCATCGCGCAACTCGAGCGTCGACCCGTCGACGCCGGCCGCTATCTGCGCTGGATCAACGCCTCGATCGGCGGGACCGTCAATCTCATCACCGTGCAGGAAGTCTGCTACTTCGAGGCCGACACCAAGTACACGCGGGTGGTGACGCCGAACGCCGAGGCGCTGATTCGAAAGTCGATCCGGGAGTTGACCGACGAGCTCGACCCCAACCTGTTCTGGAAGATCCATCGCTCGACCCTGGTCAACGTCAATTCGATCGCGAGCGTGAGCCGCGACGATCGGGGCCACCTGCGGCTGCGACTCAAGTACCGGTCCGAACGCCTCGCGGTGAGCGAGAGCTATGCACACCTGTTCCGGCAGATGTAGGCAGGCACGCCGCGCGCGCGCGCCTTTCCGGGAGCACGCCGCGCCGGGCCCCGGACCGGCGACGCCTGAGCGGACGCGCAACCGACGCGCGGGCCGGGTCGATCGATGAAAGCGGGAATCGGGACGGTGAGCACGCGCTCCTGGGAGGCGCGACGCCTGGCCGCCACGGCCCCGACCCAACGCGCCGCCCCGCTGCGCGGGCGATGGCCCGCCCTCGCCGCGTTCGCCCTCCTGCTCGCGACCATCGACGCGATCCACATCTGGTCGACCGGTGAATCGCAGGATGCCGGCACCTTCGCGGTCGCGCGCCTGCCGTGGCTCGGCATCGAACTCGCGACCCTCGGCGCGGGCGCGGTCGTCGGCCCCGTCGTCGCCGAGGCGGCGGGCTGGCATGGCTGGCGCCACCTGGCGCTGACGGCGGCGGCGACGGTCGCGGCCGTCGGGGTCGGCGCCGCCGCCCTTCCCATCCTGTTCCCCGAGGCCCTCGACACGGCCGCGCGGCACAGCGGCTTCGCCTCGAGCGGGGCGCTGCTGCTGCGCGGATGGTGGTTCTTCTCGATCGCGGGCCTGCTGTTCGGCGCGTTCGCGGGATCGCGCGATCGCGAGCGCGCGACGCGGGCCGCCGCGCGCAGAGCCGAACTCGAGTGCGCCGAGATCGAGCGCGACTCGCTTGGGCTGCAACTGCAGTCGCTGGAGGCGCAACTCGAGCCCAAGCTCGTTTTCGCCCGACTCGACGAGATCGCGGTGCTCTTTCGTCGCGATCCGGGAATCGCCGCCGAACGCCTCGACCGCCTGATCGCCTATCTCCGGACGGCGATTCCGCGCGCGCCCGCCGATGCGCGCACGCTCGCCGACGAGGCGACGCTGGCCGAGGCGTACCTGCGGGTGCTGCCGGGAGAGCGCGCGCAAAACATCGACGTCGCCATCGACATCGCTTCGTCCCTGCAGCGACATCCGTTCCCGCGCAACGTGCTTCTGCCGCTGGTCGCCGCTGCCGCAACCGACGTCCCGCGGATCAGGCTCGTCGGCGCTCCCGCGACCCTCGCGGGAGGCCTGCCCGGCATCGAGGTTTCGATCGTCGCGGTGGGCCAGGAACACGTTCCCGGCTGGACGACCGAGCGCCACATCGAAGCACAGCGCGTGCTGGCGGGGTCCTTCGGGCCGTCCGCGACCGTGGACCGGCGCACGCTGCCCGAGGGCGTCGCGCTGGTCCTCAGCTGTCCGTCACCCGAGCCGGAGGGTTCGGCGGAGGACGCCGCCGCCGGCCGCGGGGCGGCGATTGCCGTGCCGACCGCGAGCGCCGACGAACGGCCCGCGAGCCGTTGAATCCAGCGTTTCCGGTCG
>RPRK01000483.1 GCA_003818495.1 Burkholderiales bacterium
CGATCAGCCTCCTGCACGCCATAGGCGATATAGGCACCCAGCACGATCACCGATGCGACCAGCACCGTGTCGTACGCGAGCATCGTCGGACGCAGCTCGAACGCGAAACCGGCGGCGACGAAGGCCACGAGTATCAGCGACGCGACGATCAGCGCCGGCACGAACATCAATCCGACCAGGAACAGCGTGGCGAGTGTGTGCACCGTCAGCAGGGACAGCGTCTCGGCGCCGCCCTCCATGATCACCTGCATCACCAGCACCGACAGCGCGACGCCATACAGCGCCGACGCGAGTGCGGCCGTGCCCGGATACAGCTGCTCGTGGCGCGGATGATGAGCGGCCAGCAGCATCGCGATGCTCGCACACTGCAGGACGCCGAGCCGCAGCACCGTCTCGAAGTTCAGGCCGAAATGACCCATGAACCCCAGGCGATAGATGCTGGTAGCGAGGGTCAGCGCGAACAGCACCCACAGCCAGCCGCGCACGCGCGGCAGGATGCGCTGCAGGTGGAACTTGCGGTACTCGCGCTCGAGCGTTGCGGGAAACTCGAACGCGATCCGCCCGCGCTGCAGCTCCGCCTCATAGGGCGACAGTGACGGGCGCGCGGAACGTTCGAGATCAGACGGTGACTGCATGCGCTACCAAGTGTAACGCACGCGGTAACGCACGACCGTCTCTCCGTCCTTCGGCACCCGCACAGTGAAATGCATCGTCCGGGCGTCTTCCTTCTGGAACTCGTGCGTCTTCGTCAGGATCTTCCAGTTGCTCCAGCGATACAGATTTTCCTTGACGATGACGTCCACCGGCGCGCTCTTGTGATTGCGCAGCTTGACTTCGATCTCCTCTTCCATCCAGCGCGCCTTGGTGTCCACCGTGTAGTCCACGGAGCGGCGCTCGCCGACCACGTCGAACGCCGAACCGAGCTTGATGCGGACCTTTTCATCCTTCGGCGTATGGTCGATCCGGTCCTCGCCGATGAACTCGAGGCTGCCATCGGCACCATCGAGCTGGGAAACGCGAATGCGTCCCGCCGGCAACGGCACGCCGAGGCCCACGGCCTTGTCGTTCTTGAACTCGAGGTAGACGTCGACTTTCCTGTTCATCGGCAGGCCGAGATCCCGGTCAGTCATCGGCGAGCCCCAGCCGTAGTTCTGCGTGAGGCCGTAATACACCAGCGTCTTGCGCGCCGGGATCTGCTTCGCCTGGTCGAACAGTTCGATCTGCTTGGTCGAGTTGTTCGGCAGCGTCGTGCGGCGGCCGAGCGTATAGAGATGGAACTCGAAGAACTCCTTCTGTTCGAAGCCCGACTCGTCCTCCATCGCCTTGCTCGCCATCGCCATGACACGGCCCACCATCTGCGGAGCGGGCGGCTCCGCGCGATGTACGTCGCCGGCGATCAGCTTCAGCTTCGAATCCGGATAGGTCGTTCCGGACTGATTGATGATGCTGACCCAGGCAGAAAGATCCAGCAGCCCGCTGTTCGCATCCTTGCCTTCATTGAAGATCAGGTTGTAGTCCGCCCACCAGGTGAGGCCACCCGTCTGGTACGTCACGCGCGTGCGCTGGTCGCCGCCCATCGGCGAGGCAACCTGCCATTCCAGCGTCGGCCGGGTGATCAGCCCACCGGGAAGTTCCGGGAAGCGCAGCGAGGAATACTCGCGCAGCGAGTGGATCGAGCCGTCGTTGCCGCGCAGCACCAGGCCATCGAACGACGACAGCAGCGTGCCGCTCAGGGTCGTGACCTGGTTGCCGAGCGCCCGCTCGACCGTGATGGGTTTATCGATGAACTTCAGCAGCAGCTTCTCGTTGCTGACGAGGTCGAACTGGAAATTCTGCTCCAGCACCCGAGTGGCCGGATCCGTCAGCGA
>RPRK01000484.1 GCA_003818495.1 Burkholderiales bacterium
ATACTGCCGGATCCGGTTTTCAAAAAAAGGACCTTTTGCCCGTTCTTCATCAAGCCGTTTCAGGTCTTCGTCAAATCGAAGCACTTTCAAAGGATCGCCGCCGTGAAGCCAGGGCCCTGCAAAAGAAAGCAGCAATTTGATTCCGTAAGGATAGGGCGTGTTCGTGATTTCTTTGCGGTGAAATTCTGTCTGATGAATCGCAGATTCGATGAGTTCTCTGTCAATCCCTTTGTCTGCAAGCGTTTTCAGGACATCGAAAATAATTGCCTCTATTTTTTCCGCGGCAGATTCTTCGACATCTTTCAGTCCGCAGGCAAAAAGGGTATCGCGGTTATCCGGATCAAAGCCGGTTCCGTCGGAAAGTGCGGTTCCGAGTCCTGACTCAATCAATGCCTTATGCAGAGGAGACGCGGAATTTCCGAGCAGAATATGCTCCAGCAGATCAAGCGTCAGCACTTCGAAAGAATCCCGCGTATCTGCCATGAGCCATGCCACGCAGACCTGACATTTCTTTGCAGGATCTTCGTTCCTGTCCAGAGGGTAGTAATACGTCACTGTTTTGGGCTTTTCCCACCGCGGCTGTGACGGAACCTCTGTTTTCGGATCAATTCGGCTGAAATTTTTCAGAATTCTCTCCCGGATAAAGGTCAGATGATCCTTTAACGGCAGATTTCCGTAAGTATAAAAAGAGGCATTGCTCGGATGATAATGCCGTCTGTGAAATTCGGTCAGTTGCTCATAAGTCAGGTTGGGAATAGCCGCCGGGTCTCCGCCTGAATTATTGCTGTAAGTCGTGGACGGATACAGCGCATTCATAAGAGAACGTACAAGAATCTGATCCGGCGATGACATCGCTCCCTTCATTTCATTATAGACAACTCCTTTGAAAACCAGTTCATTGTCCTTGATTTCAAGGCGATGTCCTTCCTGCTTAAAGCTGAGTCTGTCTATTTTCGGGAAAAACGCAGCATCAAGATAAACATCCATCAGATTGTAGAAATCCTTTTTATTCTGCGTGGAAAAAGGATACATAGTCCAATCCGATGCTGTAAGCGCATTCATGAATGTACTCAGGCTTCTTTTCAGCATGGAAAAAAAAGGATCCCGGACAGGAAATTTCGCGGAGCCGCACAGCACGGTATGTTCCAGAATATGGGCAACCCCGGTGGAATCCGAAGGAACAGTCCTGAAGGTGATGCCGAAGGCATTTTCCGTATCCTGATTGCTGATGTGGATATGCCCGGCGCCGGTCACGGTATCTTTCAGTTCGTAGAAAAACGAATTGATTTCCCTGAGTTCCGTCACTCTCAGGACAGAATATCCCTCAACGCAGTCCCCCGGTCTGAGTCCCGGATTGTTTTGATCTGCAAACGCATTCATAGTTCTACCTTTTTTCTGAATCGGATATAAGGCATGGTCATCGGTTTCAGCCGGCAGCGATAATCTTGCCGCAGCTATGAAATGACATAGATTCCACGTTCTTTGCGCTTGATTCTTCCTGTGATATTCAAACGGAAGATGATGTTTCGCAGTTTCTTATCCTCGAAGCCCGTTTTTTCCCTGATTTCGTTGAAACCGATGCCCTGTCTGGCATCTTTTATCACTTGCAGTACCGTATCGGAAGCAGTCATCTTTGACCTGCCGACTGGCGCGGTTTTCTTTTTCACAGGAGATTTTTCGGCTTTCTGCTTTGCCGGAGCCGCAGGCTGCGAGGACGGTGTTCCTCCTGTAAGCACAAGTTCCAGATGATTCAACTTCGTGATCAGCTTCTCAATATCCTTCTTGGTCGGGATATCGTACTGCTGCATGAAAAATTTTACCATTGCGTCAAAACTGTGTGATTTTTTACGTGCCATCAGTG
>RPRK01000485.1 GCA_003818495.1 Burkholderiales bacterium
CGTGCGCCGTGAAACCCCGGCCTCACCATCACGTACGGCTGCGCTCCTCGGCGCCGGCTCGAGCCTGCTCGCTACGGTTTCTTCACGACTTCTAGGCGCGCCGTGCACCGACCCGAGAGACCCCAATGGACCGTCGCCACCTGCTCCGCGCCGCACTCGCCGCTCCCTTCGCCGCGAGCACCGGCGGCGTGCTCGCCGCGCCCGGCACCGACGCGAAGCTGCTCTTCGTCTTCCTGCGCGGCGGCTACGACGCCGCCAACCTGCTGGTGCCGGCCTCGAGCCCGTTCTACTACGAGTCCCGTCCGAACATCGCGATCGCGCGGCCGGGCAGCGGTGCCGACGCGGGCCTCGCGCTCGATGCCGACTGGGCACTGCACCCGGCGATGCGCGACACGGTGTTCCCGCTGTGGGAGGCCGGGCAGGCGGCGTTCGTGCCCTTCGCCGGCACCGGCGACACCTCGCGCAGCCACTTCGAGACGCAGGACGGCATCGAGTACGGCCAGGCCACCGGGCGCGGCGGCGCGCTCACCTCGGGCTTCCTCAACCGGCTCGCCGTCGCGCTCGGGGGGCCCGCGTCGATCGCCTTCACCGACCGGCTCCCGATCGTCTTCAGCGGGGCGCAGCCGGTGCCCAACCTGTCGCTGCGCGGCGCGATGCGGCCCGCGGTCGATGCCCGCCAGAGCGCGATCATCGGCGAGATGTACGCCGGGACAACGCTCGCCCGCAGCGTCGCCGAGGGCTTCGCGGTCCGCGACGACGCGATGCGCCGGGCGGGCGCGATGTCCGCCGAGATGCAGGCCGCGAACCGCGAGGCGGTGAGCACGCGTGGCTTCGAGCAGGAGGCGCGCCGCATCGCGCGGCTCATGCGCGAGCGCTACGCGCTCGGCTTCGTCGACGTCGGCGGCTGGGACACGCACGTCGGCGAGGGCGGCGCGAAGGGCGTGCTCGCCAATCGGCTCGAGGAGCTCGGTCGGGGCCTCGCCGGCGTCGCCGACGAGATGGGGCCGGCCTGGTCGCGCACGGTGGTGGTGGTGGCCAGCGAGTTCGGCCGCACCTTCCGCGAGAACGGCAACCGCGGCACCGACCACGGCCACGGCAGCGCCTGGTGGCTGCTCGGCGGCGCGGTGCGCGGCGGGCGCATCGCCGGCGAGCAGGTGCGCGTCGAGCGCGCGACGCTGCACCAGGACCGCGACTGGCCGGTGCTCAACGAATACCGGGCGATGCTGGGCGGGGTGTTCGCCCGTCTCTACGGTCTGGACGCAGCGCGTCTGGCGTCGGTCTTTCCCGGCGCGCGGCCGAGCGACCTCGGCCTGGTCTGACTCGGGTCGGGCCGCCCGCTCAGCCGGCGGTGCCTCGGGCGCGCGCCTGCGCGGCCACGGCGTCCCCGTGCGGCACGTGCAGCAGGTCGACGATCTTGCGCATCAGGTGCCGCTCATGCGGGCTCAGCTCGTCGTCGGCCCAGGCCACCGACCACATCAGTTCGATGACGCGGATCTTCTGATCCATCGTGAAGTGCCGGTTGATCAGCGACGTGAACTGGAAGTAGTCGGTCGCCTGGCGGACCTCCTGCTCGGCGAGCTCGAGCAGCGTGTCGGCTTCGGCGTCGCTCATGCCGAACTTGCCGCGCACCGCCGCGAGCGCGGCGGCGCGCTCGGGCTCGCGGATCTCGGCGTCGATGCGCAGCGTCTCGACCAGCAGCGCGGCGGTCGCGAGCTCGATCGTGTGGCGCTCGTCGCGTCCGGGGGCGGGCGCGATGTTCCGGTCGAAGAAGTCCTTGAGGGCGCGCAGCATGCGGGGCTCGGCGAAGGCGGGGCGTCCCGCCATTGTGCCGTGCCCCGCCGGCCGCGCCCGATCAGGCC
>RPRK01000486.1 GCA_003818495.1 Burkholderiales bacterium
CGCCTCCGGCTGCCCGAGGTGGTGATGCTCGGCGAACGTCCCGACAGCGGCGAGTTCGGGCAGTGGCTGTTCGGCAGGGCCGCGCCGGCGACGGGGTCGGTGGGCGCTGTGGCCGGCGTCGTGGTGAGCGCGGCGGGCCGCGCCGCGGACGCGGCCGGCGACCTCGCCGGCGGCATCGCGCGCCAGGTCGTGGCGCAGCTCGGCCTGCCGTCGCCCTCCCACGCCCGCGCGATCGTCGAGAAGCGCGCGACGATCCGCTGCAGCCCGGAGCGCCCGCGGCTGGACACCGATGCGCTCGCCGACGTGGCACCGGGCATCGCGCTGGCCGGAGACTGGAGCTGGCACCGCTACCCCGCGACGCTGGAGTCCGCCGTGCGCAGCGGCGATGCCGCGGCCCGGTACGCGGCGACCGGGCGCATCGAGCGCGCCTGAGCCCCCGGCAGCCGCCGGGCTACGCCCAGGCCGCGGCCAGGGCCGCGTCGATCCGCTCGACCGCGACGACCTCGAGGCCTTCGATCGGCTTCTTGGGGACATTCGACTTCGGCGCGATGACCTTCGAGAACCCGAGCTTCGCGGCCTCGCGCAAGCGGTCCTGGCCGCGCGGCGACGGACGGATCTCGCCGGCCAGCCCGACCTCCCCGAACACCGCGAGGCCGCGCGGCAGCGGGCGGTCCTTCAGCGAGGACACGATCGACAGCATCACCGCGAGATCGGCTGCGGGTTCGCCGATCTTCACGCCGCCCACCGCGTTGATGAACACGTCCTGGTCGAAGCAGGCGATGCCCGCGTGCCGGTGCAGCACCGCGAGGAGCATCGCCAGGCGGGCCGGCTCGAGACCCACCGAGAGCCGCCGCGGATTCGGCACGTGGGCGGTGTCGACGAGTGCCTGCACTTCGACGAGGAGCGGCCGCGAGCCCTCCTGGGTGACCAGCACACAAGAGCCCGAGACCTGCTTGTCGTGCTGCGACAGGAACAGCGCCGAAGGATTCGACACGCCGCGCAGACCCCGGTCGGTCATCGCGAAGACGCCGAGTTCGTTGACCGCGCCGAAGCGGTTCTTGAACGCCCGGACCAGCCTGTACGACGAGTGGGTGTCCCCCTCGAAGTAGAGCACCGTGTCGACCATGTGCTCGAGCACGCGCGGCCCCGCCAGCGTGCCCTCCTTGGTCACGTGCCCGATCATCACGACCGACACGCCGCTCTGCTTGGCGAGCCGGGTGAGCTGGGCCGCGCAGTCGCGCACCTGCGCGACGGAGCCCGGCGCGGAGGTGAGCTGTTCGGTGTACAGGGTCTGGATCGAGTCGACCACGACGACCGCCGGCTTGTGCGCATCGATGCCGGCGACGATCCGCTCGAGGCCGATCTCGGGCAGCATCGGCACCTTGCTGCCGTCGACGCCGAGCCTGCGCGCGCGCATCGCGACCTGCGACGGGGACTCCTCGCCGCTCACGTAGAGCACCGGGAGCGACTGCGAGAGGTGCGCGAGCGCCTGCAGCAGCAGGGTCGACTTGCCGATCCCGGGATCGCCGCCGATCAGCACCACCGAGCCCGGCACCATGCCGCCGCCGAGCACGCGGTCGAACTCCTCCTGGCCGGTGGAGAAGCGCGGCACCTCGGTGGCGACGACCTCGTCGAGCATCTGCACGCCGCCGCTGGCCGCCAGCGGCGCGAAGCGGCTGGCGACTGCGGGGCGCGGCGCCTCGACGACCGACTCCTGGAGCGTGTTCCATGCGCTGCAGGCGGGGCAGCGGCCGGCCCATTTCGGCGTGGACCCGCCGCATTCGCTGCAGACGTACTGCGTGCGGACCTTGGCCACCGATCAGTCGACCACGTGCATCGGCACCCGCGGCGCGACCGC
>RPRK01000487.1 GCA_003818495.1 Burkholderiales bacterium
AGCAGCAACAACCCATGCACCAGCAAGGCCAGGCCGCCCGAGGAAACATGCTGCATGCGCCGGGACGCGATCATGGCCGCGCCGGTTTGACCAGAAGTCCGACACGCGCCACACCGAGTTTCTGCAACGTATCCATCACCCGCATGACCGATTCGTAGGGCACGTTCTTGTCCGCCGAAATTACCACCGGCTGATTCGGCGTCGTCTGTTGCCGGGCGCGCACGGCCGCTTGCAATCGATCCTCGGACACCTCTTCGCCCTGTTCATTGGCGCCACGGTCGCGCAACAGCAGGCTGCCATCGACACGTATCATCACCTCCAGCGGCGCCACCGGCGCCGCCGCGCTCTTGCCGATGCTCGGCAACTCGACCTGATTCGGATTGATGAACGGCGCGGTGACCATGAAAATCACCAGCAACACCAGCATCACGTCGATGTAGGGCACGACGTTGATCTGGTTGACCGCCTTGCGAGCGCGACGCGGGATCATGAGCGACCCATCTCCTGTTGCAGAATATTGGAAAACTCTTCCATGAAGATGTCGTAACGGCTGGCCAGTCGATCAATGTCGTGCGTGAAGCGGTTGTAGGCGATGACCGCCGGAATCGCCGCGAACAGGCCGATGGCGGTGGCGATCAGGGCTTCCGCGATCCCCGGCGCCACCTGCGCCAGCGTGGCCTGCGCGACATTCGACAAACCCCGGAACGCATTCATGATGCCCCAGACCGTGCCGAACAGGCCGATATAGGGCGACACCGAACCCACCGTGGCGAGAAACGGCAGATACGATTCGACCTGATCCATCTCACGCTGATAGGCCGCGCGCATCGCGCGGCGGGCGCTTTCGATGACCGTCTGCGGCGCGACATTCAATTTGCGCTTGACCCGGAATTCCCGCCAGCCGGCGCGAAACACCTCTTCCAGGCTGCTGCCGCGTTCTTCCTGATCGGCGCGCTTGACGATTTCGCTGTGGCCACCGCCCCAGAATTCGCGTTCGAACGCCTCGGCCTGCGAACGCTCGCGGCGCAGCGTGAAAATTTTCTCGAAGATCAACCACCACGACGCCACCGAAGCAAACAGCAGCAGCAGCAGCACGCCTTTCACCACCCAGCTCGCCTGGAGGATGAGGGTGATGAACGACATATCCTGGCTCAGGGCGATATCCATCAGGTCACGGCTCCGAATGCGCGTCTCACGAAAGCCGGCATTCTAACGGGGCGGAAATTGACTCTGTCCACGCAAGCCACTTTCACCCGCGCTTTCAGCAAGACTTCATCGCCGCGCAGCACTTGCTGGTCCATGCTCAGGCTGGCATTGCCCAGGTCGGCCATTTCACAACGCACCATCAGGCGATCATTGAAACGCGCGGGAGCGAGGTAGTCGGCTTCCACCCGCCGCACGACGAACACCACGCCGGCGTCGCGCGCTAGTTCATCCTGTTCCAGGCCCAGATGCGACAGCCATTCGGTACGCGCACGTTCGAGAAATTTCAGATAGTTGGCGTAATACACCACGCCGCCGGCATCGGTGTCTTCCCAATAGACCCGAACCGGCCAGCCAAATGTGGAAACAGGAAAATGCGGATCCGCGCTCATGACCTGAAAGCTAAGCAAGCTACCTCAAACAAGCGACCAACCGGGTTGGCCCACTCGGTTCAAAAAAGATCCGCGACACCCTGTTCGCTCCCGGGCTGAATGAAACCGAAGTGCCGCCAGGCCAGCGGTTGGGCAACGCGGCCGCGCGGCGTGCGGGCGAGAAAGCCTTGCTGGATCAAATACGGCTCCAGCACATCCTCGATGGTATCCGCCGCCTCGCCGATCGCGGCGGCCAGGTTTTCCAGACCGACCGGCC
>RPRK01000488.1 GCA_003818495.1 Burkholderiales bacterium
CCGCTTTTGCTTCCGGAAATAACTGTTTTCACAGTCCGCAGCACAATCAGAAGATCCAAAGAGAGAGACATATTTTTCATATAGAAAAGGTCATAATTGAGTTTTTCGATGGCATCTTTCACCGACGCGCCGTAACCGTAGCTGACCTGCGCCCAGCCTGTAATGCCGGGTTTGGCTGTAAACCGTGCGCTGTAATACGGAATGATGTATTCAAGTCCTTTTACAAAAAACTCGCGCTCAGGACGCGGTCCTACAAAACTCATTTCGCCTTTTAAGACATTCCAGAGCTGGGGAATTTCATCCACCCGCCATTGACGGATAAATCTTCCCACACGCGTCACGCGGTCATCATCGGCTTTTGCCCAGACAGGACCGCTTTGTTTTTCGGCATCCGTTATCATGGAACGGAATTTGTGGATTTTATATTTCCTGCGTTTTTCTCCTACGCGTTCCTGAGAAAATAAAACCGGACCTTTGGAATCTAATTTGATCAGAACAGCGGTCATAATAATCACCGGCAGCAGCGTGAACAGCATGACAGAAGACAGAACAATATCCGTGGCACGTTTGGCAGAACGTATGAAAAAAGATTTCTGAAAGCCTTCCGAAAAGATAAGCCATTCGGGATTGATGTGTTCCACACTCAGTTTCCCGGTAAGCATCTCATAGAAACTGTCCCCTTCAAGAACATCAATTCCGCTGATACGGCACTCCAGCAGTTCTTTGGTCGGAAATCCGGTACGTCTGTTTCTCAGAGCCACAACCATTTTCCTGATATTCAGGTCATTTGCGATTTCGCACAGACCGTCATATTTTTTCCGATGAAGCAGAATTCTGCTTTTCTCATCAGAAAAACAACTGTCATCATCATCTTCCAATGTAATTCCTGCAAGTTCGTATCCGCAGTTTTTTCTCTGTCTCACTTCTTCTGAGATATTCCGCGCCAGTTCTCCGGACCCGAGAATCATGATTTTTTGGTTGAACACACCGCTGTTTAAAATCACCGTGCAGCAGAAACGCCATGATATAATAAAAAGCATGGCAAATCCCAGGGTCATGGCAAAGAAAATTCCCCTTCCCACAATCACTTTGGGAAAAACAAAATAAATGCCCGAAAGAAAAATCGTTGCTGCCCCCAAAGCCTGAAGCAGCCGAACCCCAAGTTCGGAAAGGGTGTAGGTCAGGTTCAGGTTATATAGATCATTGTAGTAAAGACATATCTGGCAGACAAAAGTGATCAGCATGATTTTCAGACACAGCCGAATATCCGAGGAAAATGGCTTTCCCCACATCAGAATCCAATGGGTAAAAAGGATTGACGAGTAGATCACCGCGCCTTCGCCGATAACAAAAAAAACTTTCCGCACAGGGTAATATTTTTTTAATACTCTCAACATCTTTTTTTATCCGTATAAAAAAATTATTTTCTTCTGATGTGTTTGCGGTACAGGCGGTATGTATTGCTGGTATCCGCCCAGTTGGTTATGATACCGAGAATTTTGTCTTTTCCGATAATATCTATCAGTTCGGCAACCTCTTTCCGCGGAGTGCTTCCGTATTTCACCACTAAAAGAACTCCGTCAACCTGTCTTGCGATCACACTGGTTTCTGCTGTAAGTTTGGGCGGAGGCGAATCTATCACAGTATAACGGTCATTATATCTCGACTGCACATCTTTCAGAAGTGCCGACATTTTTTCCGAAGACAGCAGTTCGGAAGGATTGTAGGGCGGTTTCCCACCGGGCATGACTGTCAGCCGTTTGACACTGGTTTTAAGAAGCAGAGAGGACAAGGGAATGTCCGAAGACAGATGCTCACTCAGCCCCGGAGCATCCCCGAACCCGAAAC
>RPRK01000489.1 GCA_003818495.1 Burkholderiales bacterium
AATAAGGCGGTTAAGCTCAACGGCGTATTCCATCGGGAGTTCCTTAACAAACTCCTCAATAAATCCGTTTACCACCATAAGAGTAGCCTGCCTTTCGGAAAAACCACGGCTCATGAGATAATAAATTTGATCTTCGCCAACCTTAGAAACACTAGCCTCGTGACCTACATCTACGCCTTCACGCTCATGCACTTCCATCGTTGGATATGTGTCTGAACGCGACTCGGCATCCATTAAAAGCGCATCACAACGAACCTTACTACGGCAGCCAGTCATACCTTTAGGAATTACAACCACTCCTCTATAAGTAGTTACGCCGCCATTTTGAGAAATTGATTTTGACGTAACAACGCTCGATGTATTTGGCGCTTTATGAATGATTTTAGATCCAGCGTCTTGGTGCATTCCTTTATTAGCGAATGCTATGGAAAGAATTTCTCCACGCGCCCCAGGACCCATCAAGTAAACGGCCGGATATTTCATTGTCAGCTTGGAGCCAATGTTACCATCGACCCACTCAACACAAGCGTTGTCGAACGCAAATGCACGTTTGGTAACTAAGTTGAAAATATTCTTTGACCAGTTTTGGATGGTAGTATAGCGGATTTTTGCGTCCTTCATTGCAATGAGTTCTACCACGGCCGAATGAAGGGAATCCGTGCGATAAACTGGCGCTGTACATCCTTCAATATAATGAATCGAGGAACCCTCATCCGCAATAATAAGTGTCCGCTCAAATTGTCCCATATTTTCGGTGTTGATTCGAAAATAGGCCTGCAATGGAATATCCACATGAACGCCCGGCGGCACGTAGATAAAACTCCCGCCAGACCAAACAGCGGTATTTAACGCTGAGAACTTATTATCATTCGTAGGAATAACCGATGCAAAGTACTTTTTAATAATCTCTGGATATTGACGCAAACCGGAATCCATATCGAAAAACAGCACGCCCTGTTGTTCGAGTTTTTCCTGAACGCTGTGATAGACAACTTCAGACTCAAATTGAGCCGAAACTCCCGCCAAGAACTTACGCTCGGCCTCGGGAATACCTAGTTTTTCGAACGTGTCGCGAATGTCATCGGGAACGTCTTTCCAGTCCTTTCCAACACGCTCTGTGGGTCGCACAAAATAGTGAATGTTGGTAAAATCAATTTCTTTCAGAAGATCCTGATTACCCCACCATGGCATTGGCATTTCGTTGAAAAGCTTGAGACCATTTAACCTAATTTCCAACATCCATTCAGGTTCATTCTTATAGGCGGAAATCTGCCGCACGATTTCTTCGGTAAGACCCTCTGCCGATTTTTGGCGCTTGAAGATATAGTTTTCAGGGGTTGAAAACCCGTATTTATAGTCGTCGCCATCGGCTACAGGAGTGGAACTATCAATTGGCTTCATTACCTTCTCCTACCTGCTTGCGAACCCAATCGTACCCCTCGCGTTCAAGGGAATCTACAATAGAAATGTCGCCGGAGCGGGCAATAGCGCCATCCATCAAAACATGAATCTTGTGGGGATTAAGGAACCTTAACAAACGTTGATAATGAGTAATTATGAGAAAAGCAGTACCAGTTGTACGTGCTATTTCGCCTATCGCTTGTGCGATTGTTTTCTGTGCGTCGATGTCAACACCGGAGTCGATTTCGTCAAGAATAGCAACCTTGGGTTGCATTAAAGACAATTGCAACATCTCAAGACGTTTCATTTCGCCACCGGAAAAACCTTCATTCAAATATCGACTAGCGACATCGCGACTCAAATTTAGCATTTCCATGCGTGAGCGAAGCAACTTTCTAAACTCAGAAACTCCCACCGGTCCACCATGATGAAGATTATACAAAT
>RPRK01000490.1 GCA_003818495.1 Burkholderiales bacterium
AGATGTTCGGGAAAAGACCTTTGAATACATCCAAAAGAAGAGAGCTGACGCAGCCAGGCACGGAAGAGATTACAATGATGCTCTGACAACTGAATCTTTACAGCGTACTGAACATGTGTTGCGTGATAAGATAGGGTCTTCCTATCATATCAATGCCCCCGGGCTTCCAACCATGACTGGCGTATTGATCGACATTAGACGTGACGATAAGGTGGCTGGTAATCCTGCTGCATTAAGCAAGACTCGGCTGGTGTTTGCTGTCAATAATTCGTTGAGACGAGTTACCGTAAGTCTGGCTTCTTTGGCCCGGAACGATAGTTCTATCCAACTTATAGACGAGGGTATTCTGAATAATTGGGACAGCGTTACACAGACCCAGGTAAGGAGTGACAGGTGGGTAATTACAGGTAATTTATTGCAGGGCTTCGCTGATGCTCCTCCGCAGTCGCGTATCGTTCGTTACACAACAGAAAAAGGCGAATGGAAAGAAAGTATCCTTTTGCCTATGAATTATAACCCGGCAACAGATCAGGACTCCGTAAGGCTGACACCAGAGCTGGCAGTAGCAGCATTGAGTGGGGGGAATCCTCTTGTTGGGGAAACCGTATCAATCCGGTCTGATGGGATGATTGTCACTCCAGCATCCCGACAGGCGGGCGGGCCGTTCTTTTTGGATGACGCCCTTAGAGATTGTGTTGAACGCAACGAATTTGAAACAGTATCCAATGAGATGCGGGGTCGAATTAAGCCGGGGAGAGAGGGCGATGCCATACGGCGTATCTATGAAATAGGGGATTCGTTCAGTGTCGATAGGTCTGTCTATAATCAGATAAGTGGGCAGGGTGGAGGCGCAAGGATGCAGATAGTCCACCACGGCACCCCCCACGTCTGGCCGCCTGAACCGGGCTTCCCTCACGGACGGCCACGGTTGGATAAGATAGGGACGGGAGAAGGGGGAGCGGCGTATGGGTGGGGATGGTATTCAGCGGAAGCGCAGGGAGTAGCTGAAACCTACTGGAAACTTGGGTTGGATCATTTAGCTCAAAATCAAATATCCGATGTTGCTCTTATGGATATTGTTCAGGAACTCGACTCATACGAGCTTCAAGACCTATTATTGTTTTTGGCGGAAAGCGGCAATTTTGATGGAACAAAACGTGAGCTGAAAAAAGCCGTTAAGGAAGACCCTGAATTTTACAAAGACGCAATGGCTGATTGGTTATATGACAATGGGTATCTTGATCCTAACGAAGGGTCCCCATCCCTCTACACCCTCGATATCCCAGACGATGTTCTACCGAAGCTGCTGGATTGGGATAAGCCGCTGAGTGAGCAGAGTGAGTATGTGAAAAGCCATCTGGAGCCTGTTTATGCCAAAATCGCATCTAACCCTGAAACTCACATGAGCAAAGATGGGGTAAAGAAATATTATGAGGACAATTTCACTGCGGAGGAATTTTACAAAAGCGTAGCCGGAAAAGATAAACAATCGGCATCTGAGTTCTTTCGTGCCATCGGTATCCCCGGTAATAAGTATCTGGACCAGGGGAGCCGGGTGTCAAAATGGGAAATTGTTACTCCCGACGGCGAAGTTGTGCAAACTCTGATGGGGGTAAACACGAGCAGGCAAGCAGCAAACAAGGCATTATCCGAAGCGCAGGCCAAGCATGGCGATAAAACAACCTTGAGAAAAGAGGATCAAACTTATAATTATGTCTTGTGGGACCAACCTACCCTCGACCGCATCGCCCTCCTCGAACGCAATGGGGAAAAGCTGGACGCCATACGGGAAGCGCAGATGTCCATGGCCCCCGCCGATTTCCGTGTTGCCCGCCTCCGCGAGAC
>RPRK01000491.1 GCA_003818495.1 Burkholderiales bacterium
AGCGTCCACTCATTTACCTCATAGCCGGTATCAGGAGTAGCAGTGAACAATTGAGATGAGCCGTAATCCTTTGTTATATCGCCTGCAGGGTCTATACTGCCGTTAGTACCCGCTGAAGCGCTGATTGTATATGTAAGTATCTTGAAGTTGACCACCACAGTATGGCCGGCGGTAATTGTGCTTAACGTATAGGTTGTGCCGCCTGATTGTACGTCAGCGTCATCTAATTGCCATTTATCAACTGTATAACCGGTTGCGGGCGTTGCTGTGAATATTTGTGATGAGCCATAATCTTTGAAAATACTGGTCGGGTCTACCGTTCCGTTAGCTCCAGCATTAGCGGTCACTAAATATGTATCTATCGAGAAGTTCGCCACTAATGTATAAGCATTATCCATTCTTATTGTTGTACTGACTGAATTTGGATTTGCTACCTTATCTGCTACAACGCCGGTGCCTGTCCAATTAACGAAGTGAAAATGTGTATCAGGTGTTGCTGTAATATTAACATCCGTACTGTTGCCGTACAGGAAAGTGCCTTCGCCCGGTTGTGTGACAGAACCGCCTTCTGTCGATGAGCAAATTAATATTCGCTGACCTGTCACCACATAAACTAAAGCACTATACCAGACGTTTGCCATTTTCGCATATCCGCTGTCGTTGGGGTGCAAAACATCTGCCATATCTGTCGAATAATTCAACACATTTTGCATGTTTACAATAACAATATGGTCACCATTGGCTATACGGCTTGCAGCCATACTGTTCAAATCGTTATTGTATAGCGTCGTTGCCTGGGCATTAGGGACTCTGTCAATTATCAGAGCTAAAATAACATTAACATCTTTATTGTTGGCGGTCTCGTAAGCGTCAATAACATTTAAAATTGAGTTTACTTCATTGGCATCCTGGTTACCCTGGGTGATGTCATTGGTTCCAATATGCAACAGAATAACATCGGGCTGGCTGACCGGCAGCCAATCCGTTAGTTTTCCTGCATTCGGTTCACTTGTCCTGCCGTTGAGTATTTCGTCCGCTCGCCAGCCGTAATGACCATCATGATTGGGGTCTGCAAAGTTGCCATCACTTAAACTACCGACAAAATCAAACCTGCAGTCGCTGTTTATGAGACTGTTATATAAAGGTTCGCGATAGCCCCAGGCGTATGCTGAACCAGCGCCCTCTGTTATGGAATCGCCTAAAGGCATAATTTTAACTATAGGCGTAAAGCTCCATACAATTCCGGTGGTCGTGCCGCCGGCGTTCTTTTCATCAATTCTCCAGTAATAAGTCACGCCTGCTTCCAAAGCGCCAGGCGGGTCATATATCGTCTCGAACTGCTCACCAATGAGTGTGCCGGGACTTTCCGTTCCGAAATAAACAATATGTAATGTAGCATTAGAACCGGCCGTCCAGCTGATAACTCCATTTACACTGAAGTTGTTTGCTTCGTCGGCGGGATTCGGTAAACTGGCTTGTCCGGGCAAAGGAATTGTCGTAAAGCTCCATATTGTGCCGGTTGTTGTCCCGCGTGCGTTGTTTTCATCTATACGCCAATAATATGTTGTGCCATTGCTAAGTTGACCCGGGTCATAAGTTGTGTCTGTATAACTGCTGCTGACCAATGGAGGTGTACTTTCAGTTCCGAAGTAAACATTGTGAGATGCAGCACGGTCCCCGGCCATCCAGCTAAGTGTTGTTGTAACGCTTACATTTACATCACTATCAGCAGGCGTTGGATTAGATGCCTGCGAAGGCGGGAGAATTATAAAGCTCACCGCAACAGTATGATTAGCGGTAATTGTGCTTAACGTATAGGTCGTGCCCCCCGTCTGGACGCTG
>RPRK01000492.1 GCA_003818495.1 Burkholderiales bacterium
AAAAATCTTTTTTCAGCTTTTGGAAACCGCCTGGTTCTTTACCTTTTCATCTGGTCGTGGCTGGCCGTGGTATTCCTGGAGCCGCTTTTCCAGCTTGGATTGTTTGCACTGGGCAAGCATTCTGGCTATTTCCCCATCAACATAGCCTGGATCAGTATGGCTTTGACTGTATCTCTTTGGTTCATCCCCTACGCGCGTTTGCGCTTTCCGGTCCTCCTGGCCCTGTTATATCCATTCATTTTCATCGTCGCGATGGGGGTGGCTTTCTACTCGTTGATCCTGGCGCTGGCAGGTGGCTCGCAGTGGAAAGGCCGCAGTTTGCCTGGTTCGCAGGTGCGCTGGCTCTAGGATCGCGGTAAAATTCAGATAAGGAGATTTTCCATGCGTGCCGTTGACATCATCATCAAAAAGCGCGACGGATTGGTTCTATCGCGTGCCGAGATCGAATTTTTTGTACAAGGATACGCAGCCGGACGCATCCCCGATTATCAGGCGTCCGCCTGGGCGATGGCGGTTTTATTAAAAGGCATGGACGAACAGGAAACGACCGATCTGACTCTGGCGATTGCAGGCTCAGGGGAGGTTCTTGATCTCAGCGGGGTTGTGGATCTGGCTGTGGATAAGCATTCCACCGGTGGGGTGGGTGATAAAACTACGCTGGTCGTCGAACCGGTTGTCGCAGCTTGCGGGCTCCCGGTCGGGAAAATGTCCGGCCGTGGTTTGGGTTTCAGCGGCGGAACACTGGACAAGATGGAGTCGATCCCTGGTTTTCGCACCAACCTTTCTACGGATGAATTTCTGGATCATCTCCGCCGGATTGGTGTGGTGCTGACCGGGCAAACCGCCGATCTGGCCCCGGCTGACGGGAAACTCTACGCGCTGCGAGACGTCACTGGGACCGTGCCATCCATGCCGTTGATCGCCTCGTCGGTTATGAGTAAAAAAATCGCCGGTGGTGCGCAGGCGATTTTATTGGATGTCAAGATTGGCTTGGGTGCCTTTATGGACACGGTCGCGGAGGGGCGCCTGCTGGCCGAACGGATGGTTGCGATTGGCCGGTTAAGCGACCGGTGTGTGATCGCGCTGCTCTCGGATATGAACCAGCCTTTGGGGATCGCGGTTGGCAATGCGTTGGAGGTGAAGGAAGCCATTGATACCCTTCACGGCGGCGGCCCGGCGGATTTCCACGAGCACTGTCTTGAAGTCGCGGCGCGATTGCTCCTCCTGGGAAAAACTGCAGTCTCTCTGGAGGATGGCCGCCGTCAAGCGCTTGCCGTGCTGGAAGATGGCCGCGCCTGGGATAAATTCCGCACCCTGGTGGCTGCGCAGGCAGGTGACGTGGCCTATATTGATGACCCCTCCCGGCTGCCCTCTGCCCCGATCGTTGAGGAGGTTCCGGCGCAGCGCAGCGGTTGGCTTGCGCAGGTTCACGCGCGCATCATCGGGGAGACAGCCGTGGAATTGGGGGCGGGGCGGGCCAGCAAAGAGGATCCGATCGACCATGGGGTTGGTATCCTGGTGCATCATAAAGTTGGCGAACTTGTTGAAGCAGGCCAGACCCTGTTTACAATCTACGCGCGCAGCCAACCGGAAGCATCATCCGCCCGTTTACGCCTCGAGCAGTCGCTGGCCTGGTCGACGGAACCGGTTCCGCCGCTCCCGCTTTTCTACGGGATCGTTGAATAGATGTCCGCCGGTCCTCTTGACTTTCGCTTCGGCTCCCGGCGGTTTCCCTTTGAGCTGCTCTTGGCGGCAGCTGTGCTGCTCACTCACGTTTTTGCCTCGGCGGCGCCTCTGAACAGCTTGATGTACTGGTTTCCGACCGACGATGCGTTTTATTAT
>RPRK01000493.1 GCA_003818495.1 Burkholderiales bacterium
ATCTGGATATGTATGATACTTGGGGGATAGCCGGGCTTTCGGAAGGGAAAGGCATTCCTGACGGCTTTATCGAAAGCGATTTGATACCGGTAGGATACAGCAATTTTCTGTCTTTAGAGATTCCGGCATCTGCCGCGGAAGGCGACGGCAATCTCTCCAGACAGGGGAAAATCAGCATAGAACACGCGACGGATAAGGATTTGAGCATAAAGCTGATGTCGGATAAGCCTTCGGAACTTACCGTGCCTGAAACCGTGACGATTCCGGCAGGACAGACGACTATTGCTTTTGACCTTCGGATATTGGACGACGATATTCTGGACGGCACGCAGAAAGCTACTGTCACCGCGTCTGCTGCCGGATATTGTCCTGACAGAAACCTTCTTGAGATTACAGACAATGAAACAACAACCCTTACCGTCTTTGTGCCTGAAAATGCCACCGAAGGGGATGGATTGCTTCGAGGACAGGGAACAGTGACAGCCGGCGAGCGGGTCGGCAGAGATGTTACGGTATGGCTCGAATCAAGTGATACTGACGAAGTGACGGTTCCGCTGAAAGTGATTATTCCCGTGGGACAGTCCTCTGCAAAATTCGACCTGACAGTTATCTATGACAGCGAAGCAGATGATATCGGTACCGCAACAATAAGCGCATCCGTGCCGAACTGGATTTCAGGCAGTGATTCTATTCGAATTGCAGATAAGAAGAAGTTGAAGGTTCTTTATTACAATCCTTACTACTACTACGACTACTATGACAGCCCGATTAGGGCTGCTTTTGCAAACAGAGAATGGGATATAACAGAACTTTATTATGAGACTTTTGATGCTCTGCTCATGGAACAGGGCTGGGATATGGTTGTTTTTGTCAATAGTTATTCGGAAGAAACAGATGAGGATATGTCCGGATTTCTGACTTATATTCGAAGTCGAGGGAAAGCCATAATGACGGATATGTCATGCGGATCCTTACTGGGTCAGGCATTCGGCGTCAGTTATACAGATCATAGAAATCACGAATCTGTTTCTATTACAGAGCCTGAGCTTGCCGACGGTCTGACGATGCTGACTTTGCTTTTTTCCGATGACCTGTCCTTCTACGTGTCCTTATGGTCTGTGGGAATGTCGCCGCAAACTGCGGCTCCGGCAAAATTTCCTGACGAAGATGCAGCGGTTGTGATTGCCAATGACGGACGAACCGCGGCAGTCGGTTTTGTCTCTTATGCGATTCGGAATGAAAACGATGCTGTCCGCTTTTATGAAAACCTGATCGGAATGCTTATGAAAGAAGGAGTCATACTCACTGTTCCGAGCATAGTCACAGAAGGAGACGGAACGATTGCCGGACAAGTGAGCAGAGGCACAGAAAAATCTCTTCAGAACGAACTTATAGTTAGTATGACTTCGGATCATCCGGATATTACTGTTCCGGACACGGTTACAATTCCTTCGGGACAAACCTTTGCCGGATTCGATCTCGTCATTTCAGACGATAATCTTCTGAACGGAACCCGGTATGTCAAAATAACTGCTCATGCTGCTGATTATAATACTGGCACGGAGATTATTGAGATCAGTGACAATGAAGCCGCGCGACTGACTCTCAATCTTCCTGAACATGTCTCGGAAGGACTCGGCACTGTTTCCGGTCAGGGGATAATCAGCGTCAATAATGCGCCGGATCAGGATATCACCGTGCGGCTGACTTCAAGCGATATCGGCGAAATCACGGTTCCGGAAACTGTGACTATGCCTGCGGGACAGACGAAAGCGAGCTTTGACTTTACCGCAGTCTATGACGGCGAAGAGGACGGCACTAAGACCGTAAC
>RPRK01000494.1 GCA_003818495.1 Burkholderiales bacterium
GAGGCGCCCGCGCCTGCGCACGATCCCGCTGCGCACGATCCCGCTGCGCACGACGCCCCCGCGCACGACGCCCCCGCCCAGGAGCCGGTCGCCACCGATCCCGCGGTCGACGAGGCGGCGCTCGAGGCCGAGCGCCTCGCCCGGGCCGCGGAGCGCGACGCCGAGCTCGCCCGCGCGCGCGCCGAGGCGCTCGAGCTGGCGACGGCACGGGCCGCGCTCGCGGGCCGCCGGGTGCTCGTCGCCGGGCTGGGCGAGTCCGGGCTGGCGATCGCCCGCTGGGCCGCGTTCCGCGGCGCCGAGGTGACCGTGGCCGACAGCCGCGACGCGCCGCCGCAGCTCGCCGCGCTGCGCGCCGCCTGCCCCGGCGTGCGCTTCGTGGGCGGGGCGCTCGATGCCGCGCTGCTCGACGGGATCGAGCTGGTCGGCTGGAGCCAGGGCCTGTCGCCGATCACCGGCGAGGCCGCGCCGCTGTTCGCCGCCGCCCGCGAGGCCGGCCTGCCGGTCTGGGGCGAGCTGGAGTTCTTCGCGAGAGAGATCGCACGGCTGCGCGCCGCCGGCCACGAGGGTCGCGTCGTCGCCATCACCGGCACCAACGGCAAGACCACGACGACGCGGCTGGTCGGCCACCTGTGCAGGCAGGCGGGCCTGCGGGTCGCGGTCTGCGGCAACATCAGCCCGGCGGCGCTCGAGGCGCTGCGCGAGGCGATCGAGCACGACGACCTGCCGCAGGTCTGGGTCCTCGAACTGGCGAGCTACCAGCTCCGGCTCGCAGAGAGCTTCGTGCCGGACTGCGGGACGGTGCTCAACGTCACGCAGGACCACCTCGACTGGCACGGCACGATGGCCGACTACCTCGAGGCCAAGCAGCGCGTCTATGCGCCGGGCACGGTCTGCGTGTTCAACCGCGACGACCCGCTGAGCGTGCCGGGCGCGACCCTGCCGGTGCAGGCCGACGCGGCGCCCGAACCTGCCGACGACACGGCCGGCGGCTCGAAGGCCGAGCGCCTCGCCGCCCGCCGCGCCGCCGCCCGCGCCGAACGCGCCGCCGCCGAAGCCCGCGCGGCGATCGAGGCGGCGCGCCGGACGGTGTCCTTCGGGCTGGATGCGCCGAGCGCCGCGCCGGGCTACGGCCTCGTGCGCGACGGCGGCCTGGTCTGGCTCGCCGAGGCGGTCGCCGACGAGGACGCCGTCCCGTCGGGCCGCCGGCGCCGCGACGCCGCGGCGATCCGCTTGAACCGGCTGATGCCCGCCGACGCGCTGCGCATCCGGGGGGCGCACAACCACGCCAACGCGCTGGCCGCCCTCGCGCTCGCGCGCGCCGCCGGCGTGCCGATGGCGGCGATGCTGCACGGCCTGCGCGGCTACGAAGGCGAGCCGCACCGCTGCCAGCTGGTGGCGCTGATCCGCGACATCGAGTGGTACGACGACAGCAAGGGCACCAACGTCGGTGCGACCGTGGCGGCGCTGACCGGGCTGGGCAAGCCCTGCGTGCTGATCGCCGGCGGCGACGGCAAGGGCCAGGACTTCTCGCCCCTCGCGCCCGCGGTCGCGGCGCACGCGGCGGCGGTCATGCTGATCGGACGCGACGCCCCGGTGATCCGTGCCGCGCTCGCCGACACCGGCGTGCCGCTGCACGACTGCCCGACGCTCGAGTCGGCCGTCGCCGAAGCCGCACGCACCGTCCGCGCAGGCCAGGCCGTGCTGCTCTCGCCCGCCTGCGCGAGCTTCGACATGTTCCGCAACTACGGTCACCGTGCGCAGGTCTTCGTCGACGCCGTGCAGCGGATCGCCGAAGAGGACGGACAGCCATGCTGAGCCTTCGGCTGCC
>RPRK01000495.1 GCA_003818495.1 Burkholderiales bacterium
TCTCGGCCCGCTCCAGCAGCCGCTCGAAACAACGGAGCGCCGGATGATAGTGGCCTTCATCGAACTGCGTGCGGCCCGAGAAGAAGAAGTGGTCGGCCAGCATCCCCTGATCGCTCATGATGCACCTCGTGTCGGGTCCGAGGATACCTCAACGGTTCGTCAACGGGAAGCGGGAAGGAGGGGCAGGGAAAAACAGCGAGGACGAGCAGCACCTCGAGGAGGCGGAATCGATGGTTCAAGCCCGCAGGGGCCTTACATACCAGCCCAGGGCGAAGCCCTGGGTCTCGAGGCCGCATGTACATCGAGCCCTGAAAGGGCGTGACATTGGACGTCGGAAGTATGACACGCCCTTTCAGGGCTGGGGATGTATTGACGCCCCGTACCCAGGGCGACGCCGGCTCCGCCGGCTTGCCCTGGGCTGGTATGTCTGGCCCCTCCGGGGCTTCGAGCTCCCTCATGGCAGCGGCTCAACGTGATCCTGTTTCGACCTCCACCCCCGCTAGGAGCTTGAGGAGGTAGGCGCGGTCCCAGCCTGCGCGCTTGCGAGAATTGGCGACCCCGAGCCTTCGATCCGAGTCCTGCCTGATCAGGTTGAGTACGAAGTGGCGTAGCACCGTGAAGTTCTGGGCCGTGTTGTGCGCCCGGTGGCGCGCCTCGTCCTCGCGGAACGCCATGTCCAGCACCCAGTGCAGCTTGGTCTCGATAGCCCAATGCCGGCGGATGGACCGGGCTGCTGACTCGGCCGTCGCCTCCGGGTCGCTCCCGATGTAGTAGGCCACCTCCGTCGAGACCTGCTTCGTGGCCATTGTCTCTCGTGTCCGCGTTACCTGGGCGATGAAGTTCAGATCTGGCCAGTTGTCCTTGGTGGTCATCCACGTCAGGTCACGGCAGAGCGCCACGCTGCGCGTCTCGACCCGACCGTGTCCCTTGTCCACCTCCTCGAACACCTCCACCTTGGGACGCTGGGCTTCATCGATCGCGCGCCTCCGCTCGTCAGCGGCCTCTGCGAAGGTGGTCGCAGCGTCCTGATGCAGGGTGGGCTGGTTGTCCTTGACCGCCAGCAGGTAGTGACCTTCGCCGTCACGGATCGTCCGGGCGATCTCCGTCTGGCAACCCATGGCGTCGATCGTCACGGTTGCACGGCGAAGGTCGAGCACCGCCAGCAGTTCCGGGATGGCCGTGATCTCGTTGGACTTCTGCTCCGTCTTGCGCTGACCGAGCACCAACCCGGCCTCGCTCATCCAGGCACTGACGGTGTGGATCGCCGGTCGGCCGGCGGTCTTGTTGCCGCTGCGACGGCTCGTCTTGCCATCCACTGCGATGTGCTTGCCCTGTCCCTTGAGCCGCAGCGTCAGGAGCCCCACCCACCCACGGAAGACCGTGCCGAAGGCGCCTGGGTCAAGCCCACCGAAGACGGAGAGAAAAACGTCCTGCGTCGGGGGACCGTGGGGTAAGTCGAGGAACCCTGCGAGCCACTGGGCGTTGGTCTCGCCCCACGCTTGCATGGCCTCCGCATCGTCGCAGCCGCAGACCATGGCCATCAATGCGATGACAACAACACTGACGAGTGGGTATCGCTTGCCCTGTGGACGTCGATGATCAGGCAGAGCCGCCAGGGCGTTCTCGAAGAAAGCGAGGGCGGCCCGCTCGTTCTCGAACTCGATCTGCTGGGCCTGGGTCTTGCGCGCCATGACCATGACCTCCGTCGGTCGGGCTCGCAGCCCGACATACAGCGTCGATCACAGGTCCGGCACCAGTTCCAGCAAAATCGTCCCAGGCGAGAACTCGATCGCCCTGGGCGATGGCGCCGGGGTACTTGACGCCCA
>RPRK01000496.1 GCA_003818495.1 Burkholderiales bacterium
TCTTTAGGGGGAATTACACCGGTCTGTTCTTTATAGACGATGGAGAAGCCGTGCGAGAAGTACAATGCATCGCCTTTTTTAAGGTGCTTCTTAACATTAGGCCAGATGATGCGCTGGGAAGCATCGCTGGTAAGCATTTCGATGATGGTGCCGCGTTCTACCGCGTCCTCAATCTCGAAAAGTGTTTTGCCGGGTACCCATCCGTCTGCTACGGCGCGGTCCCAATCACGCATGAACTCTTTGCTCTGCCCGATGATTACGTTAAAGCCGTTGTCTCTCATATTCAGCGATTGCCCGGGGCCCTGTACACCGTACCCGATTACCGCAATCGTCTCTTTTTTCAAAACCTGGCGGGCTTTCTCCATCGGGAACTCGCTCCGCATTACCACCTCTTCCTTCACGCCGCCAAAGTCAATTAACGCCATCTCATTTCCTCCTAAAACAAAAAAACCTATGCATAAAGTATATATTTTTAACGGATACTAAATCAAGAAAGAGTAACTTTGTCATCCTGAGTGAAACGAAGGATCCGTAATACTATCGTTCTATGAGGGAGAGGTTAGTGTGAGAGGCAATACGATGTTTTACGTTATCATTTGGTTATTTGGTAATTCGTGCTTGTTTAGAGTTTAGAGCTTAGGATTTCGAGTTTGCACATCAGGGGCACTGTATCACACCCTGCGCCCACAGGCAGCCGCCGCAAGTCGGGAAGGTATTCCCAAAGCAATCCTCTTCGTTGCCTAGAATCATATCACAGTTTCCGCATGTCGTACACGGAGCAAACTCAAAATTTTGTACGCGTTGGCGGAAAGCCAGATGTTCAGGATCGTTCCAGAGAGCGTACAAACTCCGCTCCTTGATATTTCCGACCGACCAATGGCGGGTATACCGCTTATTGTTATTCGTAAGGTAGTCAAGGTAGCTGGTGACGCTGTGTAAAAGCGGCAGACAGGGGCTGAAATCTCCATCCCATCTTACCGCTCCCGCGCCTTTCGCGATAAAGGGACAGCGGTCTTTCATCTTTTCAGAACTAAAGCCTGACCACGTGCTGGATAGTTTACGTAATGCCTCATATACGGGGATATGCGTCGTTTCATTGATATCTATTTGAGGCATACTCACGCGGGAAGGTTCTTTATCTTTAACACCCTGGTAATACAGCACATCTTTAATCATATCCGGCGTGTATGGTAAGACGTTGGTTAACATATAGAATTCCGCCCCGAATTTGCGTCCCAGGTCGATGACGGCCGGCAAATCCGCAATATTCCGTTTCATCGCTACGAAGGCGATACCAAGTTTTGTGCCTGACTGCGGGAACAGGCTGTGGGATTCTTCCGTACCGAACAAACTATTTATCAGTTTGCTGAATTGGTGAAGGTTCTCCAGCACTTTAGGTAGGGTAGCCCCCAGGCGTATATCCGCATAGCTTTCCGGCGTCGCGCCGTCAATGGAAACCCAGAGTGTATCCAGGCCTGCCTCAATGAGTTTAAGTGACATACTTTTGGTAAGCAGCGTACCGTTAGTAATCAACTCTACCTTTTCCCCAAGCTCTTTTATGCGTTTTATCATGTTGATGATATCCGGGTGAAAGAGCGGTTCGCCAAATCCGCCGAAGAACACTGAAGGCGCCGGTGAAAAAGCTTTTAGCCCCTCCAACACCCTGGAAAATACCTCTTCGGACATCATCCCCTGCGCCTCGTCCCATGAGTTACGCATACACGTTTTACAATCCAGGTTGCACTGGCTGGTCGGCTCGATGTAGAGCTTGGCCAGCCGTGAGGGCAGTTGTATCTCGAGGCCGCTCGAAGATTCTTCCA
>RPRK01000497.1 GCA_003818495.1 Burkholderiales bacterium
AAGTGCTCAATATCAAAGCAAAATAAACGAAAATAACAATGTATCTCTTGTTTAATTCAGCCATTCTTATTGATTAATCAAGTTATATAACTGGTCTGCCTGTTCGGCGCCGAGTGTTTTTAATATGTTGTATTCCTGAACGGCCGAATCCTTGTCGCCGACCATTAAATAAGTAACACCAAGATTGTAGTGCGCCTCAACATAATCGGGCTTAATACGGACGGCCTGCTTAAAGGAATTTATTGCGTCCTGATGGCGGCCAAGAACGCCGCAGGCAACACCAAGATTATAGTATGCGTCGGCAAAATCCGGCTTAATGCTAATGGCCTGCCTGTATGATTCTATTTCTTCCTGGAAACGCCCTAACTTGCTATAGACAAAACCGATTTTATAATGTGCCTCTGCAAAACGAGGATTAATTCTTATTGCCTGATTGAATGAACCCAATGCCTCGTTATATCGGCCGAGACCGATGAGAGTTTGGCCAAGGTTATAATACGCATCAGCATAATTTAGATTCAGCTCTATGGCTTTATTATAGTTTTTGATGGCCTTATCACGGTCGCCTTTAGCATGATAAGCATTTCCCAGATTGCAATATGCCAGCGCAAAATACGGATTTAGTTCAATGGCTTTATCATAGTCCTTGATGGCCTTATCAATGTCGCCTTTCTTGCTATAAGCATTTCCCCGGTTGTCATAAGCGTCAGGATAATTTGGGTTCAGTTCTATGGCTTTATCATATTTTTCGATGGCCTTATCAATGTCGCCTTTATCTTGCTCAGTTTTTCCCCAGTTGTTATAAACTCCTGCATAATTTGGATTCAGCTCCATAGCTTTATCATAATCTTTGATTGCCTTTTCAAATTGGCCTATAGATGAATAAGCAATTCCCCGGTCATTATAAGCAACAGCATCTTCAGGTTTTAACTCAATGGCTTGTGTAAAATCACTAATTGCTCCCTGTAAATCACCCATATTAACTTTTATAGCTCCCCTGTTAGTGTACATTAAAGCATTATTCGGGTTTTGGGAGATAGAAGAATTATAAAAAGTCATCGGGTCGGAATAAGAACGTGACTTTACAAAAGTTATAGCAGACAAAAAAGCAAAAACAGCAATCATTACCCACGAAATTTTATTACCTTTTATTTCAATCCATTTCTTCGGAAAGCTGAATAGTATAAATAACAGTATGCCTATCAAGGGAAGAAACAAACGATGACTTAAATAATTTATGTCTTTCGTTTTATATAACATATTCGGCAGCAGAAACAATAAAAACCATGACAAACTAAATGCTTTTTCCTTGTTTGTTCTTTCTTTGTTTTTTAAAAATATTACGACAATCAGAATCATTATTCCTAAGCCGGCTAAAGTTTTTAAAAGGGAAAAATATGAAATCAGTGAAATGTCAAACAGTAAAAAAGGCCTGGCTAAAGATTCGGGTATCATCGGCATATTCGATATGAGCGGTATTAATCCGTACTCATTTATGTCCGTAGAATTTTTAAGGGCTATAGAACGCAGCCAAAGCCAGGTTATTCCTGAAACAGCATAAAGTAAAAAAGTCAGGAAATATATTTTTTTATTTCTGCAGATGTCGTTCCAATGGCTGTCGGAATGTTTTTCATATGAAAAAATAAAGTAATATATAATGAAAACAAAAGGAAGAAACGCCGCGGGCTCTTTACAAAATAAGGCAATTGTAAAGGCAAGCCAGTTTAAAAATAAGTAGCTCCCCTTTCTCTTCTGGAAATATTCTATAAAAAACAAAAACGACAATAACGAGAAAAATAAAAGCAGTAAATCCGCT
>RPRK01000498.1 GCA_003818495.1 Burkholderiales bacterium
AGATCATCTGGAATTACAAAGTTCTATGGATATTCGGGATTTTTGCAGGTTTTGCCAATAGCAATGGGGGCGGCAACAACTCTAATTACTCCGAAAGCGGCGATTCCTCCTCCTTCGGCAACCCAGACCAGTTTGTGGGACAGGCTGGTGAATTCTTTCAGCAGTACATGCTCATCATCATTGCCGTTTGTCTGGTATTGCTCGTGCTCTCCTTCGCCTTTTACGCGCTCGGTATGATGGGACGCATCGGTATGCTCAAAGGCGTGTACAAAGTCGAAGGCGGTGCAACATCCCTGATGTTCGCCGAACTCTGGTCTGAGAGTATGCCGTATTTCTGGCGCTTCTTTGGGCTGAACTTCCTCGTTGGGCTTGCCGTGCTCATCATCCTTTTACCCGCTATCGCCATTGGCATCGCTACAGCAGGTGTCGGGCTTCTATGCCTGGTTCCGCTGATCTGTCTACTTATTCCGGTAGGTTGGGCGGTCAACGTCATTCTGGAACAGGCACAAGCCGCCATCGTCGCCGAAGACCTCAACATGTTCGACGGTTTCAAACGCGGCTGGGAGATCGCCAAGTCTGACATCGTTGGCATGATCGTTCTTTCGCTCGTGCTTGGCATCGGCGGCGGCATCATTGGCTTCATCATCGCCCTGCCCCTCTTTGCAGCAATGGTTCCGCTCTTCTTTAGCATGGGCGTGAACGGCTTCGAAATGGGCGACACCCTGCCCCCCACAGCATGGATCTCACTCATTTGCTGCGGCATTTACCTGCCCGTCCTGATCGGCTTGAGCGGTGTCCTCACTGCCTACATGAAAACAGCCTGGGCACTCTCCTATTTACAGCTCACCAAGCCCAAAGAAAATGCACCCATCCTCGCGCAGGCTGATGCGTAGATTCTTCCTTTCCCTTCTTTCCATAAGCCTAATCATCGTCGGCATCTCTGTCCCTGCCTCAGCGCAGGGACAGATTGCCGCGTCTGTCACCGTCTACAACGTGGACACATCCGCCTTCCCCGTCATTACCGGATTTGCGGATGTGACCGACTCGACCGGAATCTTCGCCTCGGGACTTAAACCCGAAGCTGTTTCTGTTCTCGAAAACGGACAGCCCCTCCCAGCCGATTCATTCACCGAGTTGGCAATTCCCCTGCAGCTCACTGTCGCATTCAACCAAGGGCAGGCGTTGGACGCTCGCAATACCAATGGCATCTCGCGCTTTCAACGCGTCTCGCAGGTCATTGAACAGTGGGCAGAGGCGCGTCCCGCCGACCTGCCCGATGACCTCAGCCTCGTCAGCCAGGCAGGACCGGTCATCAACCATGCCCCCCCTGCTGATTTCATCGTCGGTTTGCAAGGCTTCGAACCAGACCTGCGTACTGCCACCCCGAATCTGCAATCCCTCTCCACCGCATTAGACGTGGTCAGCGCCCAAACACCTCGCATCGGCATGAAACGCGCGGTTCTCTTCATCACCCCGCAAATGGAAGACCCGAATCTTGCCGCAAATCTTGAGCCGTTGATCCAACGCGCCATAGAAAATAAGATTCGCGTCTTCGTCTGGTATGTGGATGCGAACACAACTTTCACCACCACCAGCGCCGCCGTATTCAACAATCTCGCCATTCAAACCGGCGGCAGCATGTTCCAGTTCTCCGGCGAGGAACGTTTCCCCGACCCTGAAGCCTACTTCTCGCCTCTGCGCAGAATTTATAATTTTTCGTATGCTTCCCGCGTGAATTTCACCGGCGACCATAACGTGGTCTTGCAAGTTACCCTGCCTTCTGCGGGAGTTGTCACTTCAGCGGC
>RPRK01000499.1 GCA_003818495.1 Burkholderiales bacterium
CGAAGCTCCCTTAGAATCTGCATGCGTTCAAGGCTTTTGATCTCTGAATGCAGGTAACGGGAACGGATCCCGGTTTTACGAAAATAATCGTCGAGATCTTCCGACATCCTCTTGGTCAGCGTCATGATAAGCGCCTTGAATCCTTTGGCGGTATGCTTGCGAATTTCACCGAGCAGATCATCGATCTGGCCTTTTACCGGACGCACCTCTACAGGCGGATCAAGCAGACCGGTCGGACGTACAAGCTGTTCGACAATCACCCCGCCGGAATACTCCAGTTCAAGATCGCCCGGAGTCGCGCTTACACAGACGACCTGCGGCACAAGCCCGACATACTCATCGAAACGCAACGGACGGTTATCGAGCGCCGAAGGCAGACGGAAGCCATGTTCAACCAGAATGGTCTTGCGGGAACGATCCCCGCCGTACATCCCCCGGATCTGAGGCAGAGTCACATGCGATTCGTCAACGACAACAAGGTAATCTTCCGGAAAATAGTCAAGCAGACAGTGCGGACGGTCGCCAGGCTCTCTGCCGGCAAGATGACGGGAGTAGTTCTCTATTCCCGAACAGTAACCGAGTTCTTTCATCATTTCAAGATCGTACCGGGTACGCTCTTCCAGCCTCCTGGCCTCTATCAGTCGATTGTCGCCGCGAAGCTCGTTGAGCCTTCCTGCCAACTCATTCTCTATGGCCAGCATGGCGTGCCGCATCTGCTCCTCTCCGGCAACAAACTGACGGGCAGGGTAAATGAAGGCATAGTCGTCCTTGCCGAGCACCTCGCCGCTCTGCATATCAAACGTCTGGAGACTCTCGATCTCCGGCCCGAAAAACTCCACGCGCACGGCAAGCTCCTCGTGAGCCGGAACAAGATCGATAATATCGCCCCTGACCCTGAACTTGCCGGGACCGGGCTTCATGTCATCCCGCACGTAATGCAGGGAGACAAGCTCCTGAAGAAACTGATCGCGGTCTTTTTCCATTCCGGGCCGCAATTCGATAATCTGGGCCTTCCACTCTTCAGGGGAACCGAGGCCGTAGATGCAGCTTACCGAACTCACAACGATCACGTCACGGCGTCCGCTCAGCAGCGAGCTCGTTGCCTTGAGCCGCAACCGCTCTATTTCATCGTTGATGCGCAGATCCTTGGCTATATATTTGTCGAGAGCCGGCAGATAGGCTTCCGGCTGGTAGAAATCGTAATAACTGATAAAATATTCAACGGCATTATCAGGGAAAAATTGCCTGAGTTCTCCGTAAAGCTGTGCCGCAAGCGTTTTGTTATGGCTCATCACCAGCACAGGCTTGCCGACCTGCGCAATGAGGTTTGATATCGTGAACGTCTTTCCTGAGCCGGTAACGCCCAGCAGCGTCTGCCAGCGGTCGCCCCTTTGAACTCCTTCTACAAGCTGCTCGATTGCTCCCGGCTGATCGCCTTTCGGGCTGTAACTGCTGACAAGCCGATAACCGCCTCCTGTTATACCGTACATATACTGTTATTTCCCTTGCCTTATTATTATGGTAACTGATGTAAAAAGAACTATTAAAGAACCCTGTTCGTTCTGCATCGGTAAATCAGAATTACCGGACTCGCGCGATACGAAGTTTTTTCCGGCAACCGGAG
>RPRK01000500.1 GCA_003818495.1 Burkholderiales bacterium
ATACCCAGCCGCGAATACATTTTACTGCACTTGGAAACAGAAGGCAAACCTCTCCCCTTTCAAGCCATTGCCAGGCGCCTAGAATTACACGATCCTGAAGTCTTAGAAGCTCTGCGCCGCAGACTCAGAGCCATGGAACGAGACGGACAACTGATTCGCAACAGACGTAACGGATATGGACCTGCCAAAAAAATGGACTTAGTCCGTGGAAGAGTTATTGCACACCCTCAAGGCTATGGCTTCCTCGTTTCAGATGAAGGAGGCAGTGACGTTTACCTCTCCGAAAAACAAATGCGCAGTCTCATGCACGGTGACCGTGCCCTCGTCAATATCGTAGGTATAGACTACAAAGAACGACGCGAAGGCGCCCTGGTCGACATCCTAGAACGCAACGTAAACGAAGTGGTCGGCCGCTTCAACTACCGCAAAACTTCCCCCATCTCCCTGGTTAAACCCGACAACCCACGACTCTGCCACACCATTCTCGTTCACAACTCCCAACACCTTCAAGCCAAAGACGGACAAATTGTCGTCGTTAAAATCACTGAATACCCCACCATTGACAATCCACCCATCGGCGAAATCATTGAAATCATTGGCGATCAACGAGCCCCGGGAATGGAAGTCGATATTGCTATACGCACCTATGAATTACCCCACCAATGGTCCGTCGAAACTACCCAAGAACTCAAACACCTCCCCAAAACTGTCTCCAAAAAAAACCTAAACACCCATCAAGACTTTCGGCACCTCCCTTTTGTCACCATTGATGGCGAAGACGCTCAAGACTTTGACGATGCAGTCTACTGTGAACCTCGAGGCAAGGGCTGGCTACTCAAAGTGGCTATTGCGGACGTTTCTCACTACGTAAAACCCAACACTGCCCTGGATCAAGACGCCCAAAAACGCGGCACCTCGGTCTATTTTCCCAACCAAGTGCTGCCCATGCTACCCGAAGCCCTCTCCAACCACCTTTGCTCCCTCAAACCACACGTAGATCGTCTTGCCCTGATCTGTGAACTGGCCATTGACTTTTACGGACGTACAAGGCGTATCAATTTCCACCCGGCAATCATTCAATCCGCAGCCCGTTTAACCTATGACCAAGTCGCTCAACTGCTCACCGGAAACCCAACCTCTTTTCCCCACCCGCACCTCATTCCCCATTTGGAAAACTTATATCAACTCTACCAACTTCTCTTAAAACGACGCAGAAAACGAGGCGCCATTGAATTTGAAACTATTGAAACCAAAATTCTCTTTGACCAACACCAAAAAATTGCCAAAATTCAACCGGTGATTCGCAACGATGCCCACCGCCTGATTGAAGAAATGATGCTGGCTGCCAACGTGGCCACAGCCGAATGGCTAACTGCCCGAGCCATTCCCACCCTGTATCGCACCCATCAAGGTCCCAAACCAGAAAAACTCTCCGAACTCCAACAATTTCTCAACCGACTGGGACTCAAACTGGGCGGCAAAGAACAACCTCACCCTTTGCACTACGCCAAACTCTCAGAAAAAATCCAAACCCGCCCCGACGTCCGCATGATCCAAACTCGACTGCTGCGCAGTCTCCAACTGGCCACTTATCAACCCGACGCCCAAAAAGGTCACTTTGGTCTCGCCTACTCCACCTACACCCATTTCACTTCCCCCATTCGACGCTATCCAGACCTACTGGTCCATCGCGCAATCTACCATTGTCTACAAAATCAACCTGTTGAACAATTCTTCTACACGCAACACAACATGGAAAAACTGGGGGAACATTGCTCCATGACCGAGAGACGAG
>RPRK01000501.1 GCA_003818495.1 Burkholderiales bacterium
ACAGCCTCCCTTTTTTCCCCGACAGAGGTGATAACGGTCGCAAAGACCGCATAAATAATGGATTTCAAGCCAAGGGTTCACAAAGCCGTACGCAAATTCTGGAAAATGAGGACGCAACAGCATACAAAGCAGGGTTCGGTGACGGGTAAGAAGGATGCGGGCAATCGGAGTGCAGTTACCGGAGGCAAGCATCTTGACGGCTTCATCAGGCTGCTTACCGAATTGCTTTCCGAGGCGGGACTTCCTGATTCCTCGATCCATATCGGGGCAACAACTCTTCCGGGATATTTCAGGCCTACAAAGAACTGGGATCTGCTGGTGGTTGTTGACGGCATGCTTTTGGCGTCCATCGAACTGAAGGCCCATGTTGGCCCGTCATTCGGCAACAACTTCAATAATCGCGTCGAGGAGGCGCTTGGCAATTCCGCCGATCTTCTTACCGCCTATCGCGAGGGAAAGTTCAAGCCGTCGCAAAGGCCCTGGCTTGGCTGGATGATGCTGCTTGAGGATACCCCGAAATCAACGACCCCTGTTCGGGTGGACGAACCGCATTTTGAGGTTTTTCCGGAGTTCAAGGAGGCCTCCTACGCGAAGAGGTACGAGCTGTTCTGCGAGCGGCTTATGCGGGAACGCCTTTATGATGGGGTTTGCCTGCTCTTGTCGGATAAAACCGGAGGCCTGAAAGGTGCCTACACCGAGCCGAATCCGGAGTTCGGCTTTTTGGCTTTTGCAACCTCCCTGACCGCACACGCTATGGCATATGCGAGGTTACGTGAGCTGTAATGGATTGAATCAGGCAAACTGTTCCTATGAGCAAATAATACAATGTCTTGCATGAACGAAATCCAGAAACTCCAGCAGGATATATATCATAATTATGCCAAAAGAGTCGGCCTCGATCCTGAGGCGGTTTATCTGCATGGAACTATACTGAGACCTGTTGTTCCTCTCGATACCGGGAAAAAAGGGCTTTTTATTCTGGGGGCATATCCTTCTGCAAGGTTTGCTCTGATAGATGGAATTTCCGACGTGCCAACAGCTGATAACCTTGGGCCATTTGAGAGTGAGCGATGGTTTGATGGTTGCAGAGTTCGGCAGCAACCTTCGGCACGAGAACTTGAAGAACTTTTTCTGGAGCCTTTGTCATTACAAAGATCAACCTGCTGGATAACTGATCTTGTAAAAATATTCCTTTTCAAACAAGGACACATTGAGCGGTATAAAAAATTGAATGCGGTAGTGCCGTCAGGTTATCTTCGTGAAGACTTCTTTGATTTGGCTAAAAAATCTTTGCTCTGGCTCGAAAAAGAACTTGAAGCGGCACAACCTGTTTTCATGATAACTCTTGGTGCAGAGGTTGCCGGTGTGTTGCGCGGGATTCGTTCAAAAACAGCGCAGATAAAGTTACTTAAGCCTGAATACTCTACATTGACTGTTGGTTCAATATCTGTACCGGTAATGCATTGTGCTCATCCCGGTATTCTGATGCGACGAAATGATTCGAAGAATCCTTGGCCCTCAAAACATTGTCATGAGTTTATTCCGGCTCTTGAACAAGCCAGAAAGGACTTTGGTTTTTAGGCTTATCTTGAGGCCGCGAACAGGTAAGGCATTACGAAAATTATAAATATCATCACCATGCCGGAAATTCAGCCCTTCAGGGCCATACGCTACAATCCCGAAACAGCGGGAGATGCCGCAAAACTGATCTGCCCTCCTTACGACGTTATATCCAGTGAGCTGCAGCAGCAGCTGAACGACTCTTCTCCGTTCAACGCCGTCCGCCTG
>RPRK01000502.1 GCA_003818495.1 Burkholderiales bacterium
CGCCGCCGATCATCTCGGAGATCGAGCCGGTGACCACCACCGACGGCAGGTCGGGGTCGAGCACCGCGTGGGCGCGCTTCATCGAGCCCTCGGTGCCTTCGCGGCCGAGCTGCTCCTCGCCCAGGCCGGTGACGACGACCGGCAGCTCGTGCGGCGGCAGCGCGTCGCTGTAGTGCAGCACCGAGGTGACCGGCAGGTTCTCGCAGCCCACCGGGCCGTCGATGACCACCTGCAGGCCCTTGATCGCGGTGAAGACGTACACCGCGCCCCAGTAGCCGCCCGCGCGGTCGTGGTCGAGGACCAGCATCAGATCATCTCCTCGGCCTTGCGGCGCTTGATGAGCTTGATGACCTGGCGACGGGTGAAGTCGCGGAACTCCGGGCGCGCCTGCGGCGTCTCGCTCCAGATCCCCGCGTTGTCGCCCTGGCCGGTCTCGCCGAAGAAGTCCTTCATCGTGTCGAAGCGGGCCTTGTTCGCGATCGCCGAGTTGATGACGGTCGCGAGCGAGCCGGCACCGGCCGGGCCCATCAGCGGACGGGCCGAGATCAGGTTCGTGAAGTACAGCGACGGGATGCTGGCTTCCTTGCCCGCCTGCACGACCGGCGTGGTGCCGATGGCGAGGTCCGGGCGGAACTCGCGCATCGCCGCGATGTCCTGCTCGAGCGACGCGCGGAACTGCACGTGCACGCCGCGGGCCTCGAGCCACTGGCGGTCGGCGTCGTTCCACGGGGTGCGCGGGCAGGCGCTGCCGACGTAGCGCAGGTCGGCGCCGCTCTCGACGAGCAGCCGCCCGACGAGCAGCTCGGAGCCTTCGTAGCCGCTCATCGTGATGCGGCCCTTGATGGGCGTGGCGGCGAGCGCGGCGCGGATCGCGGGGAGGATGCGGTTCTTGGCGGCGTCGATGCGGGCCTGCGGCACGTCGGCGGCGGTGCCGATGGCCTGAAGCCACGCTTCGGTGCCGTCGTGGCCGACCGGCGCCGAGCCGACGATCGGGCGGCCGGCCGCCTCGAACTCGCGGACCGACGCGGTGTAGAACGGGTGCAGCGCGGCGACCGCGACGCAGTCGAGCGCGGCGTAGAGCTCGCGCCACTCGCGGGTCGGCACGATGGGGCCCGCGGCCAGGCCCATCGGCTCGAGCATCATGCCGATGCCGACCGGGTCGGCCGGGAAGACCTCGCCCAGCAGCGTCACCGTCGGACGCTCGGAGCGGCCGTTGCGGGGCGCGGCCACCGGGCCGGACTGCACCTCGTTGCGGGCGTAGCGCAGCATCGCGCCGGCCAGCACGTCCTTGGCTTCCGCATGCGTGGGCACGCCGAAGCCGGGCACGTCGATGCCGATCACGCGCACGCCGTTGATCGACTTCGGCAGCAGCTGCAGCGGCACGCCGGAGGCGGTCGGCACGCACAGGTTGATGACGACGATCGCGTCGAGCTTGGTCGGATCGGCCTGGGCGTGGACGGCCTCGCGGATGTCCTCGAACAGCTTGCCGGTGACCAGGGTCTCGCTGTTGAACGGCACGTAGCCGACGCTGCGGCGCGCGCCGTAGAAGTGCGAGGTGAAGGTCAGGCCGTAGACGCAGCAGGCCGAGCCCGACAGGATCGTCTGCGTGCGGCGCATCCGCAGGCCCACGCGCAGCGAACCGAACGCCGGGCACATGCTCTGGGGCTGGTCGTGCGGGCCGCGGGGATAGTCGGCGGCGTACTGGTCGAGCGTCCGAGCCTTGCCGGCCGAGGCGGCGGCCGCCAGCATCGTCTCGCGGCCCGAGTGGCAGCCGTGGCCG
>RPRK01000503.1 GCA_003818495.1 Burkholderiales bacterium
AGGATGAGGGCAAAGGGTTCATCATCAATAAGGTTCTTGGCTGTTAAAAGGGCGTGGCCTAATCCCAGCTGCTCCTTTTGCCGGACATAGCAAATATCCACCATGCCGGATATCTGCTTCATCTGTTCCAGCAGCGCGGTTTCCCCCTTGCGTTCCAGGAAATTTTCTAACTCGGAGGAGCGGTCAAAGTAATCCTCGATAGCCCGTTTGTTCATAGAAGTGACCATGATAATCTGCTCGATACCGGAACTGATGGCTTCTTCCACCCCGTATTGAATCAGAGGCTTATCAACCAAGGGGAGCATTTCCTTGGGTTGAGACCGCGTGATAGGCAGGAACCGGGTGCCCCATCCCGCCGCCGTGATAACCGCTCTGCGTACTTTCATCTTGTTCTCCTTAAATGCATATCCCGGCCAAAAGCCGCGGCCCCATATATTCCAGCTTCATTGCCAAGCTGCGCTTGAACGATACGCACGGCGCGGGCGTTAAGCGAGAAGGGTATCTCTAACGCCATTTTCTTCCCCGGCCCGACGAGGATATCTCCCAGTTCCGCCATACCGCCGCCGTAAACAATCAACTCCGGATTAAAGATATTTATAATGTTAACAAAACCAACGCCCAGGTAAAAAGCAGCCCGTGCCATAACATCCTGCGCCAGTTTATCACCACTACGGGCGGCAGCAACGATATCCGGCACAGACACTATATTATTACCGGTTTTCACTTTATCTACAAGGGTGGAAGCCTCACCGTTATGCAGGTGTTCGATGGTATTTCTTTCTATCGCGGAGCCGGAGACCAGCATTTCCAGGCAGCCGGTGTTGCCGCAGCCGCACCGCGGGCCATGCGCCTCGATGGTCATATGGCCGAGCTCACCGGCCCCACCGGCGGCGCCGAGGTACAGTTCCCCGTCAATAATGATACCGCCGCCGATGCCGGTACCTAGCGTAAGCAGGACGAGGTGTTTTACGCCTCTGCCAATGCCATAACGGTGTTCGCCGAGGGCGGCGGCGCTGGCATCATTAAGTACGTAAGTATCAACGCCAAACCGGCTCTTAAACATAGCCGCGAGGGGGACTTCCTTCCAGTCCGGGAGGTGGGGGGAAGGAGTAACAACCACGCCCCGGCCGGTATCAATACCGCCGGCGGCGGCGATAGTGATAGCGCCAACCTGCGCCGGTTCAAGACTGTTGCGTTGGAGTAAGCCCTGTACGTTTTGCGCTATACGCTCGATAACGTCCTCAAAACCGTTGGCAGCCAGGGTGGGAAAAACATCACGGCCAATGAGTTTACCCGCAGCATCGAACAGGGCGGTCATAATCTTGGTGCCGCCGATATCTATCGCAATGACGGGTCGATTTGGGTTTTTCATTTTTTTATTATCGACCCCTTTTCCTCTTGTCCCTCTCCCCGCTAGCAGGGAGAAGGAAGATATCAATATTGATTATCCACAAATTAGCTGTGCAGAGATTACTGGATACCGACATTCGTCGGTATGGATATAACAGGTTCAATTCACTTGATATGCTTTACCTTATTATTTGTCATATATTCTCATTTACTCCGCCAGGAAGTCCAATACTAGTTTATTAAATTTTTCAGGGCATTCAAACATAGGCATATGACCGCACTTATCAAAAAGCTCAAGACGGGCGCCGGGGATATTTTTGACAGCGACCTGCGCGTGCGCTACCGGTATAACGCGGTCGTTTTTACCCCAGATGATGAGGGTGGGATTTTTTATGGTATCAAGTTTTTGCCGCAACGGGCGTATTAAC
>RPRK01000504.1 GCA_003818495.1 Burkholderiales bacterium
ATCCGGTAAAGTTTAATAGCCATGGTGAGTTGTTGGCGGCGATCAGCTTTAGAGTTAAAACCGGGATTGAGATCAGCTCGTTTGGCACGGAGATTATTCAAAGATTGCAGGAGATTTATTACAGCCATGAAGCCGGGTCAGTATTAAAAAAATTAAACCAGACTTGCGAAACGTTGGCGGCCGAGTTTTTAGATCAGGTGGAGTTGGAAATTGTGGCTTTAGTAATTTGGCAGGACTATCTTTATGCGGCCAAGAACAGCGGCGGCCAGGTTTGGCTTAAGCGCAGTGAGACACTGGTGAAATTATTCGGCGGCGAGGGCCTGGCTACAATATCCGGTAAGTTAGAACCGGGGGATAGCGTGGTGGCGGCCACAGGTGAGTTTATTAGTCTCGTCTCCGAAGGCAGTCTTAGGGCGGCTTTAGGTCAGGCCACTGCCGAAACCGCCGGAGAAAGTTTAACCGCTCAAGTTCATGGCCATACCAATAATAGTCAGGCGGCGGCGATTGTGATTAAGACCGAGACGGCCGTCGAACCGGCGGCGGCATTACCCAAAATTACCCCAAGTTATAAAAAGAAACTATCGGGATTAATCGCTATGATTAAGCCAAAAAAACCGATTGAAATTTTTGCCGGGGTGAAACCAGATAAACGCCGGCGGTCTACTTTAACAGTAGTCTTAATTTTAGCGATAATTTTTATTTTGAGTCTATTTTTAGCCGGCAGAAAAAAGCAGGCAGCCAGCGGGCGCCAATCTTATCAGGCGGTTATTGATGAGGTGAGCTATAAGCTTGACGAAGCCAATAGTTTATTAAGCCTAAATCCCCTGCGGGCAAAATTACTGCTTCAGGAAAGTGAGATAAGAATACAAGAATACAAAGAAAAAGAAAGGAAACCCAATCAGGAAATTTTGGATTTAGAGATCAAAGTCAACGCGGCTTTGGAACAAACCCAGAGGGAATACAATGTCGAGGCAGCCGAGTGGTATGATTTTGACTTGATTGCTGATGGTTTTCGCGGAGGGAGTTGGGATTTATCCGGCACCGAGGCTTTGATTTTAGACCAATCGACTCAAACCGTGGTTTTATTAAACCTGGAAACCAAAGCGGCCAAGTGGTGATTAGCGGTGAGGATTTGGGTCAAGTTGAGACAGTCGGTTTGACCGAAGAGAGAGGATATATCGTTTCCCAGGATAAAGTAACCGTGGTGGATACAGTCAAGGAAAAAACCGTGGCGGCGGTTGAAGCCGACGGCTGGCAGAAAATTACCACGGCCCGGGGTTTTGGCAGCAATCTGTATCTTTTAGATTCAAGTAGTGATGGTCAGATTTGGAAGTATTTAGGGTTAGAAGAGGGCTTGTCCGGCAAAAGAAGTTATCTGACAGGTGACAGTTTTGATTTGTCTGAAGCCGTGGATATGGCGGTTGACGGTTCGGTTTGGGTCTTGTTTTCCGACGGTTCGATTGTCAAGTACACCCAAGGGAAGAAAGATGCTTTTCAGGTTTTAGGCCTGGATCAATCTTTTGGCCAAGCCGCCAAAATCTTTACAAACCCGGACGCGGAGCGTTTATATGTGGTTGACCGGGTTAATACGCGGGTGGTAGTTTTGGATAAAAGCGGTGAGTATGCGGCTCAATATCAATGGTCGGGAATTGCCGGCGTTAAAGATTTGGTTGTGGTTGAATCGCTGAAAAAGATATTTTTCTTAACCGGAGAAAAAGTGTTTAGCCTTGACCTTAAATGAAGATTTTTAATAAAAAGGCCAGATTTAATTACGAA
>RPRK01000505.1 GCA_003818495.1 Burkholderiales bacterium
CAGGTCGACACCGGCGAGGCGTGGCGGGGCCCCCTGGATCCCGAGCGGCTCGTGCCGTATCACTCGGTCGAGATGGCCATCGCGATCGCGCGCGACGCACTTGACACCGACAACTACCACGACGTCCACTGCTGGGTGTTCACCCCGTCGAGCTTCGCGCGGCTGATGCAGCAGCTCGTCGAGCACGGACTGTCGCGCCTCGTCTGCCGGCACTTCGAGGACACGCCGCACAACTCGCTCGAGTTCATCGTGTTCGTGACCCCGAGCGACGATCGCGAGGCGGCGCTCGAGAGCTGGCGCGCCATGGAGCGCGGGGTACAGGCCGTGCTGCCGCCGCCGGAGCAGTCGCCGGAGCAGGCGACGGAGCAGGCGACGGAGCAGGCGACGGAGCAGGCATCCGAGCAGGCGACGGTGCCGGAGACCGCCGGAGCGATGCCCGCGCCCGAGCCGGAACCCCGACCGGAGCCCGCGCTCGTGGTCGAAGCGTCCGTGCCCAGGCCGGCTTCGCCCCCCGCGCCGCCCGGCATGGTCAGGCGGGTGCAGTCCGCGATCGCGCGGCGCATCGGCTACTAGCGTCGGCCGCCTGCGCACCTCACCGGTTCAGTCGGGGGGTGCGGACGGCAGTCGCGCCACGAGCGGCGCCAGGGCGTCTAGCGTGCGCCGGGTGGCTCCGCGGTGTGCGGCAGCGAAGGCCTCCCCGGCTCCGCCCATCGCCGCCGCCGCAGGCGCATCGGCCAGCAGTCGAAGCGCTGCGGAGATCGCGCCCTGCGCATCGGCCACGCGGACCGCGGCACCCGCCTCGATCGCCTGCTCGGCGGCTTCCGCAAAGTTGAAGGTGCTCGGTCCGACGATCACCGGGCAGCCCACCGCGCAGGCCTCGATCAGATTCTGCGAACCGAACGGCTTCAGCGAGCCGCCGATCACTGCACATCCCGCAAGCGCGTACCAGGCGTCCATCTCGCCCATCGAGTCGCCGAGCAGCAGGTCGACGCCACTCCAGTCGGTCGCCGGGTCGTCGAGCGCCGCCCGGCGCGCGAGCACCACGCCCTCGACGCGCAGCAGACGCGCCACCTCATCGAAGCGCTGCGGATGGCGCGGCACGATCGCGAGCAGCGGCCGTCCCGGTGCAGTCGACGCGAGCCGCCGCCATGCCTCGTGCAGCAGCGACTCTTCGCCGTCGCGGGTGCTCGCAGCGACAATCACCGGGCGGCCGATCCGCTCACGCCAGCCACGCCCGAGGGCCAGGAACCCGGCATTCGGCGAATTGTCGAACTTCAGGTTGCCGGTGACCGCGTCGACCTCGCGCCCGAGCCGCGCGATCCGGCCCGCGTCGGCGGAGGACTGCGCGAGCACGAGCGACAGGCGCCGCGCGGCCGGTTCCACCAGCGCACGCTGGCGCAGCCCGCGCGCGAGCGACCGCTCCGAGAGCCGCGCGCTGACCAGGGCGACGGGCACGTCGGCGTCTTCGGCGGCGGCCATCAGGTTCGGCCACAGCTCGGTCTCCATCAGCACCCCGAACGCCGGACGCCAGGCCCGCAGGAACCGCCGCGGCCCGCCGAATCCGTCGTACGGCAGATAGGCCTGGGCGAAGCGCGCGCCGAGCGCGGCCGCATACAGCTCGCGCGCGGTCTCGCGACCGGTCGGCGTCATGCAGGTGAGCAGGATGCGGGCGTCGGGATGCGCATCGGCGAGCGCACGCACCAGCGGCTGCGCGGCGCGCGTCTCGCCCACCGACACCGCATGGATCCAGATCAGCGGCGCATCGTCGGCGCGCG
>RPRK01000506.1 GCA_003818495.1 Burkholderiales bacterium
GATCAAGACGCCTGAGTCTGCATGCCACTTTAGGACCAAGAGCCACTGCGCCGATGATCACCACTTTCTTTGCCATAACTGTTCCTCTTAAATTCGTGTAAGTCTTAATGGGTGCATGGTATGCTCCCTACAAAAAAACGTCACCTTGAATACAAGCGAGAGTGAGTATGCACAACATGTTCAACGATGAACGGTAATTCATTGGACATTGTAGTTGTTTTGACAAAACAGACAATACTACAATGTGTGTATTTGCACATATTCGGGGTGAATTTCGCTCTTTTTCGCCCTTACCTGTAAGCAAGGTGCTGCTTTCCCTTTTTTCTGTTGGCAAATCTTGTCGTTATCTGTGACAATGGGGCAATCGACAAACTTCAACCAGCAACAGCCATAGCATGCAAACCCATATTGATTTCACCGGCCTGAATAGACTGTTTGAAAAAGCAGAGCAACAGAAACGCGGTTATCTCTTTGAGTATGAGGTCTATAAATTTATCCGCCTCATCGGTGGGGAGACCCCGCCGAACTTCATCCTCCTAGATAAAAACAGTCGATTTGAAGGACGGATGCTCCGGCAACTGCCCGGCAAAAAGGTTGTTATTAAAGTCGTTTCCCCCTACATTCTGCATAAAAGCGATGTCGGCGGCGTCAGGATCATCGCCAAGAACAGTGAAGAGGTGCTCTCGACCCTGCGCCGCATGAGCTGCGAAATTCCGGAAAAATACAGCGAAATTATCCTTCGCCGACCGGAGGAGGCGCCGCCTGTTTACAAAGGGCTGTCCCCGGTAGAACTGCAGGAGGCCATTGCCCACGATATTCACGGCTTTATCCTCTGCCAGTATATGCATCCCGACTCCGAGGAGTTCGGCAATGAACTCCTCGTCAGCCTACGCAATACCAGGGAATTCGGCTTGATTTTGAGCGCAGGTCTCGGCGGCAGAGATACCGAACTGTATGCCGCCCGCTTTCGCAAGGGCCAGGCCGTGGTCTCCGCCTCGGTTGAACAGGTTGACGGCGAGGCCTTTTTCAATCTGTTCAAAGGGACCATCTCCTATAAAAAGATGGCCGGACTCACCCGCGGCCAGAAACGCATCGTCACCGACCATCAGCTGCTTGAGTGTTTTTCGGCACTTATCCAGGCCGGACGGTATTTTTCCTCCACCTCCGGCTCAAGCCCCTTTGTTATTGAAGAACTGGAGATAAACCCCTTCGCCTTCAGCAATTATCTGATGATGCCGCTGGACGGACTTTGTCGCTTTTCGACGGTCAAGCAAAGGGGTCCGGGCCGGCCCATCGAGAAAATAGATCGGCTCCTGCATCCCGACTCCATCGGCATTGTCGGTATCTCCGCCAAAAAGATGAATATCGGCCGGATTATCCTGCAAAATATCCTCGCCAATGGTTTTCCAAAGGAGCAAATTCTCCTTGTTCACCCGGAAGCGGTTGAAATTGAAGGCATCATCACCCACCGGGACTTGACAGCAATCGGCAAAAAACTTGACCTTCTTATCCTCGCCGTCGACGCCTCGCTGGTGCCGCAGATGATCGACAGCATCCTCGGCAACAACCTCGCCGCAAGCGTGCTCCTCATTTCCGGCGGCCTCGGCGAACAGGAGGGGCAACACCACCTGGTACACGCCATCCAGCAAAAGATCAGTAACGCCCGCCGCCTCTCAGCTGACGCCCCGATCTTTCTCGGCGCCAACAGCCTCGGCATTCTCTCCCATCCAGGGAAATATGACGCCATGTTTATCCCGGAAACGAA
>RPRK01000507.1 GCA_003818495.1 Burkholderiales bacterium
AATCTGTCAGAATCCGATTGACAGTCACATTTTAATCACAATGTGATTGTGTATTAAAGAATCCCTTATCTGTCAAGATCAAAGACAGCATTGAAAGACATCATTGCGGTTTTCAGGAAGCTTGTCAGAGCCGCGGAAATTCTCATCATGCAGGACGAAAACGATTTACACCTATTTCAAGCATGGGCGTTTTACTGAAAATTCCGAAAGCGCAGATTATGCCAGCGGACAGTATATCTTCAGTTTTTTCTTGCTATTGACAAAAAAATCTGAATATATCAAATTTTAACTTTCAGGTATTATATTTTGTTATTGAACGGAGGTACGATGTTAAAGAAACTTTTATCTTTGTTTAAAAATTCCGAAACGAATCCTGATAATGACATCATGTATCGCTTCAAGGTAAAATACGAAAATTTCAAGATGCTGCTGGAGGCTAATTCAGAACTCCTTAAAATTATTTCAGATATTGAAGAAAAACTGAGCGGACATCATCTTTTCGGCATTTCATACCTTCAGGGACAGACTGCACGGGTCATCTTTTATGCTGCCAAGATGGTGAAAAGCTTTGAAAAAATGTCGGGACGCACCTATCCGGTTCTCACACAGACGGTTGAAGACATTTATCTGGCAATCCGACTGGAAACAGAGAAGAAAAGTATCCCCCGGATCACGGAATATATCATACCTTATTTCCTTGTAAACAAAGAAAAAGTGGATTTTGTCGGAGGAAAAAACGCCAATCTCGGAGAAGTGAGAAACCGCGTGGGACTTCCGATTCCGAGAGGATTTGCCGTTACCACTGCCGCGTTTGACGAGTTTCTCCGTGTCAATCGCCTCGAGGACAAAATCAAGGATAAAAAAACCGAAATTGACATGGCGGATCCCGAAAGTATTATCCGTGTCAGTGATTTTATCCATAATCTTTTTATAACATCGCCGCTTCCCGGAGATGTTGAAAAAGCGATTCTGGATGCCTACGAGGAACTGATCGCGGGGAAAGGACCGGACGGATCTCCGGTAAAAATTGCCATCCGAAGCAGCGCGCTCGGAGAAGACAGCGAACTGTCTTTTGCGGGTCAGTATCTGACGGTCCTGAATGTGCCTTCGGAGCGGATCATTTCGGAATACAAGGAAGTTCTGGCAAGTCTGTTCAGCCCGCGTGCATTGTCCTACCGTCTGAGCATGGGGATTCCTTTTGAACAGGCGGCAATGAGTGTTGCCTGTCTGGAAATGGTCCCGTCAAAGGTCAGCGGCGTCATGTATTCGACGCATCCCTTTCATTCCTCACAGAACACTATTCTCATAACCGCGGTATGGGGACTGGGTCCTTATGCTGTGGACGGTGTGGTCTCTCCGGATACATATATTCTGTCAAAGGACACTGAGCCGGTGCTTCTCGAATCGAAAATCTCGGAAAAACCTGTCCTGCTTGCGGCAAAAAGCGACGGTTATCTCGAAGAAGTGCAAGTTCATTCGGAACATCGGAATCATCCATGTCTTACCGCGGAACAGGCAATCATGCTGGCAAACTTCGCGCTGCGTTTGGAAAATCATTTTCAATGTCCTCAGGATATCGAATGGGCAATGGATCAGGACAACAGGCTTGTTATCTTGCAGACACGGCCGCTCCGCACAGAAAAAAACGGCAAAAAACAGACCGACTCGCCGCGAGTGGAAGGATATCCGCTGATTCTCGAAGGCGGCAGCATCGCCTGTCCCGGGGTCGGATTCGGTCCTGCCCATTTTGTCCGTTCAG
>RPRK01000508.1 GCA_003818495.1 Burkholderiales bacterium
AATAATACCCTCCTGCTATTAAGGGCGGACGGTTATGATATTGGGGGTGTTCAACAAAGCTGGGCGCTGGATGTGGGGCCTTTAGTCGGGGTAGCTAATTACGATATTGCGCCTCAAACAACAACCCGTGTAAATGTTACCGCTAATTGGGCGGATAGCCTGGCGAGTATCAAAATAAACGCCAACGTCACACATCAACTAACCGACCTGCTCGTATCCCCGGCCACCCCTATCCCGGAATCAGAAATGGCGCGTATCTGGTTCGATGAGGAATGGTTGGTGAAAAACGATATAGAACCATCCCCGGCGGAAGTACGCATTACTTTCCCTAAAGTGTGGTTGGAGGCCGGGAAATCAGATTCGTTCAACGGGATGGGGATAGAACTCGCCGTCCCCCGCCAAATGCTTCTAGATCACAATGTAAGCGAAAACCCGGATGAAATTACGGTATTATTCCCGATCGATTATTTCAACGGACGTCCCGGCTTCCCGGTAACTTCACCGGTGAAATAATCCTTTATCCCTTGCCTATTTCTTTAACGCGGTTAATAACCTCGCCAGCCTTTTCTTTAAACTCCCCGGCTTTTTCTTTGAGTAAAGCCCTGGTCTCTTTGCCGGGTTTGGGGGCATAAAGGAAGCCTACCGCCACCCCGGCCAGCGCCCCGAGTATAAAACCCATCAAAAAGTTATTGCCGCCTTCTTTATCGCTCATTTATTCTTCCTCCTTACCGGTGAACTTTTTCACCAGGCCCAAAGCGCTGCGGATACCCTGTATGAAAGCAATGATCTGCGTTAAAGGTTTTGCCACTGCTTCTTCAACATTGGAAGCGACTCTCTCCACGGTTTCGGTGGTGTTTTTTATAGATGCCATTACCGGCTTGAGGCGCTTATAAAACAAAAAGGCGAACACCGTTAGCGTGATGATGAACACCGTTAGCGCGATTGCTGCCAACGTAGCGCCGAGGCCAAAGATAACGATAACAAGGTCACGGTACCAATCAATAGTCATAATATCCACCCCCAATTGTCCTGCATTTACTCTAGCATTGTAACGCTAGCGGAATAATAAGTAAAGACGAATGTAAACAGCTACGGGTAATCTGCAGGGCGCGGAGGGACTGGCGTATTCTAAATTAACCATCGCTTTCCACTAACTATCTCATCATTAAAACGTTGTATCTGGTGGCTATGATCAAAACAGGGCTGCAGAATAACCGGAGGGTGTAAATATGGAAAAGACAATCGTAAGCAATGGCTCTGCCATCGCCAGAATTAGAACATGGGAAGTAATTGCCGCCATAGCCTTGATCGGGCTGGTGGTGTTGACGGCGCTATCTTGCACTTCCCCGCCCAACGATACCGTGAAGCTGGAAGGCGTTACCTGGGTATTGAAATCTTACGGAGAGGCCGCGAACCCTACCCAGGCCATTTCCGGCCACCAGCCTACGCTGACATTTGATAAAGGAACAATGAAGGCCGGCGGCAACGGCGGTGTCAACGGCTACGGCGGAGATTACACCCTGGACGGCAACAAGCTCAAATTTGGTTCCATCGTTCATACGTTAATGGCCAGCACTAATGAAGCCTTGAACATCCAGGAAAGTGCTTTCTTCAAAATAATGGATTCTGCCGCCAGCTTTAAGATAGAAGCCGGGCAGTTAACGATATCCGGCAGTGAGGGCATCCTGGTCTTTTCACAGAAATAACCTCCAAAATGGAATGAAATCCAGCCAGTGGGGAGTATTCCGG
>RPRK01000509.1 GCA_003818495.1 Burkholderiales bacterium
GACGGCCATCGGCGGCAATAACCTGCACCGCAACGTGCTTTTCCGCAGCGACTCGAGCGTGGCCAACCGCACCGTGCCGTTCTCGCAGTTCGACAGCAAGAATCCCGAGGACCTGTGGCGGTTCCTTGCCGACCTCGAGCGCCAGCACGGCGCAGAGGTGCTGGCGATTCCGCACAACGGCAACCTCAGCAACGGCCGCATGTTCACGGTGGAGACCTTCGACGGCAAGCCGCTGACGCGCGAACTCGCGGCGCTCCGCGCACGCTTCGAGCCGGTCATCGAGGCGACCCAGATCAAGGGCGACAGCGAGTCGCATCCCCTGCTGTCGCCGACTGACGAGTTCGCCGACTACGAGAGGTGGGACAAGGCCAACCTCAACGGCACCGAGGTCAAGACCCCGGACATGCTGCAGTGGGAGTACGCGCGCGAAGCCCTCAAGACGGGCCTCGCGCTGGACCGCACGCTCGGCGTCAACCCGTTCAAGTTCGGCATGGTCGGCAGCACCGACGCCCACACCTCGCTGGCCGCGGTCGAGGAGGAGAACTTCTTCGGCAAGCATTCCGGCGTCGAGCCCGAGCCGCACCGCTGGGAGCACGTGGTCATCGAGTCGCCCGATCCGAAGTACACCATCCACGGCTGGCAGCAGGCGGCCGGCGGCTACGCCGGGGTCTGGGCGACCGAGAACACGCGAGAAGCCATCTTCGACGCGCTGAAGCGCAAGGAGACCTACGCCACTACCGGGCCCCGGATCGTGGTGCGGTTCTTCGGCGGCTGGGATTTCACGGCGGCTGACGCGCACTCGCGCCTGCCGGCGGGCGTCGGCTATGCCAAGGGCGTACCGATGGGTGGCGACCTGCGCAGGACGACGGGCGCCGCTGCACCGACCTTCCTCGTGGCGGCGATGAAGGACCCGTACAGCGGCAACCTCGATCGCATCCAGATCGTCAAAGGCTGGCTGGATGCGGCCGGCAAGACGCACGAGAAAGTGTACGACGTCGCCTGGAGCGGCGGCCGCAAGCCGGGCGCGAACGGCAGGCTGCCCGCGGTCGGCAACACCGTCGACGTCGCGACGGCGACCTGGACCAACAGCATCGGCGCGCCCGAGCTCGGCACGACCTGGACGGACCCGGAGTTCGACCCGAAGCAGCCGGCCTTCTACTATGCGCGGGTCATCGAGATACCGACGCCGCGCTGGACCGCCTACGAGGCCGTGCGCTTTGGCGTCAGGATGTCGCCGAACGTACCGATGACGACCCAGGAGCGCGCATACACCTCGCCGATCTGGTACACGCCATAGGTCGGCGCGGGCATGGACGCTGCGCCCGGCCTTCGTTCAACAACAGGAGATCTCGTGCATACCATCGCTTCCCGCCGCATACCTGGCCGGCATCCCGTTTCGCATCCGATGCCCGCCCTGTTCGCAGGCCTGCTGCTGCTCGCCGGTTGCGGGTCGCAGCCGCAGGTGACGGGCCAGGCGCCGGCCAATGCCGGGCAGCAGCAGCCTTTCACGCGGATCCTGATCGTCGGCGTCAGTCCCGACGTGAACCAGCGCTGCGGGTTCGAGTTCTTCATGGCGTCCCAGCTCAAGAGTCCGTCGGTGCAGGCGATCCGCAGCTGCGACGCGGTGAAGCAGAAGGTTCCGCTGACCCTCGACAGCATCGAACAGGCGGTCGCGACCTACCAGGCGGACGCCGTTCTCGCGACCAACCTCGTCTCGCGTTCGTTCAAGTCGAAGGAAGGCGGCGACA
>RPRK01000510.1 GCA_003818495.1 Burkholderiales bacterium
CGGCAGCGCGACGCCGAGCAGCGTCGACACCGAGAACGCGGGCGGCCATGCCAACGGCGCGACGGACGCCGCGGCGACCACGGCCGGTGCGCCCGCGGGCCCCATCGGCCCGGGCGCCCGGCCGGGCCCCGCGAACACGGCGACCAGTCCGGCGACCAGCGTCGTCGGCACCGCCCACCGCGGCGACACCCGGCGCGCGACGAGGAAGGTCGCCAGCATCGGAGCGACGATGGCCGGCGCGCTCGCGAGGCCGCCGAACGCGTCGAGCCCGAAGCGCAGCAGCACGCCGGCCAGCAGCGCGCTCGCGATCGACATCGGGATCCGGCCCATCCACCGCTCGAACAGACCGGTCGCACCGGCGAGCGTGAGCAGCACCGCGCACGCGACGAAGGCGCCGATCGCCTCGGGCAGCGGCACGCCCGGCAGCGAGACGGCGAGCAGCGCCGCACCCGGCGTGGACCACGCGGTGACCACCGGGATCCGCAGCCAGAGGCTCGGCAGCAGCGTCGTGAGGCCCATGCCGAGCGCGAGCGCGGCGGTCATGGTGGCGAGCTGCGCGGCATCGAGCCCCATCGCCTGCCCGGCCTGCACGACGATCGCGTACGAACTCGTGAAGCCGACCAGCACGCAGACGAAGCCCGCGACGACCATCGGCAGCACGCCGCCGGTCGCTCCGCCGCCGGGCGTCCCCGCGCCGGTCGTCGCCATCGCCCGCGCCCTAGCCGTCGATCCGGCGGCCGTGCTCGCGGGTCGCGTGGAAGCGGACCTTCGGCCAGCGCTCCATCGTCAGCCGCAGGTTCACGCCCGAGTCCGCCAGGTAGACGAGGTTGCCGTCGACGTCGCGTGCCAGCCGCATCTGCTGCGCGTTCTGGAAATCGCGCATCACGCGGTCGTCCTCGCAGGTCACCCAGCGCGCGGAGTCGATGCCGGCGCGCTCGAAGGTGGCCTCGACCGAGTACTCGGTGCGCAGCCGGTGCTCGACCACCTCGAACTGCAGCTGGCCGACCGCGCCGAGCAGCGGCGTGGTGTCGACGAAGGGCTCGAAGACCTGCACCGCGCCCTCTTCGCCGAGCTGCTGCAGGCCCTTCAGCAGCTGCTTGGACTTCAGCGGATCGCGCAGCCGCGCCCGCGAGAAGAGCTCGGGCGCGAAGTACGGGATGCCGGTGAAGCCGAGTGCCTCGTTGGCCTCGAGCAAGGTGTCGCCGATCTGCAGGTTGCCGTGGTTGTGCAGCCCGATGATGTCGCCCGCGTAGGCGACCTCCATCAGCGAGCGCTCGTTGGCCATGAAGGTCAGCGCGTTCTGGATCTTGATCTCGCGACCGAGCCGCCGGTGCATCACCTTGATGCCCGGGTCGTAGCGCCCCGAGCACACGCGCATGAACGCGATCCGGTCGCGGTGGCGCGGATCCATGTTCGCCTGGATCTTGAAGACGAAGCCGCTGAAGCCGGGCTCCTTCGGATCGACCTCGCGGGTGCCCGCATCGCGCGGCTGCGGCGGCGGGGCCCAGTCGACCAGCGCGCGCAGGATCTCGCGCACGCCGAAGTTGTTGATGCCCGAGCCGAAGAAGACCGGCGACTGGCGGCCCGCGAGGAACTCGTCGAGCTCGAACTCGGAGCCGGCGCCGCGCACGAGCTCGATCTCGTCGCGCATCGCCGACATCTCCTGCGGGAACTGCTCGTCGAGCGCGGACAGCGCGTCGCCCGAGATCGCCTCGACGGCCTGGTTCGCGCTCTCCTCGCCCGGCGC
>RPRK01000511.1 GCA_003818495.1 Burkholderiales bacterium
GCCCGAGCCGGAGGCGGCGTACACCGACATCCAGGACGTCGGCGCGGGGGTGTGGCGATGAACGGCCCCGCGAACCCGGTGACGATGGTGAAGACGACAGCGAAGACGACAGCGAAGAACGAGGCTCCGAACGTGGCGACGATGACGTACGTGCAGGCGGGCAACGTGGCCCTCGCACAGGCGATGCGCGAGGACCCGCGGGTGGTCGCGCTCGGCGAGGACGTCGGGCGCGGCGGCATCTTCGGCCAGTACGCCGGGCTGCAGGCCGAGTTCGGCGGCGACCGCGTGATCGACACGCCGATCTCCGAGTCGACGATCGTCGGGGCCGCGGTCGGCATGGCCCTCACGGGCCTCAAGCCCGTGGTCGAGATGCGGGTGATGGATTTCGCGCTCTGCGCGATGGACGAGATCGTCAACCAGGCCGCGAAGAACCGCTTCATGTTCGGCGGCCAGGGCCGCGTGCCGATGGTGATCCGCATGCCGATCGGCATCTGGAGCGCGTCGGCCGCTCAGCACTCGCAGTCGCTCGAGGCCTGGTTCGCGCACGTCCCCGGGCTGGTGGTGGTGGCCCCCGCGACGCCGCAGGACCATCACGGCCTGCTGCGCGCGTCGATCGACTGCGGCGACCCGGTCGCCTACCTCGAGCACAAGGAGCTGTGGGGCACGAGCGGCGAGGTGCACGCCGCGCAGCCGGTGCCGCTCGGCCGCGCGAATGTCGCGCGCAGCGGCGGCGACCTCACCATCGTCACCTGGAGCAAGGCGCTGCACTGGACGCTCGCGGCGGCCGAGACGCTCGCCGGGCAGGGCGTGGAGGCGGAGGTGATCGACCTGCGCACGCTGTGGCCGTGGGACCGGGATGCGGTCTTCGCGTCGGCCGAGCGCACGCGCCGGGTGCTGGTCGTGCACGAGGCCGTGCAGGTCGCCGGCTTCGGCGCCGAGATCGTCGCGACGCTGGCCGAGGCGGGCGTCGCGCGGGTCGCGCGGCTCGGCGCGCCGCGCGCGCCGGTCGGCTACTCGCCGGGGCTGGAGGCGCAGGCCCGCCTCGGGCCCGAGAAGATCGTGGCGGCGGCGCAGGCGCTGATGCGCCGGGCATGATCCGCGGCTGACCCGGCCCGGCCCGGCCCGGCCCGGCCCCGAGCCGGGCGTGATCTGCATTGATTCCGCGCCTGACCCGGGCCCCCGGGGGCGCGCCAGCGCACGCCGTGCGCCGACTGTGTCGCGCCGGAATCGATCCGCGCCCGTCAACGGGTCGCTGCCGCCGACGGTCGGCTGCACCTGCGCAATTGCCCGCCACGCTCCCACGCGCGTCGTGACGGATGTCCTGCGTGCCGTCTCGGAGGCCGGCCTAGACTGGGTCCACGGTTGTTCGAGTGACGGAATCATGGACAGACAGACGCAGACGAGCCCCAGGACGCAGGCCGGCGAGACCGGTGCCCGACGCACGCGCCGCCCCGGCCGCGGCGATGCCGTGGTCATCGTCGACGTCGACCAGTTCGCCGCGATCCGCGCCATGCACGGCAGCGATGCCGGCGAGCAGGTGACCCGTGCGGTCGCCGACTGCCTGCGTCGGCGCCTGCGCGGCGACGACCGGCTCGCGCTGCTGCGCGAGGACGAATTCCTCGCCGTGCTGCCGGGTGCCTCGGAGGAGGCGCTGGCGGTGATCACGGAACGGCTGCGCGAAGGCGTCGAAGGGCTGCGGCTGGCGCTCGCCGGCCGGGTCTGGACGCTGTCGTGCACGATCGGC
>RPRK01000512.1 GCA_003818495.1 Burkholderiales bacterium
AACGAAGAGGGCGACGGCTTTCATGGCAACTCCTATCAAAGGTGGGTGACGCCCATTGGTCGCGTGAATCACCGAAACCTGACAGGCCAATCGCATCACTACGCCGATAAATCGTTTCGTTGACCTGCTGTTGTTTGCCGAAGCTGTGCTTGACCCCCCCTGCGTCCATTGTCATGTCCGCCATCATGAATTCTCGCCCAGTCAGACCAGGTCAGCGTTTTACGGTCTAAGCTGAAGTAACTGGTGCACGAGAGTGCCTGGACTGTGACCGGGAAGTTTCGCCGACCCGCGCGGCGTACATGCAAATCGGTCGCGTCGATGAAGATTGGATCGCACCGCGCCAGCCCGTTTTGCCGATCTGTCGAGTATGGATTGCTAAGGTGGCACTGATTAATTCGATTTTCGTCATTCCGGCGAACACCGGAATCCAGTCGAATCATGGAACTGGACCCCGGCCTACGCCGGGGTGACAAATAAATCAGCGTTTCCCTAACGGCATGGCAACGGGATCACCCCGATCTACCGGGTTTCAATCACTGGAGGGGGTGTACATGCGGGAACAGCATGACCACGCGGAATTGCGGTTTTTATTCTGATTTTTTCTCCGGCCTTCCGGCCTTTGGCTCGTGCGTAAGTGACAGCCCCCTGACTTGCCAGGCCTGGCCGTCGAGTTTGACGGTAGTCGCCGATTTGGCGCGTGCTGGCCGCTACGCGCAGGCCGAGGCGGCCCTGGCCTTGTGCGCGGCTTGTCCGGGCGACTCGCCGAGTGCAGTTGATACTCTCCGGAGACTCTTTCTAATGGCGCACGTGCGCTTGTGCCAGGGCGCGTGCAGCGAGGGCCTGGAGGTGTTGCACCGGGCGTTTGCCCTTGGGCGCGAACAGGGTGTTGAGGCATCGGCGGTGTGTCAGCCCGCCGATCTCTTTGCCAGCCTGTGCGCCGTGGCCCTGGAAGAGGCCATCGAGCCGGTGTACGTCAATCGCCTGGTGAAGCAGGCCGGGCTCGCGGCGCCGTCGCCGGCGCTGGTGCGCTGGCCGTATCCGCTGCGTTTTTATACCCTTGGGCGCGCCGCCGTGGTGGTCGACGGGCAACCGTTGCGCTTCAGCGGCAAGGCACAGCATCGGCCGATGCTGCTGCTACATTGCCTGCTGGCCCGGGGCGGTCGTGAAGTGCCGGTCAGCGCGCTCCTCCGGGCGATGCGCGAGGACCGCGAAGACGATGACGGCCTGAAATCACGCGGCGCCTTCGACATGGCCCTGAGCCGCTTGCGTCATCTGCTCGGCGAGCCTCAGGCGCTGTTGCTGGGGGATGGGCACCTGTCGTTGAACCAGCGGCTGTGCTGGGTCGATGCCTGGGCCTGCGAGCGGCTGCTGGGTCATGTCGACCGGGCGGACGATCCGGCCTGCGGGCAGATTCTGTTCGAGCGTGCGCTGGATCTGTATCAGGGCGACTTTCTGGAAGGCGAGGAGTCGGCCTGGTCGGTTCTGGCGCGCGAACGCATGCGCGCACATCTGCTGCGCGTCGCCCGACGTCTGGGCGATGCCTTCGAGCGCCACGGCCGTTGGGCCGAGGCCGGGGATCTCTATGCGCGCCTGCGCGAGCTGTTTCCACTCGACGAAGACCTCTGCCGCCATTTGATCCACAGCCATGTCGAGCGCGACGAACTGGCCCAGGCGATGGGTCTCTACAGTCGCTGCCGGGAGTTGATGACCAAGGTTCTGGGCGTCCTGCGCAG
>RPRK01000513.1 GCA_003818495.1 Burkholderiales bacterium
ATCCCGCCAGGGCCACTTTCCAGGCGCTCGTGTTCATAGCTTCGTCCTCATGATGTCGTCGAGCTTCCGGGTCTGTTCGAAGTACGCCCCGGTGGGTCCGTAGAACCGGAAGAACGGGAACCGGCCCTTGCCAGACACCGTCGTGATCCGATTTCGCTTGTCCTTCGGCGGCTGACTATCGGAATCCCGCAGAGACGAAGTCAGTCCAGCCAGAACAGCGCGATCACGGCGCCCGGTCACGATTCCCGGCGCAACGTATCCGACGGTAGTTCGCCGAAGCACTCCTTGTATGCGCGCGCGAACTCGCCGAAGTGCCAGAAGCCCCAGTTGAGTGCCTCGATCGAGACCGTGGTCGAATCCGGCGTGGCGGCGATGAGTGCCTGCCTGACCCGGTGCAGCCGGAGCCGGACCAGGTAACTCATCGGAGTCAGGCCGGCGATCTCCTTGAATGCGTATTCCAGGGTGCGCTCGCTGACTGCCGCAGCCCGGCACAAGTCGGTGACATAGAGACGCTCCCCGGTATGCGCGAGCGCGTACTCCTCGGCGACCTTGACGATCTGGTTCTGGGCTTGCCGGGTACGGTCGCTGCGGGTGGGCTCGAAATCGTCCGCCACGCGGAGCGTCGCCAGCAGTTTCTCGAGCAACTCGTCCTGGGCCGCCAGGCGATCCCTCGCCTGCCCGTCGAAAATGGAGGGCTGTTGCAGCGCCATATCGACCAGCCGCTTGCCCCAGTCGAAAAGTTCGCGGACGCGCCCGGCGTCCACCTGCAAGGGGTCCACGCCCTTCGGTAATCGGAACTCGCTCTCGCGCTGGCGGACTGCCAGGTGCGCAAGAATGTCCTCGGACGGGACCAGGAAGGCAGTGGTCTCCCAGCCAGGGTTCGTGACGAAGGTGTTCTCCACTTCCGGCGCCACAGCCAGCATCATGCCGGGCCGCACTGGCAACCCATCCGATGTGCCGCTGGCCTGCGGGCCGAAGGCGACATAGCCGAGCAAGCCCTTGCGTACGGTGGAGTGGGTCCGGACCCGGAGATTCGCCGAGTGGTAAACGACGGTAGCGGATTCGAGCCGAACCACCACCCGCCGCGCGTGCATCGGCATCGACTGGAGTTGCACCGCGTCCACGTCGAGCAGTTCGACACCGGCGTTGGCGTCCGCGGGGTCGCTGATGTCGACGACCGTGACCGCCGGTTGTTCGCTGGCGCCGGGTGATTTCGTCATTGCTGGTTTGTGCGGAATTCCGATAGACGACCCAGGTGAGGGTTCAGATGATAAATGTTTTCCCTGCGTCCAATAGTCGGGGCCCCTCGTTTTGCGCAATGGCGCCGCGTGGGTCGCAGGCGTAGCGTAGTTTGGCCTGTGGCCATTGATGCAGCGACGGAGGGTGGGATGCAGCGCTTGACGCACCAGTTGGATGGTCGGCCGGACCGTTTTGGCCGCTTCTGCAAGGGCATGGGTATCGTCGGCGTGGTCGCCGCACTCGCGGCACCCGCCCTCGCCCCCGCGGCCGACTTGCAGCGTCGGCCGAACATCGTCGTGATCCTCGGCGACGACATGGGCTTCTCCGACATGGGCTCGTTCGGCAGCGAGATCAAGACGCCCAGCCTCGACTCGCTGGCGCGGGAGGGCGTGCGCTTCACGAACTTCTACACCCACGCCAGCTGCTCGCCCACCCGGTCGATGTTCCTCTCCGGCGTGGACACGCACCTCAACGGCCTCGGCAACATGAG
>RPRK01000514.1 GCA_003818495.1 Burkholderiales bacterium
AAACAGCAACACATTGGATACGTTGGGGATATGCCAGCCATTGAAGCCACCTTTCGTTACCTTCCTCCAAGAGGAGGAGTTGATATTCGAATCATAGGAGTGTCAGGAACTTCAAAACAACTCTGTAACATTATATTGGTAAAAACCGAAGCGGCACATTTAACCTCTCCTCAAGCCATTTTGGACTGGACAGTTGATAAGAGAATCGCCACTCCATATGGCACCTGTTCCGATCGATTTGCACGAGCTGTCTTTAAACAATATCAGTTATCTCCTCAAAACTATTTGAACCAAAGTCAACAAGTTATCCTACATAATTTCCAAAATGGTTTATTGGAAGCAGCCATTCTGTGGGAACCTTGGGCCTCTCAACTGGAATCCTCTGGTTTAGCACGTCCAGTCTTGACCGGAGAAAACTTTGACATGACCGACGCTGGATTTATCATCATGTCTCAAGATTTAATTGAACAACGTCCAGACGTCCACAAAGCTTGGTTAGAAGCAGAATTGGATGCCCAATTGTTTCTGGCAGACCCCACCCATGCTGACGAAATAATTCGTCTTTTGCAACAAGAAACTGTAGATTTCGACCCCTCAGTGCTGCGTGCAGCTTTATACGGCGATTCTAAAAATCGCATCAAATTGCAATTTGACTTCATTTTTACTGAACGAATTCAAAAATTATTGCGAGAAGCCACGCGTTTCTTACACGAATTGCCCAGACGGCCAGCGGCCCAACCTCAATTGAGACCAGAAAGCATTCAAGGTCAAATCGCTCAACAAATTTTAACTGAGCGCAACTTGACCAGTCCCATAGGAGTTATTCAGGGCAAGTAATGCAATCAACGTGAATTCATTCAACTTTGGGACTTCCGAATCGGAATTTCCAAAGTTTCTACAGTTTGAATCAAAAGGAACCCAATCTCAAAATTCTCAGGCTTTTTCATCTTCATCCACCAGCAATCCGAGGAATCAGGCATTATGCATCCATTTTACTCAAATCTTCCAACCCATTGGTTGGCAATGATTATATTCATTCTCATTGCTGCCTGCTCAAAACAACCCACCAACCCTACAACCACTCCCGTATCCGTTCCCTCAACAACTGCCACTCCATCCACACCTCCAAAACCACCCATTCTTCCTGCCTATCAGCTACCTATTCCCTTTGCAAACTCGGAACTGATCGTGAATCGCATCAACCAATTTGCCTTTGACCTGTATCGACAACTCAATGATCATGAGGGCAATCTTTGGTTTTCACCCTACAGTTTATTTGCCAGTTTGAGCATTCCCTATAGGGCTGCCAGTGGTTCAACCAAAACTCAATTGGCAAAGGTTTTACAAGCCAGCAATGAAACTGAATTGTCTAACCAATTAACTTTATTGAAAAATTTTTTGCAAAATCGGCAAACTTCAAGTTATTATAAATTGCACCATGTCCAAGCACTTTGGGGACAAAAAGGCTATGCGTTTTCCTCCACCTTTCTAAAAACGGCTCCCCAATTGATTCAAACTGTTGATTTCATGGGCAATATAGCATCCACTCGTAAGACCATCAACCAATGGGTTTCTCAACAAACTGAAAGTAAGATCAATAATTTTTTGCCAAGTCATGTCATTCAACCCTTGACCCGTTTATTACTGACTGATGCTGCTTATTTTGAGGGAGAATGGCAAAAACCTTTTAATCCCAATGCCACGCAAAAATTGCCATTTACTATTG
>RPRK01000515.1 GCA_003818495.1 Burkholderiales bacterium
GCACAAAAATCTCACTGAGGAAATGTTCGGGATGATGCTGCCCAACGGCATGGGAAAGCTCCCATTGTCGAAAATGCAGATGGGCGGCATGGGCCCAATCATGCTCAAGAAGATCATCGCCGATCACAACGTGAAATCTCTCGAGCAACTCTTCGCCGACGCCGCAGACGCTGGCGTACGAATCCATGTCTGTACCATGTCAATGGAGCTCATGGGCATTCACAAAGAAGAGCTCATCGACTATCCGCACCTCGACATCAATACAGGGAATCCCGACTGAATCAGGCTTTTTCAGCCCGTACAAGGGCTCGAAGACTGTTGCAACCGTAGCTTCAGTCAAGCTGTACGCATTGACGAACCTTGCGCCTGTAACCGATTCGATCTGCTCCCGCAATCCGGCAGGGAGAGGCGCTGCGCTTGATACGCAAACTTTAAAACAACGGAGAAAACACTTTCCTGCAATCACATCCGGATGAGCAAGCAACGCCTTGTAAAAGGTTGGAACGGCTGCAAGTATTGCCGGTTTGCAGGCACGAACCGTTTCAAGAAAATCATCTATATCACGAGGATTTACGAGCAATGCCATCGGGTAGCCCCCGACAAAACCCGTTGCCATCACGCCCACTTGCGCATATGCATGAAAAAGCGGCATATTGAGAATAAATACATCCGTTCCCTTCTCAACAGCACTCCCGAACCATGAACATATCTGCATGCCGGTCATGACCATGGCTTGGTGCGTAATAACGGCACATTTCGGCAATCCGCCCGTTCCGCCTGAAAAAAGGAACAGGGCCTTATCATCAGCAACCGGAACTGAAAACCTGTTGTTGCGTCCTTCATGCTCCTGCACCATCCGCGAAAAGAGCAGCTCCCCCGATTCAAGGCTAACCCTGTGACCATTCTTTTTTTCACGAAAAAACGTAAACAGCACCTTCTTCAAGGGCGAGAGGTAATCCTTGATGCTGACGGCAACAATTCGGCGAACCGCAGTATCAGGCACTACAGACTTCAGTTTCAGATAAAACGGTGTCAGAACTATTGCCATCGTTGCAGCGCACTCGTTCAGCGCGTACGTCAACTCATGCTCCGAAAACAGCGGGTTCAGCGGTACGACAATCCCCCCTGCTTTCCATATCCCGAACTCCGCAACAATCATCTGCGGTGAATTCGGCAAAAGAAGCGCCACCCGGTCGCCTTTTCTTAATCCTGCAGCAAGAAGCGCACCGGCAAAAGCATTGGAATGCCGTTCAAGAAGCGCATAACTCATTGTCGAACCCTTGAAAATCAGTGCAGGCTTGTCCGGCGTTTCCATTGCCGTTCGCGATACAATATCGACAAGCGAAATCCGGGGATACGGTGCAAGCGTATGCGGAACGCCTGCATCATAGTGATGAAGCCATGGTGCTGGGAGCATCTGGTATGTCGTTGAAGAATGGGGGAAACTTCAATAGGTCTTGTTTTACCACATAATATAAACAAGACAATGAAAACTATTTCACTCCAGCTGCCGGAGCAGATGATCAACCACATCAAGGTTCTTGCCAACGAAAAAGAGGTGCCCTGTCAGTCGCTTTTGAAAATGTTCCTCAAGGAACGAATCGACCGGGAATACGAGCCAAAACGCAACAGGCCGCGATCCTCACGAAAAGCGAACGCATGATCGGCCACACCCACCGCTACGTTTCCGACAAAACGGCCCCCTGAATACCGAATACGTGCTA
>RPRK01000516.1 GCA_003818495.1 Burkholderiales bacterium
CATCCTCCGCCGCCCAAGCCATTTTGCCCCGCAAAATGCCCGGCCCTTCCCATCCTGTGAATCCTGCCTAAAACCTCTTCCCCCTCTCTGTGAACTCTGTGCTCCATGCCTGCGGCTTGGCAAGCTCTGTGGTGAACATGCCACCGATCTGATCTTGCCCCGGTTTGACGGACACGGAGGGACCAGTAACATGAAAGAACTGGAGGAAGCCCTGTGTCACCGAGACGATACGACGAGGAATTCAAGCGGAACTGCGTGGATCTGCTGGTCACCGGCGGGAGAACGCTCAAGCCGCTGGCGCGCGAGTTGGGGGTCAGCGCCGCGACGCTGCGGGAGTGGCGCGACCGGCACTTGGGAAAGCTGGAAGTCGAGGACGAACGCCCCCCCGGGGGGGCGTCGCCGCGGGAGATGGCCGTTGAGATCCGGCGTCTCCACCAGGAGCTGGATCGGGTCGTGCGCCAGCGGGAAATCCTAAAAAAAGCCTTGGGCATACTTTCGGATCCGTCGCCGACAAGTATGCCCTGATCGCGGAACTGGCGACCGAGCACGGCGTGGCGGAGGCCTGCGATCTGCTGGAGGTGTCCGCCAGCGGCTTTTACGCATGGCGGCGACGCGAGCCGGGCCCGCGCGCCCAGGCGGATCGGCAGATCGGCGAACGGATCGTGGCGATCCACGCCGCAAGCCGCAAGACCTACGGCTATCCGCGCGTGACGCGCGCGCTGCGAAAGGAGGGCGTTCGCTGCAGCCGGAAGCGCGTGGCGCGCCTCATGCGGCTGCGCGGGCTATGCGGAAGCCGGAAGGCTCGGTTCCGCCCGCGAACGACCGACAGCGACCACAACGATCCGATCAGCCCGAACCGGCTGCGGACTCTGGCGCCGGTGGATCAGCCCAACCGCGTGTGGGTGACGGACATCACATATGTCCCCACGCGCGACGGGTGGAGCTATCTGGCGGCCGTCATGGACCTAGGCACGCGCAACGTCAAGGGCTGGAGCTTGCAAGACACCCTGAAGACCGAGCTGGTCTCCACGGCGTTCCGGCAGGCCGTCTTCCGCTATCGGCCCGGCCCGGGCCTGGTCGTGCACTCGGATCGCGGCTGCCAGTACGCCAGCGAGTCCTTCCGCGACCTGCTCGCCCAACACGACGCCCTCGGCAGCATGAGCGCCAAGGGCAATTGCTACGACAATGCCGCCATGGAATCGTTCTGGGCCACGCTCAAGAACGAACTGAACGCCAAAGACCCCTTCCAAAACCAGGAGGAAGCCAGACAAGTCATCTTTGAATACATCGAAGTCTTCTACAACCGGCAGCGGCTGCACAGCTCCATCGGCTACCAGTCGCCCCTTGACTATGAAGCCCAACTAATGAGAGAAAATGTCGTCCCCCGACTGTCCGAAATATCGGGGTAAGATCACCCCCCTTTGCGCGCGTCCCCCTTCCTCCCGCTTCGCTTTCCCCCCTTGCGCGGCCTTGGCCTCCCCCCCCTTGGCCGCGCTTCCCCCCATGCCGCCGCCTTCCTCCCATGCGCCGCCGCTACGCTGCCCCCCTTGCGCGGCCTTCCCCCCGTACGCGCGGCGCTGCCGCGCCGCTACGCTGACCCTCGCCCCGCCGTCACGCCTGCGGCGTCCACGGCTGGGCTCCGGGTGGAACTCGCTCGTCCGGCGACTGCCGGACTCGCTCGCCTCCGCCTCGGGCGTTGCCCTCGGCGTGAAGA
>RPRK01000517.1 GCA_003818495.1 Burkholderiales bacterium
ACCCGGCAACGGGTTTATGGAAAGCAGCACAGTAAGCCGATGAAGATCGTTATAGACGAAAAAATACCGTTCATAAAAGGAGTTTTTGAACCCTGGGCTGAAGTGGTATACAGTTCCGGCAGGGCCATTGTTTCCCTTATGGTCGCGGATGCGGATGCGCTGATTGTGCGAACCCGCACCAAATGCAATAGCCGCCTTCTTGACGGCAGCAGGGTAAAAATTGTGGCCACAGCCACCATAGGATATGATCACCTGGATACAGCCTGGCTTGACACTGCAGGAATCAGATGGGTGAACGCCCCGGGCTGCAACTCGGGATCGGTGATGCAGTATATAACCGCAGTACTATTCTTTCTCGCTTCCAGGCGTTCGCTTGACCTTCGTTCACTTACTCTTGGAGTCGTGGGTGTGGGAAACGTTGGAACAAAGGTTGTCAGGGCGGCCCGGGCCGTCGGAATGAGGGTACTCGAGAATGACCCTCCCAGACAGAGGCGCGAGGGAGGCAATGAGTTCCATCCTCTTGAAAAGCTGCTTGATGAGTCCGACATCCTCACTCTGCATGTGCCCCTGACCCTTGAAGGAGAAGACCATACCCGGCACCTGATCAACGGCACCAACCTGCCCAGGTTGAGGAAGAACTGCATCCTGATAAACTCCTCGCGCGGCGAGGTGGTGGATAACACTGCCCTCAGAGAGGCCCTGACAACAAAGACCCTGGCCGGCGCAGTACTTGATGTCTGGGAGGGAGAGCCTGATGCGGACACCAGACTGGTTCATCTCACGGATATAGCTACCCCTCACATTGCAGGCTATTCCGTTGAGGGTAAGGCTAACGCAACCGTAAACTCGGTCAGACGTGTTGCTGAAGAGTTTGGCATTCCGCTGCAGGACTGGACTCCCGCCTCGCTGCCCCAGCCTGCATATCCGGTCATTGACCTGACACAACAAAAAGATGACAAAAGTGCTCTTGAGCTTGTTGCCATGGCTGTCAGACATACCTATCCGGTTGAGGATGATGACCGAACCTTCCGCCTTGACACCGGAAAATTCGAGTATCTTCGCGATAACTACAGGATCAGAAGGGAATTTGAATCATACACTGTGCAGACCTATGACCCGCTGGCACGACAAATTCTTTCGGACCTTGGCTTCAAAATAATTCAATAATGCGAAAACGATTTAACTCATTTTATCAACTACTTAATATTCCATAATGAAAGCAGATATAGGATTGATTGGCCTCGCAGTGATGGGAGAAAACCTTGTGCTCAACATTGAAAGCAGGGGATTTACTGTTGCAGTATTCAACCGCACAACGGAAAGGGTGACGGATTTTGTGAACGGACGAGGGAAAGGCAAAAAAATCATACCCTCCTACTCACTTGAGGAGCTGATCTCGAACCTTGAGAGGCCCCGCAAGGTGATGCTGATGGTCAAGGCAGGCAAGCCGGTTGACGACTTTATTGAGAAGATCATCCCCCTGTTGGACAAGGGAGACATCATAATTGAAGGCGGAAACTCGCACTTTCCTGACACAATCAGAAGAACACAATATGTTGAGAGCAAGGGACTTCTCTACATCGGTACCGGAGTCTCAGGCGGTGAAGAGGGTGCTCTGCTCGGACCCTCAATGATGCCCGGCGGGTCCAAAGAGGCATGGCCTCACGTGAAGGATATCTTCCATGCAATTGCTGCAAGAGCTTCAGACGGT
>RPRK01000518.1 GCA_003818495.1 Burkholderiales bacterium
TCCAGACCTCCACCAACGGAACGACCTGGGCCACCCGACATCAGCTGTCCGGGAATTCCCAACTCTACGGCGTGGGCTGGCTCGGCGGCGTGTGGGTCGCTGTCGGGGAACCTCCCGGGAACGACCAGGGCGCCGGAGTCTACACGTCCACCAATGGGATCGCGTGGACCGCCACCTCGGCACACCGCAGCGGCCCGCTGCGGGCCATCGGCAAGACGGTGCACGTCGGCCGCCAGCTGGCCACGGCCGAGGCACGCATCGTCGGCGCCGACGGCAAGCTGTATGCACATGGCACGACCACTTGCCTGGTGTTCGAGGCGCGCTCAACGCTGCACGCTACAGTCGCTTCATGAGCAGCACACCTGCGATCCTGAGCTACCACGCCCACGTCTATTACGACCCTGCGCACAACCGCAGCGTGGCCGAGGCGCTGCGCCAGCGCATCGGCGAGCGCTTCGCCGTACAGCTGGGCCGCTGGCACGACGTGCCGGTCGGGCCGCACACTGCGGCGATGTACCAGGTGGCCTTCACGCCCGAAGTCTTCGCGAGCTTCGTGCCCTGGCTGATGCTGCAGCGCGACGGCCTGGACGTGCTGGTGCACCCCAATACGCTGGCGCCGCGCGACGACCACCTGCAGCATGCGCTGTGGCTGGGCGACAAGCGTGCGCTCAAGCCAGAGGCGCTGCCGCCGCGCATCGCCGCGGCCGACGAATCGCCGATCGTGCCCAACACCACACCGACCCTCGACCCCACATGATCTTCGTCCCCGCCGTGCAACCGCGGGCCGCGACCACACCGCTGGCCTGGTGCTTTGCCTTCGTCGAGGGCCAGCTGCTGCTGCCCGAGGCCGACAATGCCACGTTGCAGCCGCAGCCGCTGCAAGGTTTCGACAGCCTGGCTGTGGCACGCCACTACCTCGGGCGGCTGGACGGCATCGACTGCTGGGCGCTGCATCTGAGCGCGGAGCCGGCCGGCTGGCGGCGTGCCGCGCTACGCGCCGCGATGCTGCAATTTCCCGATGCACTGATGGGCGTAGCCAGCCGCGCCGCGCAGGTGCTGGAATGGGACCGCGCGCACCGTTTCTGCGGCGTCTGCGGCATGCCCACCGATCTGCAGGCGCACGAACGCTCTCGCAAGTGCCCTGCCTGCGGCCATGCCGCCTACCCGCGGCTGAGCCCGGCCATGATGGTGCTGATCTGGCGCGGGCGCGAGTTGCTGCTGGCCCGCTCGCCGCATTACGCGCCGGGCATGTTCAGCGCACTGGCCGGATTCGTCGAGCCCGGCGAGTCGCTGGAGGAATGCGTGCACCGCGAGGTGGCCGAGGAGGTGGGCGTGACGGTGCGCGAGCTGCGCTACTTTGGCAGCCAGAGCTGGCCCTTCCCGCACAGCCTGATGGTGGCCTATACCGCGCAGTGGGTCGGTGGCGAGGTGGTGCCGCAGGAAGACGAGATCGAGGCCGCCGGCTGGTTCGACATCGATGCGCTGCCCGGCATCCCGCCGCGCTTTTCCATCGCCGGGCACCTGATCCGCGACACGGTCGAGGCGCTGCGCGCGGGCCGCGCCGGCTGAACGCTGTCGCCCGCACAACCCAAACAAGACGGAGACACCGTGCCCAAGCCCAGCCTGAAAGTCACCCCCTACTCGTCGGCGCTGGGCGCAATGATTTCTGGCGTCGATTTGTCGCAGCCGATCGGCAACAGCGA
>RPRK01000519.1 GCA_003818495.1 Burkholderiales bacterium
CGCGAGCGCGAGCGCCAGCGCCAGCCGCTCCGGGATCGGTCGTGGCAGTGACACGGATCTTCGCTGCGGCAGGTGGGCGTCGGTCATCGGCTGCATCGGGGGCTCACGGGCGGGCGGGGTCTCACCGGCGGATACGGAGACGGCGCCACCCTGGATGCACGACGACACGATTCGGGCCGCCCCGCTCGGCCCCGCGCCGTCCCCTGCATCCGTTCGACGCCGTCGTGCGTATCGGGGAGACACGCCGCTCGCGCAGCGCACTGCCCAGGAGACCTCGATGCCCGCTTCGTCACGCCGTACTGCGCAGCACCGCGTCGACTGAGAACGATCCGGACCTGCCATGGGCCTGCCCAGGATTCCCAAGACGCTGTTCGCGCTGTTCACCGTGGCGATCCTGTCGGTGCGTGCGTTCGGACCCGCCGCGGATCCGGCGGTCCGGTCTGCTGCGGAGGGAAGCGCCGCGCGCGTCATCGCGTCGGACGCCGCCGCGAGGTCCGCAACCGCGCGGTCCGCAACCGCGAATGCAGCCACCGCAAAGACAGCCACCGCAAAGACAGCCACCGCAAAGACAGCCACCTGTCCCGCGGCCTGCGCCGGCGGATGCGAGGCCCGATGCATCCAGTTCGGAGCCTCGCCCGTACAGGCATCGAGTCCGCCGCCCAACCGCCCCCTCTGACAGGAGTTCGACCATGCCGAGATCCCTCACCCGCCCGCGCGGCCTGATGCCGGCCGCCGCCGCGGCCTCGCTGATGCTGGCCTGCGCCGTGCCGCCCGCCGGCGCATCGAGCCACCGCGAGGGGCCGTTCATCGCATCGATGCCCAAGGTCGATGCGACCGACCTGTACCTGTTCCGCAGCTACGAGGCCGGGCGTGCCGACTACGTGACGATCGTGGCGAACTACCAGCCGCTGCAGGATCCGTACGGCGGCCCGAACTACTTCGCGCTCGACTCGAACGCGCTCTACGAGATCCACGTCGACAACGACGGCGACGCGAAGGAGGACGTGAGCTTCCAGTTCCGCTTCAGGGAGACGACGCGCGACATCGCGCTCGACGTGGGCGGCAAGCAGGTCGCCATCCCGCTGGTGCAGGCGGGGCCGATCGATGCGATCAACCCGGCCGTGCAGAACCGCCGCGAGACCTTCACCGTCGACGTCGTGCGGGGCGACCGGCGCGGCGCGCGCCAGCCGCTCACGAACCCGGGCACCGGCTCGGCCGAGTTCGACAAGCCGCTCGACAACATCGGCACCAAGACCTTCTCGGGCGCCGGCGGGTACGGGGCCTACGCGGCGAAGTTCGTGCAGACCGTCGCGATCCCGGGCTGCCAGCCCGGCCGCGTGTTCGTCGGTCAGCGCAAGGATCCGTTCGCGATCGCGGTCGGTCCGATCTTCGACCTGATCAACCTCGATCCGCTCGGCGCGACCACGGGCGGCCGCGACGACCTCGCGGACAAGAACGTGACCGCCATCGTTCTGGAAGTGCCGATCGCCTGCCTGACCCGTGGCGCGGACCCGGTGATCGGCGCATGGACCACCGCGAGCGTGCGCCAGGCACGGCTGGTGGACGGCACGCCGCCCTCGGGCCTGAACCGCGCGACCCGGCAGGGCGGTGCGTGGACGCAGGTCTCGCGCCTCGGCATGCCGCTGGTCAACGAGGTGGTGATCGGCCTCAAGGACAAGGACCGGTTCAACGCCTCGAAGC
>RPRK01000520.1 GCA_003818495.1 Burkholderiales bacterium
TAAAAAATGAAGCACGCCTTGGGCAAGGCTTCCACGAATGTTTTTTTGTCCACGAATGCACACGAATGGACACTTCGGGAGAATATAGGAGTTTTAAAACCAGTTATCCAAATTCAATTACCCAGAATCTGCTGTCTGACTTTTTGAAGAATGGCTTCGCATAGCTTAATGAACACCTGTACTTCAGACGGCGTTGGTTTCCCTTGTGGGAGCAATCCCAGATCGCCCGGATAGCGGGCATCGATATAGACTTCATTAATTACTGCGAGCATATCCGATTCCTCTGATGAGAGTGTGATACTTGCGTATTGCTGCAGCCTGATCAGGTCGTGCGATTTGATGGAGGGCAAATCCTTTTCTTCCATTAAAGCTTTGAAGCATTTTTCGAGGCATTGCTAACAATGAAAGGAAGCCAGGCTGGTAAGCCGTATATCGCCTGCAAGCGTCCTGGCAGCAAGCAGGTCGTCTTCTGCAATGTTCAGCCACTCCTCAGTTGTTTGCTTCATATATTAATGTTCCTGAACCCAGAATTTCTTTTTTAAACCCGGAATCCAGTTGTAAAAACTTCTCGAACATGGGTTTTGAATGCACAATAAGATCAATATCCCCATATTTTCTTAAAGGATTTAAAGCAGTGGCTATTTTAAGCTTGACCTCCATCTTTTGAGCGAAGGACTCAAAGACAAAATCGTCGTTGGTAACCACAAGCAGATCGATATCGCTGTTTCGGGAAGGATTTCCTTTGGCATAGGAACCAAACAGGATCACCTTGCTCACATTCAGGTTTTGTAAGGATTGATTAATCTGCGCTATGATCTTGTTTTTTAGCATTAAGCAAATGTAATTAAAACCATAATAGCAAAGAATACCAACTATAAAAAATCATTTCAGCCAACTAATATTTCAGGAGTTAGCCAAACCATCTGGCTTCCTCTGAGTAAGCTATTTTAACAGCCATTCCCCGTGACCTGTTTTAAGAGTTGGACACAGAGAATGGTTCGGCAGGCTCACCAACCATGGTTCGGCAGGCTCACCAACCATGGTTCGACAGGCTCACCAACAATAAGAGGGAACTTCGGGAGAATATAGGAGTTTGAAACCGGCTGTTCATCCTGGCTTCCTCTGGTAACCTATCTTAACAGTCGTTCCACAGCGAAAGTAAAGTTGAACAAAAATGCACCTTCCTGAGCTTGCTTATCCCTTGTTTAACAACCACTTATACACAGGGACAATGTGTATCGTGTTTCCTTCCTTCTCCACTACAGCCTCTTCGTTCCAGCTTAGAATGAGCAGTTCACTGCAGCCGGTTTCCCGGGCAGCTTCCAGAAGGGCGTCCTGCTCCCGTTTCCGGGTTTTAACAGCCGAAAGATCATAGCATACCTGAATCAATGCTTCGGCTTTGTGCCCATTCCTTATTACAAAATCGACTTCCTTGTTATTGCGGGTATGGTAATAAAACAATCCAAGTCCGGGTTTATAGTCTCTCCGCAACAATTCTACCAATACCATGTTTTCGAGCAAACGTCCATAGTTTGGCGATAGTTCGAATGCCCGGGCTTTGATAAAACCGTTATCGATGCAATACGTTTTGAGAGCTGAAGTTTGACGGGATTTAATTTTGGTCGAGTACCTCGGAAGATTAACGAATAGATATGCTTCTTCCAGATAGCGGGTAAATTTTTGGAGGCTCGCTACACTA
>RPRK01000521.1 GCA_003818495.1 Burkholderiales bacterium
GAATCAATAGATTCATCCCGGCACCTCATTCTTAAGACTGTCCATCCCTCTCCCCTCTCTGCTTCGCGGGGTTTCTTCGGCTGTTCGCATTTCAGCAAATGCAATGAATGGCTCGTTGCCAGGGGACTCGAGCCGGTAGCGTGGTGATCACGACTCCAGTCCGCGCCTGATGACAGATTCTATCACTGCCCGTTCCTCGTAGCCAAGTGACAGTCTGATCATCCCCGGTTCAGGGTATTTTGCGCCCCACACGGCCTCAACGGGCATCAGGATGGTGTGATTATCTCCCAGGGAGGGTATAAGCTTTATCTCGGGCCTTACAGCCTCAATGAACTTGTCGCGCCTCCTTCTCTTGGTCTCAGGAGTGCTGCCAGTGAGATCAAAAGTGACCATAGCCCCGTATCCCCTTCCCCCGGTAAGCTCCAGTGCCGCAATATGTGTTGCATGTGTATCCAGTCCGGGGTAAAGGACCTGCGCCACATGTTCGGATTTACTCAGAACTGCTGCAACATATGAGGCATTGTCACACTGCTGCCTGAAGCGCAATTCGAAGGAAGAGATCTGCGTCTGCAACCTGTAGGCATCATCAGGAGAGAGCATGTGCCCTACAAATTTACGATACTCCACAGCGCTCTGCATCAGTTTGTTATCATTACCACATATCACACCTGCTGTGAGATTTCCATGGCCGGAGAGGTATTTGGTGGCGCTATGGATGACCAGGTCTGCCCCGTCGTCCAGTGGCTTCCATAAGAGAGGAGTGGCGAAGGTGTTGTCTACAATGACCCTGCAACCCCTTTTCTTTGCCATGTCAATGATGCGCCGACCCTCGGCGACCATCAGGAGAGGATTTGAGATAGTTTCAAAGTAAAGTATATCCGGACGGGATTCTGTTATCACGCTCTCAAGATGTGTGTAATCATAATTCCTGTCTGTGGGCCTGAAGAAGCTTACCTCCATGCCGCGACGCTTTTGCAGGACGCTGCTGATGTATGAGAGTGTACCGCCATAAATCTCCGAGAAGAAGAGCCAGTTACTCTGCCTGCCGGCCTCCTGGAAGATTGAGAGGGCGATGTCAATGGCGGCCATACCAGACTGTGCCAGCAGCGCCCACTCCGAACCCTCCACAGCCATAATGGCCTCTTCTGCGGCTACAACTGTAGGATTGCGGTAACGGGAATAGATGTACATGTCAGGTTCCCTCTCGTGCAATGTCTCCGCGGTAAAGGCTCCGGAGGTCGTTCCTGCTGTAGGTAGCTCGAACCCGGCATCACGATAGACCGGTGTCCTTGCGCTGTTTATCTCTCTCTTTTTCATATTCAGTGTTGAAATGTTCAGATATTGTCTCTTTGATGTTTACCGGATTGAAATCATAGTAGAAAAGTACGCGGTCAGCAACCACTCCTGCCAGGAAGAGTACAAGTGCGGCTGTGTCTGTAAAGGGAGTACCCGGGTAGATGAGGAGGAAGACAAGAGGAAGAGTCATGGCCCTCAAATAGTAGATATTGCGAACCAGCGGGGATTTGCCGGCTGAACCGTATCGCATTACTACGGAAAATGCTGCGAGCATCGAGAAGACAAGAAATATCACGTCCGGCTTGATGAACCATGAAACTGCGTAAATGCCCGAGAAGAATGCCTGGCCGCTGTGCAGCTTAAGGCTCATTGACCTGTCGGCAGTGAAGAAGACCA
>RPRK01000522.1 GCA_003818495.1 Burkholderiales bacterium
CCGATGGATGAAGACTGCCTGTATCTTAACATCTGGACGAACGCTAAAACCGGCAAGGAAAAAATGCCCGTCATGGTGTGGATATACGGCGGCGGCCTGATGGAGGGCTACCCGTGGGAAATGGAGTTCGACGGCGAACGCATCGCGCGCCGCGGCGTGATACTGGTTTCCGTAAATTACCGCCTTAATGTATTCGGTTTTATGACGCATCCGGAAATCATCAAGAATTCTCCAGACGGATTCGCTGCCAACTGGGGTTATCTCGACCAGAAAGCCGGCATCGACTGGGTACGGCGCAATATCGCCAATTTCGGCGGGGACCCGGATAATATCACCATTTTCGGGCAATCGGCGGGGGGCGGGAGCGGCATGGCGCACGTGAATTCACCGATGGCGAAGGGCGCCTTTGCCAAGGCCATCGTGCAGTCCGGCGGCGGCGTGCGAATTAAAAAGCCGCAGCGCATGGTAATGATAAGCCGCAGTCTCGAGGAACTGACCGAGATGGGGGAAGAGTTCTTTAAATTTATCGGGGCAAAGAATCTCGCCGCTGCGAAGGCCATCGACGCCAAAACGCTTATGGCCAAACATCTTGAATTCAATAAAAACTGGGGCTCGACGATAGACGGCAAATACGTCGTCGAGGACTCATCCATCAGTGTTCTAAACGGGCACCAGGCGCGGATTCCGGTGATGATAGGCTCGACCAGAGACGAATTCCTGATTGTTCCGCCGGATGACGATATTGATAAATGGGCGGCAGAAAATATACCCTGCATTGAAGCGGAGTTTTGCCGGCTGGCTCGGGAAAAGGCCGCCGCCGAGGGCATCAGCCTTCAGAAAGCCGCCACGGTGAACGGCACCGAGCTTACCGCCAGCCTCTTCTGCGAGACCACGGCAGCGCAAGGCGGACAAACAGTCTTCAGCTACCGTTTCGGCCCGGAAATACCCGGCGACGACGCGGGCGCTTTCCATTCTTCCGACCTCTGGTTTGAGTTTGAAACACTGGCCAAGTGCTGGCGTCCGTTTAAAGGAAAACATTATGATTTGGCGCGGCAAATGTGCAACTACTGGACAAACTTCGCCAGAAACGGGGACCCGAACGGAATTGACGCCGACGGCACGCCCATGCCGAAGTGGAAGCCGTATACTCTTAAATCCCCGCTGCTGATGGAATTTCTCGACAAGCCCGGCATGGAGAAAAAACAGGACAAGATGAAAAAGCTCTTGCTGGAATATAATAAAAAGCTGGTAAAATAACGCGCGCGGTACTGTGCGATAAGCAGCGCGGGTTCCCCTCACCTTAATCCTCTCTCCCCTACTTACGCTAAAGCTTCAGCAGGCAAGCTCAAAGGTAGAGGAAACAAGGCTAAAAACGAGGGAAAAGGGCGGGCGGGTTATGAACCCGCCCCTACCTAACGATTCCAATGAAAGCCAGAATCCAGGTGTCAAGGACAGCTTTATTTAGGGAAGCTCTGAATAATTAACTCTATATTTGAAGGCATGACTTATTTGATGCCATGATAGAGATTGCCACGCCTCCCGATTTGGAAAAAAGGAGGACATCGGGATGGCGCGTCCCGATAAATCGGGACGACGCAATGACTTGTTCAAGGTTTCTTAGTATTTTATAGCGCTAACCACGTGTAACTGGATACCACCCGTACTCCATCTGGGTTCTTTTAAAAAGA
>RPRK01000523.1 GCA_003818495.1 Burkholderiales bacterium
CTTTTTCTCCGCTCTCGACCCAATCCTGCCAGGTGACGCGGTTCAGATCTTCGGGACGGGTGCCATGACCTGCCAGTAAAGGTGCGGCTACGCTGTATCCTTTTTCGTGCAGACGTTTGGCGAATAAACGTACTTCGGCGGTGGTGGCGGTGTAGCCATGTGAAAGGAACACACCCACCGAGCCCGCTTCCCACAAGAAGGTCTCGCCTTCAAGGTGCGGATTGTGAAGCACGTACTTTTGCATGAGATTATCCTTTGACGCCGCTGCCTGCCACACTCTCCACGAAGAAACGTTGACCGAGGATGAAGACGATCAACGGCGGGACGATGGCGATCGCCGCGCCTGCGAGAATAAGATTGGGCGTATCGGAGGCACGTCCGCGCAGCACGTTGAGAGCGAGAGTAAGTACATGGTTCTTCTCATTGCCAACGTTGATGATGACCAGAGGCCAGATAAAGGAATTCCAGGCGTAGAGAAAGGTAAAGGTTGCCTGAGTGGCAAGGGCGGGGATAGAGGCGGGAATGATGATGTCTTTGAGGATGGCAAAACGCGAAGCACCATCCAACACTGCGGCTTCTTCGATCTCCTTGGGGAAGGTGATGAAGTGTTGACGCATGAGGAAGGTGCCATAAGCGGTAAAGATCCACGGGATGATGAGTGCAGCGAGGCGATCTGTCCAGCCGATGAGAACCATCAGTTGATAAAGTGGCACGATCAGCATCACAAAGGGGATCATGATCGTACCAAGATAAAAGACAAAAACCGTGTCGCGCCCGGGGAATTTCAGGCGTGCAAACGCATACCCGCCGAAGATCGATGTTGCCAACTGCCCCAAGACCACCAAGACTGTGACGAGCGTAGTGTTGGTCAATGCGCGCCCGAGGTTGTTGAGCTCGATGACTTCGGTATAGTTTTCAGGATGTCCGCCGAGGGTTTCGACCGGCTCGCTCAAACGCACATTTTGATAGACCTTGGTTTCCGGATCCTGAGGGTCAACGAATTCACCCACAGTGGTCTGGCTGATAAGGATCATCGGCACGATCTGACCGTCCACTTCCACATCGAAGAGTTTTTCTTCCTCGCCGTTAACTGTCACCTTTTGCTGATTGGTCGCACCGCCGGTGGGTTTGACTTCGGTAAGGTAACGTTCCACAGTCGATTCGAGGTTATCCGCCGGGGCATAAATGCCAACCTTGATATTGCTCTTGGCGAGCGCAAATTCCTTTTGAACGCCGTCAACATCCACATAGTAGAGCGGAAGTGGTTCATCGTATCCCTCCACCTGAGTCGTGACAGGGTCTCGCGGCAGCATGCGCGGTGGATAACGGAACGTATCTGCAGGGACTTTGAACGACGTAGACAGCATGTAGAAGAACGGGAACAACATGATGAACGCAAAGAACGTAAGGATGAAGTAAACGGAGAATTTACTCAGGAACTGAACGACGCGATAGGATTGGATTTTCATGTCTGTCTCCTCCTAGTTCTCGTAGATGCTGGAGCGGCGCTGGCGTTGGAACTGAATCAACGTCAGACCGAAGATGACGATAAAGAGGACCCACGCGATGGCGGAGGCGTATCCCTGTTTGAAGTTTTGGAAACCACTGCGATACAAATACAAGACCAATGTGATGGTCGAGTTGTTCGGTCCTTCAGGCGGGTTCATCAGGATGAAGACCTGCTCGAA
>RPRK01000524.1 GCA_003818495.1 Burkholderiales bacterium
ACCAGTGGCCGAAAAGTTCCGTGTCAAAACACGCAACAACGACCCCATTTTTGCCCGTCCGCGAATGATACTCCCATAGCCGGCGTTTGACCTGTCCGCAGAAATGCTGGGCGTGCTCGTGCAATTTGCCCGTTACGTCGTCGGGGTAATAAAGGTCTTTGCTGCCCAAATCAGATTTGCGGTCCGTGATTTTCCAGTATCTCAGCCCGCGGCGATGGCCGTGTCTTTTGTGAAACTCAAGATACACGCTATTAGCGGGATAACCCACAAATTTGCACCACACGTGCTGACAGATTTCAGCGTCTCTGGCAAAAGCGGTTACAGGTGAATCGCCGTTGAATGAATCTTTGACCAGGACCGGTTCGTGAACCGAGGGACCTCCGCTAATTAACTGGCTATCGACAAAAAAATGCGTGATGCCTTCCTGCCCCACTAATCGTTCGATACCGGCTCTTCCGTTATGCGAACCCCAGGCAATCGCCGGAGTCCAGTTGCCCGCCGGCCTGTAGGCGCCTTCCGGAAGCCACATACCCGTCGGCTTGATTCCGAGAATTCGCTGCGACGTATGCAACCCGGCCCGCACCTGCGCGTGAATCGAGGAATCCTCCAAAAGCAGCGGCATATACCCGTGCGTCGCCGCCGAGGTCAACATCTCAACCTGCCCCGCGAGGCGCCGCTTTTCGAAAGCGGCTGGTATGTTACAATCGAGAGCGTTAAACTGCTCCGACAATTTCAAATAAAAATCTTCCCAGCGGCCGGCCAGATACGCCATATGCATCTGGTTTGCCTGCTCGAACTGCCTCCTGTCGCTTTTCGCACGCTCTATATTGTCGCCCAGATATGCCCGGAAACCCTCTTTGAAATGCTTGTGGGCGAGCTGTTCGAGCAGAACCGGCGTCAGGCCACTAGTCAGTTTAGGATTACAGTTAAGACCGGCGCATTTGTCAATTACCGACAATATCGGCAGATACGTCTCTGCGGCCGCCTCATAAAGCCAGTCCTCGCCGTTCGGCCAGGAGCCGTGATATAACACGTATGGCATATGCCCGTGAAGGACAATGCAAAAACTACCGACAGCCATTTGCTGCTGCCTCCAGAGAAGGCACTTGTAAACAGATTCCTTCTTTACAGTGCTGCCGGTGCAATCTTTCCCACGATTCGTAAAGGGCCCTGATTACCTCATCGCATTCGCCCCTGATTTTCAGAGAATGCTCTTTGGGCTGCAGTACAAATCCGTAGCTTGCAAGGTTTGTCTTGAGGGCATCGAGAATAGCGTATGCCTCGCTGTTTGAGGCCGATGAAGAAGGTATAACCACCTTGGCCTTTAGTTCGAGAATTATGTTTTCATTTCGGTTTTGAACGGCCACTACCGTATCCTGGGCTTTGGGCCTTATTTCAGGAATCTGTTTTATCGCTATGGGCTGCTCAACCGGCTGCGGACAGAGTTGTTTATAAACTTCGAGGGTTTCACCGGCGATTATATCCCAGCTATACCTCTGCTCTACGCACGACCTGCCAAATCTGCCCAATTCTCTCGACCAGTCAAAATTTGAAAATATACGGTTGATTCCCCACGTTACCGAATCGGGCCGGGGGTAAATTTTCAGTCCGTTTGTCTCGTGTATAATGAATTCGCCGGGTCCGCCGTTTTCGGTTACTACGACTGGTTTATTTGCGCTCCAGCCCTC
>RPRK01000525.1 GCA_003818495.1 Burkholderiales bacterium
AAAATCTGGAAAGAGGTTTCCGTGCGCTACTACATTTTCGATGTGCTCTTTCTGCTCAACGCCAATCTCGGGCTCTTTACCCTCGGCCTGAAAGAGGCCTTTCCCGAAAGCGGCCTCATTCCGTTTTTCGTAACCCAGTCGGCCTATTTTCTCGGCTCCTCGTTTCCTCTGAGCATCAGCGTCATGGGATTTCTCTATACCTACGCGTGGAGAGACTCCTCGAAAAGAGCGCTGATCAAAACCCTTTTCAGCCTCTGGTTTTATATTTTCGTCGGTGGCGTCCTGATTTTTCTCATCGTTATTCTCATCGGCCATTATTTCGGTATGATGCTGGTCAGCCACATTCTTCTTTTCGGCGTCATGGCATTGCTCGGGGGTTTTGCCCTCTACCTCTACAACTTTTTCAAAACAAGCTTTCACCATCCGGCGCTGGCTTTTCTTCTGAGCGGTCTGGCCCTGCTTTTCGCAACCAGCGCATTCGGCATCATGAACATTTATTATATCAAGGGGATTCCTTTCGGTTTTCATCCCCCTATCCGCATCGACAAAATGTGGATCTACCACTCGCATACCCATGCAGCCCTGCTCGGGTGGATCACCTTTTCCTTTATCGGCATGATCTACATCGTTATTCCCTCGATCCTCAGGACCGCTTCGCTTGAAAAGCTCAGAAGCGAGCAGGCTCTGTCGGCGCTGCTCGACAGCCGAACCATGAAAAGGGCATTCCGGCAGCTAACCCTCATGCTGCTTTCGTCAACCGGAGTGATGCTCGGGTTTTTTCTCGACAACGATATGCTGCTCGGCAGCGCGGGAGTTGTTTTCGGGTGCAGTGTGGCTTATCTGCTGAAAAACCTCAATACGGAGCTTTACCGTGAAACCCTTACAACACTTGAGACACATGCAAAATAATATCCTTCGTCATATCCGTCCCATTCTTCTGTTCTGCGTTTGTCTGCCGGTTTCGTCCGCTCCGGCCTCGGCATACGATGCCGCCGATTTCCATGCGCTGAAGGCCGGAGTGAAATCATGGAACAGTTACAGTACCGGGCTTTCGGGACGTGTTGCCGATCTCTCCGGGGCTCAGCTCAAAGGCATGAACCTGAGAGGTGCGGACTTGAGCCGGGCAGATCTTTCCGGCGCCGATCTCGGCAGTGCCGATCTCAGCAGGGCCCGGCTCGATCACGCCCGGCTCGACTCGGCCGTGCTGCGTTCGGCAATGCTGCTCGGAGCTTCGCTTGACGGAGCACGGCTCCGTAATGCCGATCTGGAGGATGCCGTGCTTGAGGGAGCGTCGCTCAAAGGCGCCCTTATGCAGACAGCCGTACTCAAGAAAGCGGATTGCACCGGAGCTGATTTCAGCGGCGCCGATCTTCAGGATACGAATTTTCGTGAAGCGAGACTTGCCGGCGCACTGCTCACCGGGGCGGATCTCCGGGCAGCATACCTCTGGCGGGCCGACATGAGCAGGTCGGAGATCATCGGTATAAGGGTTTCGTCTTCCACGGTGCTGGCTTCCGGCCGCTATGCCTCGCCGGCATGGGCATCGGAGCATCGCGCGGTGTTTCTCGACGACGCGCCAAAACCCGTTCCGGCGGTTGCCGGTCAGGCTTTTCAGGCGGGATCAGGAACCGGCGGAAATCCGGAGCAGGGGAAAACAGGATCGAGAGGGAACCTGTGGCGCACGTC
>RPRK01000526.1 GCA_003818495.1 Burkholderiales bacterium
CCCCACAAGTAAACTGTGGTAATACTTCTCCAAGTTCTATCGAGTTTATCTGGGATGAAGTACCCGAAGCTACGCAATACCAGATTAGCATTGACAATGGTCCTTTTCAAACCCCCGGGTCAGGAATATTAGGTTTATCGCACGAACTTACCGGATTACCGGAAAATGAAAGCCACAACATCCGGGTGCGTGCTGTTGACGATGGTACCTGCGGTTCAGGAACGGTTTCGGAATTGGTTACCTGCACAGCAAAAACATGTACCGCAATCCTGTTCGAACAAACAACCCCGGTTCGGTCAGTTTGTGAAGGGACAGTGGTTGACCTTGGAATAAAAAACATTGGCATTCCAAACTACACGGTAAGCTGGAACAATGGCCCTTCCAATTCTTCCCAGGACTATTCCATCTTTGCCTTTGCTAATGCCAGTATCCCGGTAAAAGTAGGAAACCTTGATGAACCTCAGTGCCCCACCGCCGAAAAAGTATTTACAGTTCAGGTTACACCAAAACAAGCAATTAACCTGCAAAGCTCTGCCAACAGCGCCGTTATCTGTCAGAACTCTTCTGTTGCCTTTACAGTAAACCCCGCTGATCTGGATAATTACGATTTCTACGATAACGGATTGCGGGTTCAATCAGGTTTTGAAAACATTTATAGTGCAACAGAAATCAACCCTGGACATAATTATTATGTTATCGCCCGCGACGGAGCTTGCGTTCTTTTTTCCGACAGCCTGAGCATTAGCGTGGAAGAACCTCTTGAGCGACCCGTTGTGAATGTAGCTTCATCGACCGAGAACAGCATTACCTTCTCATGGAATCCTATTCCCGGAGCCACCGGTTATCTGGTGAGCCGGGATAACGGAATATACACCTTCCCATCGGGCGGCTTTACCAGTACTGCCCATACGGTTTCTCCGGTTAGCCCCGGAACTGCTGTAAGCCTTAGCGTTTATGCTACCGGCGACGGGATTTGTGGTAACAGTGCAGTTTCTCAGCCTGCCATCGGATATGCGACTGAATGTGTTGCTTTCACCTACGAGGTTGATAAATCATTTAATCTTTGCAGTGGTGATTCAGTAAAGCTGGAAATAAGAAATCTCAGCATTCCAAATTATTCCATACAGTGGGGATTAATGCCCCCTTCCAATAAAAAAACCCTGTGGATTACTCCGGTTTCAGATACAAGTATTTCAGTGAATATCCGAAATCTTAATCAGCCATTCTGCCCAGGAGTCACAGATTATATAGAACTTAAGCTCACAAAAACTCCCGAAGCACTGGTACTAACCAGCTCCGATCCGGATAACGAAGTCTGTCTGGATCATATCCTTAGCTTTACTGCCGCTCCCGGCGGATACGATTCCTACATCTTCTATAATAACATCTGGAATATTCAGGAAAGTTCTTTCAATACCTTAAACCTGACTGCCACAGAAGAAAGTTATTCCATATCGGCAAGAGCATTGAGCAATAATTGCGCGGGTCCAAAAAGTAATACCATTAATACTACAGTAATACCCCCTCTCTCTTCTCCTCAGGTAAACTGTGGACTTACGAATACCACTTACGTTTCATTTATCTGGGATTCCATTCCGGAAGCCGATTCATATATGGTCAGTATCAACAACCAGGCTTGGGCTGCACCATCGGGTGGGGCATCTGCGCTTATCCATGAGGTATC
>RPRK01000527.1 GCA_003818495.1 Burkholderiales bacterium
GTGAGGTTCAGCAATTGTCCGGAAACTGGAATTAAATTAGAAAGACATTTAAATTTTTCGGTTTGGGAAGTCTTTAGGCCTTCATAGGTTCCGGTCGGTACGCCGGCAAGCGAGACCGCTTGGTCGGTAGAACTGAAATTGGCCAAGTGCAGGACATATTGTGTTTGGCCATTGAGATCACCTTTAAAAGCCACCAGATAGATGGGGGGATCCTTGGAGATGGTAGTTTGGATACCTTTGGCATGATTGGGGAGGATGTTGCCAAGTTGTTTGATAAACCAGAAGCGCGAATCCGGGGTCAGGTTATTGGCACTGTCATAGAGACTATAGCGATTATTCTCGATATATGACCAATAAAGCATTGATTCAGGTTGACCGTAATAAAGGCCGCCAATGTAAGTTTGGAGATCTTTGAGAGCATAGTCCCAGGTATGAAGACCGCTTTCGGAGGGGGCGGAACCATCAGTGCCGACTTCAGCTAAAATTAGAGGTAAATTATGATCTTTGGCAACTTGGGACCACCATTTAAGGCCTTCGCGCCAATAGTATCCATTTGAAATAGGAACTTCATTGCCCCCGCTAATATTGGGTTGGTCGGGGTATAACAGAGCGTCCCCCTTGTTATAAGTGTGGACGCTGACGGCGCCGACATAACTCATGGCTTGCGGATCGTTAATGGTTGGCTCCCAGTATTTATTGTAGTCAGGCCATGGATTGCGGAAAACAAAGGGTTTGCCCACGTCGCCGAGCAGTAATTTAGTTTTTAAATTTTGATATTTAGATTGGGATTTGACGTTGTTTTTGAAAAAATTGCCAAAGCCCTTAATAAAATCCCGGTGTTCCTCCTTGGAAAACAGCACATTAATCCCAATATCCGCTTCATTGAAGGAATAATAATCAATATTGGCTCCATACCGTTCGTAAGCATACATAATAAAAGTGGAGATAACTTGGTGCATCTCCACCGAAAGTTTGTCGGTCGGATAGGCCGGCGGATCCCAGGAACTTAATATAATTGGAATGTTTAAAGTCTTGGCCCTTTTGGCTACATTCAAAGTTTGCTGAAGCTGGGGATTATTCCTGACTAAATTGTCAAAATAGGTTAAGTCAAGATTACTGACAGAGTAATGAGTGTTAAAGGAATTTTGGTCACTGGGCCCCCAAAAATTTAAGGCTAGTCTCAAGCGGACAATTTTGACATCAAGTTCATTGAAATATCTGACTGATCCCGTGTCTAAATCGCCATTACCCCAGCAAATATTACCGCCCCAGCCGCTAAAATTGTAGAGTTCGTTGGCCGGGGTAAGGGTGAGCTGGGTGGCGGCGAGAATTGTGGTGGAGTTACCAAGGTAAGTGATAAGGAAGAAAAAGAAAAAGACGAGGAGTTTATTGACCATAGTTATTTAACCATATCACATAGTCCACTCCATCTACTTTACCACTTCCATTAAAGTCCCCGTTAGCTGGACCGGTTACACTTTGGTTGTAATGGTTGAGCCAGATGACATAGTCGATCCCGTCTACCCGATTATCCCCATTGGCATCGCCGGCCTTGCCCGCCGCAGGCGAGGGCGAGGGCGAGGGGGAAGGGAAGGAGACAGTCCCGCAGGGAAAGGCACCCATGCCGCAGGCGGGAGAACCGTCTTGGAGGTGGAAGTCTCCGGTTGAGGCACTTTTAAA
>RPRK01000528.1 GCA_003818495.1 Burkholderiales bacterium
GAAAGGTTTCGCACCCCTCATCTTCCTCCCGCGAGGCCCGGCCCGATGGCGCTCCTCGAGATCAAGAACGTCACCCGCCGGTTCGGCGACTTCACCGCAGTCGACAACGTCAGCTTCTCGGTCGAGAGCGGGGAGTTCTTCACCCTGCTCGGGCCCTCCGGTTGCGGCAAGACGACGCTGCTGCGGATGATTGCAGGTTTCGATCTCCCCGACGCCGGCTCGATCGTGCTCGACGGCGTCGACCTCAAGGACACGCCGGCGGAGAAGCGCCCGATCCACACGGTCTTCCAGAGCTACGCGCTGTTCCCGCACATGACGGTGGCACGGAACGTCGCCTTCCCGCTGCGCATGGCCGGCAAGTCCGACGACGAGGTGAAGAGCCGGGTGCGGGAGGCGATCGCGCAGGTGAAGCTCCAGAAGCTGGAGCAGCGCTACCCGCACGAACTCTCGGGCGGCCAGAAGCAGCGCGTGGCGCTCGCCCGCGGCCTCGTCAACCGGCCGCGCCTCTTGCTGCTCGACGAGCCGCTGGGCGCACTGGACGCGAAGCTGCGCGAGCAGATGCAGATCGAGTTGATCCGCCTGCAGCGCGGCGTGGGCGTCACCTTCGTCTTCGTCACCCACTCGCAGGCCGAGGCGCTGGCGCTGTCGCACCGGATCGCGGTGATGAACCACGGCGTGATCGAGCAGCTCGACGAGCCGGACAAGCTGTACGGCTTCCCGAAGAACCGCTTCGTCGCCGACTTCATCGGCAACGTCAACATGCACGAGGCCACCGTCGAGGCGGCCGGGGCCGAGCTGACGCTGGGACTGGGCACGCTCGGCCGGATCACCGCGCCGCCGCGCGAGGGCGTGCACGCCGGCAGCAAGGGGGTGTTCGTGATCCGCCCCGAGCAGGTGGCGATCCGCGCCATCGCCGAGCCGTCGGGCGACCCCAACCAGTGCGAAGGCGTGGTCAACGACTTCCTCTACGTCGGCGACGTGACCACCTACATCGTCGACCTGCCCGACGGCAAGCGCTTCGAGGCGCTGCTGCCCAACTCCGCGCCCGGCCGGGCGAAGTTCTTCGAGGTCGGCGACCGCGTGCGCCTGTCGTGGAAGGCCGAGGCCGGCGCCTTCCTCGACGCCTGACGCGCCGGGCGCGAGCGAGCCATGCACGCGGACACTTCGAACCGGATGCACGCCGGGCGGCTCGCCCGGTGGGCGGTCAGCGGGCCGCCGTTCGTCTTCCTGCTGGTCTTCTTCGTGGTCCCGGCCGCGATCATGGTCGTGGCCAGCGTCCGCTATCCGGGCGAGTTCGGCGCGCTGGCGCCGCTCCTCGGCGCCGCGCCCGGCGAGGACGGCGGCATCACGTTCGAGAACTACGCGGTGTTCTTCGGCGACTGGATCTACGCGCAGATCTTCGCCAAGAGCTTCGGCGTCGCGCTCCTGACCACGCTCATCTGCCTGGTGATGGCCTATCCGGTGGCGCTGCTGATCGCGCGCAGCCCGAAGAAGTACCGCAACCTCATGGTGCTGCTGTGCGTGCTGCCGTTCGCGAGCAACTTCCTGGTCCGGGTTTACGCGTGGATGATCATCCTCGGGCCCTTCGACCTGCTGTTCTCGCGCTTCGCGGTGATCGTCGGCATGGTCTACGTCCACCTGCCGTTCATGATCCTGCCGCTGTACAC
>RPRK01000529.1 GCA_003818495.1 Burkholderiales bacterium
AACAGGCCGGATTGATTCATTACAGTCGCGGCAAGATCACCGTGGTGGACCGCCCAGGACTGGAGGCGCGCGTGTGCGAATGCTACGCAGTGGTCAAGAAGGAATTCGATCGCTTGCTGCCGTATGAAGTCGCCCTCTGACCCGGCTGTTCGGGTGGGCAACGTCCTTGCCCGCAGGTCCGGCAGCGCCTTATGTACGCTACCGCCCAGACTGCCGACGGGTTTCATCTGATACTTTGAAGCGCTTATCTTGGGGTGCTTCGTTCGTCCCTTGGTGTGCATTCGACATCGGAATTGCATCGCGACTTCGCCGTGTGCCGCTTGCCGGATTTCTCAACCCAGGAGAATCCCTTGCCGAACGCCCTGCCCGTCCCCGCCGTCAATCGCCTGCTCGCAGCCTTGCCGCGCAAGGATCGCCAGCGTGTTCTGGCGGCGTGCGAGCCGGTCGATCTGGTATTCGCCACCATTCTGGCCGAACCTGGCGAGCGCGTCCGCCATGTGTTCTTTCCCACCGGGAGTTTCATTTCCCTGGTAACGCCGATCATCGACCACACCAGCCTGGAGGTGGGCCTGGTCGGCAATGAAGGCATGCTCGGCGCTTCCCTTTCCCTTGGGGTGAATGTGTCGCCGCTGCATGCGCTGGTGCAGGGCGCAGGCCCGGCACTGCGCATGGGTGCTGCTCCGTTTCGCCGCGAACTCGGATTGAGTCCCGCGCTGCAACGCGGTGTGAAGCGCTATCTCTACGTGGTGATGGGCCAACTGGCGCAAAACGCAGCGTGCACCCGTTTCCATGTGGTGGAAGCGCGTCTTGCGCGCTGGCTTTTGATGACGCATGACCGGGCGCACTCGGACGCGTTTCATGTCACCCACGAATTCCTCGCCACCATGCTGGGCGTGCGCCGCGTCGGCGTCACCAAGGCGGCTTCCTCGCTGCAAGCCCGCAAATTGATCCGCTATCACCGCGGGGATATCACGGTGCTCGACCGTTCCGGCCTGGAAGCGGCTTCCTGCGGGTGTTACGCAGCCGACGTGGCGATCTACGACCGGATGATGAATTAACAAAATGATCGGCCCGCAGCCACCATGAAAGACCCAGATTTAATGGGGATTTTTACTAACATGAGTAGTGTGCGGTGGGGAACGAACCTTGCTTCACACGCATATGACACGGCAACTATTTCAACCAAACTTCAGGGGTTCCGTTATGAAACTGAACAAGTATCTTTCTGCAGTTTTTCTGGCCGTTTCGCTGGGTTCTGTCGTCGGATGCGCATCGACGGCACACCATCAGGGAACGGGCGAAAATATCGACGATTCCGTCATCACCACCAAAGTGAAAGCAGCCATATTCGACGATCCCCTCACCAAGGTTCTGGTGATCAAAGTCAAAACCTTCAAGGGCGAGGTTCAGTTGAGCGGCTTCGTGAGTTCGCAGGAAGCAGCAAACCGGGCGGTTGAACTGACGCGCGGCATTACGGGCGTGACCGCGGTCAAGAACGACATGCAGATCAAGTGACCGTGAACTGATCGTGGGCAGCCGGTTCTCGACATTCCCGGCCTGCCTGGGAGCCGGGAACGAGCCAACGTTACGCGATCGCGCCCGGGAACAATCGCCGCCGCTTCTGGCTGTCCTGAAGCGGTTGCCAAACAATTTTAGGGAGTGGA
>RPRK01000530.1 GCA_003818495.1 Burkholderiales bacterium
CATGTGCCCCGGCCAGTTCGCATTCCGCCGCCGCCCATACAGGGTCCGGCTCATCGGCTCGCCTTGCCTGCCTGACCGTCGCAATATGGTCAATGTTTACATTTAGTAAAGCCATTTATATGTCCTTAAAAGCGGACTAATTATACCGCCTGCGTGGTTTTGAGCAAGTCAATTAGAACAGACGAGTATTATTACGCCGATTCCTTTTTCAGAAGGGGTTGTTTGGCGGAGGTTAATGGGGCTTTGCCTTCAACGATGTCTTTAGTGATTACGTATTTGGCCGGCTTGATTTCCTCAGGCAACTGATACATAAGGTCAATCATCAGTTCCTCGGCTTTTGAACGCAGGGCGCGGGCGCCGGTATCGTGCTTGAGCGCCTTTAGTGCCAGGGCCTGCAGGGCATCATCGGTAAAAACAAGCTCGGCGTTTTCCATTTCGAAAAATCTTTGATACTGCTTGATGAGCGCGTTTTTGGGCTTGGTGAGAATTTCGATAAGTGCGTGCTCGTCTAAGGGCGACAAGGTTGTTATAACGGGCATCCGGCCTACAAATTCAGGAATCATGCCGAATTCAATAACATCCTCGGGAATGACCTGTTCAAGAACGTGCGACAATTCTGCTTTTTCGTCGGGAAGCTGGGCGAGTTCCGAGCCGAAGCCAATCATTTTTTTACCAAGGCGTTTTTTGATTATGTTGTCGAGGCCGACGAACGTTCCACCGCAAATAAACAGGATGTGCGTGGTATCCATCTGAATATATGACTGTTCCGGGTGTTTGCGGCCGCCCTGCGGCGGGATGTTGGCCATTGTGCCTTCCAGCATTTTCAAGAGCGCCTGCTGGACGCCCTCGCCGGAAACGTCGCGGGTGATTGAGATGTTTTGATTTGTTTTTCCGATTTTGTCGATTTCATCGACGTAAACGATACCACGCTGGGCGGCTTCGAGATTGAATTCGGCGTTTTGCAGGAGTCGCAGCAGGAAGTTCTCGACGTCCTCGCCGACGTAGCCGGCCTCTGTAACGGTGGTCGCGTCGCAAATCGCAAAGGGCACGTCGAGGAATGTCGCCAGTGTGCGGGCAAGCAGCGTTTTACCTGAGCCGGTGGGGCCGATGAGCAGGACGTTTGATTTATCTATTTCGACGTCGCCGTCGCTTGTGTCGGTGTGCACTAAGCGTTTGTAGTGGTTATGCACGGCGACGGACAGGTATTTTTTGGCGTGGTCCTGGCCTATGACATATTGGTCTAAGTATTCCTTGATTTGGCGGGGGGTGGGCAGCTTTTTGAATTGCGCCGCGGGTTTGGCGGCCTGTTTGCGGTTTTGCAGGGTGATGTTGTGGCACAAGTCAACGCAGTCGGGGCATATATAAACCTTGTTGGGGCCTTCGATAAAGGCCTCCTGCTGGGTGTTTGCCCGGCCGCAGAAGCTGCACACGGCACGGGTTCGACTATTGTCAGTTTGTTTTGCCATAGGTTATTCCAAATTTTGCGTCATTTCGACCGACGCCCCGACTCGTCGGGACGAAGTGGAGAAATCTATTAAGAACAGATTCCTCGACTCGCTACGCTCGCTCGGAATGACAAATAATAATATACTATATTCTAAATCGTCAAGAGGTTCGCCGCAACTTAATTGGTAACACAATGTTGTTTCAGGAATTCGAG
>RPRK01000531.1 GCA_003818495.1 Burkholderiales bacterium
ATGCGACAGCGAGCATACTTCCGGGCACGAAGTGCCCGATACTCCATTGTCACAGTAACACGAATAACAAGATCTTCCCATCCATCGACGCATTGCTGTGGATCATGTGTGCCTGAATGAATTGGAATTACGGGAAGCGGATCAGCCGGTTTCTTCGGCCGATCACCGTAATACGCCTTCGCCGTGATCTCTGTACGGAAAAGTGAATCATGCCGTTTTGAGATGTTTGACTTTTCTGCGCCAGCAATGAAAGAGCAGATGACCGGCATAACCGGCCAGTTCCGGCCTGAGGATGGTGCGCACCTCATCCTGAAGCCTGAGATAGTTTTTTTCCGTCAACGACATGGAGGCTCTTCGGATGCCGAACCATTCCCCCAGATACTGGCGTACATGGGTGTCGATAGGAAATGCATCGAAACGACCGAGACTGAACAGTGCGATGCAGTCGGCGATTTTCGGACCTATGCCGTCATATTCGCAGAGCGTCGCTCTGATCCTGTCAAGGGAGAGCGATTGTACCCCGAGGGTTGAAAAGTCAAGCGCACCATTCGCCGCCGCGGCAGCGACACGCCTGATGTTGAGGGCTCTCCGGTAATTGTTGTTGGTGCAGGCCTGCAGCGACAACACAGAAGCTTCGGCGAGAATCTCCGGTTTCGGGAAGCGGTAAAGCTGGTGTTTTTGTCCCATGAACTCGATGGTACAGGGAGAGCCAAACTTCTCGAAAAGCATGGCAATCTGCCGACGGATCAGCGCCATGCCGATTCCCTGAGCACACATGAAGGTTATGGTTGTTTCAAACGGATCCTGACGGAGCAACTTCAATCCCGAATACTCCTGCAACAGCTTTGCGATGATTGGAAACTGTTTTATAAAGTGATCATCAAACAGTTTTCGGTTGTCAATATCCAGTGTAAAAAAAGTCGATAGAGCCTCTGAAACAGGGATACCTCGTATGGATTCATCCGATGTATAAATATATATATTTTCATTATTAATCTGATGTATAACTACCGGAATTTCTTGAATTACAGATACAAAACATCTCTCCATAAATGAGATACGGTTCCATAAAAAAGATTGACCGCTGTAAAGAGATTCTTCAATAAGTATAGGGCTTATGACCTGTAATGATGATCGATTAATCATCAAAATGATATCATTATTATCCAATGTTATCATGCTTGTGATTAATAATAATAATTTGTATGATTTGGTTTAAATACTTTTAATATAACAAAATAAATTAACTTATCTAAAAATATTTTATATTTTTCTGTCGCGGTTATTGTGTTTGATAATTTTCTTTTTTTATTAATAAATAAATTTTTTATACAAATTATATTTTTATATATCAGTGCATTTATGTAATGATATAGCATGATATTTTTGTGCTTTAGTTAAATAATAAATCAAGATTTTTTTTAATTAAATTCAGGTATAAATATTTATAAATTTTTTTTGATCATTCTTTCATGATTTATGAATATCATTATAAACTGATATATAACGCTTTATTATATAAGAAATTATAGTTTTCGATCTTGTTGATGAAGGGTCTGTAACCGGATTGACAGGCGGAATAATCAAGAGTTTATCAGGGCAATTGATGATGCTGAAATCGTTTTAAAACGATCAGTTACAGAGGTTA
>RPRK01000532.1 GCA_003818495.1 Burkholderiales bacterium
TATCGTCATGGTGCTCCTGCCCGACCAGTACCAGAAAGCCATCTACGAAAGCGAAATCGCTCCGAACCTGCAGCCGGGCAATACCCTTGCCTTCGCGCACGGCTTCAATATTCACTACAACCAGATCGTACCTGATGCATCGCTGAACGTCATCATGATCGCTCCGAAAAGCCCCGGACACCTGGTACGTCGCACCTACACGCAGGGCAACGGCGTACCCTGCCTGATCGCGGTACACCAGGACGCTACCGGTGAAGCGAAACAGCAGGCGCTTGCCTGGGCGAAAGGCCTTGGCGGCACCAAAGCCGGCGTTATCGAAACAACCTTCAAGAACGAAACCGAAACCGATCTTTTCGGTGAACAGGCCGTGCTTTGCGGAGGCTCGGCAGAACTCATCAAGGCCGGCTTCGAGACCTTGGTCGAAGCGGGATACCCTGAAGAACTCGCCTACTTCGAGTGCATGCACGAGCTGAAACTCATTGTCGATCTCTACTATGAAGGCGGCCTTTCGAGAATGAACTTCTCGGTCAGCGACACCGCCGAATACGGCGGCATGACCCGCGGCCCCCGTGTTATCACCCCTGCGGTGAAAGCGGAGATGAAAAAAATCCTCGAAGAGGTTCAGGACGGACGCTTCGCCAAAGAGTTCATCGACGAATGCAACGGAGGCTACCACAACCTGAACAGGCTTCGTGCCGAGAACAGCGGCCATGCCATTGAGAAAGTCGGCGCGAAACTGCGCGACATGATGAGCTGGCTGATTAAAAAATAATGCACCGGGAACAACAAGCATGTACAAGATCGTATCCATACCGGGTGACGGCATCGGCCCGGAAGTCGTAGCCGGAGCTCTGGAAGTCCTGAACCGGCTCTCGGAAAAACACGGATTTGAAATCGTGATCGAGGAACACCCCTTCGGCGGCGCATCCTACGACCTGCACGGCGAGATGCTGACCGACGAAACCCTCGAAGCCTGCCGGAACTGCGACGCCGTGCTGCTCGGGGCCGTGGGCGGCCCGAAATGGGAAAACCTGCCGCACGAACATAAACCGGAAGCGGCGCTGCTGAAAATCCGCAGGGAACTCGGGCTCTTCGCCAACCTCAGGCCTGCAAAGGTGTACGACGCGCTTGTCGAGGCATCGTCGCTCAAGGCGGAAGTGGTCGGAGGAACCGATTTCATCGTCTTCAGGGAGCTGACCGGAGGCATCTATTTCGGCCAGCCGAGAGGCTATGACCGGAACAAGGGGTGGAACACCATGGTCTACGAACGCTACGAGGTGGAACGTATAGCCCGCATCGCATTCGAAGCCGCCCAGAAACGGGGAGGAAAAGTCACCTCGATCGACAAGGCCAACGTGCTCGAGGTATCGCAGCTCTGGCGGAACGTGGTGCATGAAGTCCACCGGGATTTCCCGGAAATCGAACTGAGCGATATGTACGTAGACAATGCCGCCATGCAGATCGTCCGGAACCCGAAGCAGTTTGACGTCATCGTCACCGGCAATCTTTTCGGCGATATCCTCAGCGACATTGCCGGCATGATCACCGGAAGCCTCGGCATGCTGCCTTCGGCGAGCATCGGCAAAAGCCACGCGCTCTATGAACCGATCCACGGCAGCGCGCCCGACATCGCAGGACAGAACA
>RPRK01000533.1 GCA_003818495.1 Burkholderiales bacterium
TGATCCGCGAGCTGCTGGCGCCCCTGCCGATGCCGCTCTACCTGCTGCCGGGCAACCACGACGAGCGCGGCGCGCTGCGCGAGGCGTTCCCCGAGCACGCGTACCTGCGCCAGTGGGCGCCCTTCGTCCAGTACGCGGTCGATCTCGATCCGATCCGGCTGGTCGCGCTCGACACGGTCGTGCCGGGCTCGGGGGCGGGCGCGCTCTGCGCCGAGCGCCTCGGCTGGCTGGACCGCACCCTCGCCGAGGCACCGGGTCGGCCGACCGTGGTGGCGATGCACCACCCGCCGTTCGTGACCGGCATCGGGCACATGGACCGCATCGGGCTGGCCGGCGTCGACGCACTGGCCGAGGTGATCGCCGCCCACCCGCAGGTCGAGCGGATCATCGCCGGCCATCTGCACCGTCCGATCACCGTACGCTTCGGCCGCACCGTCGCGGGCACGTGCCCCAGCCCCGCGCACCAGGTCGCGCTCGACATCGACCCGGATGCCGCGGACCGCTTCACGATGGAGCCGCCGGGCTTCCAGCTCCACTGGTGGAGCGGGCTGCAGCTCGTCACGCACACCGCGGTCATCGGGGATTTCGCCGGCCCGCATCCGTTCCGGCAGGCGGGGCGGCTGATCGACTGAGCCCGGTCCGAGGCTCAGGACAGCGGGCGCCCCGCCCGCACGACATCCACCAGCGGCTCGCCCCGATGCAGCCGCCGCAGGTTGGAGACGATCATGTCCCATCGGCGGTCCATCATCTGCTCGGTCCACTGCGACGAGTGCGGCGTCATCATCACGTTCGGCAGCGTGTGGAAGGGCAGCGACGACGGGCGCGGCGACGGATCGGCCGCATCCGGATAGCGCCACCACACGTCGATGACCGCGCCCGCGATCGTGCCGCCGGTGAGCGCCTCGTAGAGCGCGCGCTCCTCGACCACCGGCCCGCGCGCGAGGTTGACCAGCACCGCGTCGCGCCGCATCAGCGCCAGCCGCCGCGCGTCGATCAGCCCGGTGGTCTCGGGCGTGAGCGCGATCGCGAGGATCACGAAGTCGCACTGCGTGAGGAAGGCGTCGAGCTGCGCGAGCGGATAGACGTGGTCGAAGGCGCTCGCATCGGCCGGCGCGGTGCGCGCGCAGCCGAGCACGCGCACGCCCATCGCATGCACGCGCGACGCGATCTCGCGCCCCATGTGACCCAGGCCGACGATGCCCACCGTGCGGCTGTTGAGCTCGTTGCGGAACGGCCCGTTCACCGCGCCGCTCCAGGCCCACGAGCCGGCGCGGAAGTCGTCCTCGACCGCCTTCCAGCGGTGCGTCCACATCAGCATCGTCATCAGCGCGTACTCGGCGGCGGCGCGGGCGTGGCCGAAGGCGTTGCACACCGTCGTCGACGCGGGCAGGCAGGCGGTGTCGACCTTCTCCCAGCCGGCGGCCTGCACCTGCACCAGGCGCAGGCCGTGTGCGTCGGTGGCCGGCCACGGGAAGGCGGTGGTGACCACCGCGTCGGCCGCGCGGATCGCCGCGTCGCGCTCGCCCGCGGGCGCGGCGGCGGGCACGCAGCGCACCTCGATCGGGAAGTCGGCCTTCGCGCGCAGCCGCGGCAGGTTGCCGACGACCAGGTCGCCCAGCAGCGCCACATGCAGCGGGCCACGCA
>RPRK01000534.1 GCA_003818495.1 Burkholderiales bacterium
ATTGATCTCGCTCTGCTTATCGTGGCCGCCAACGAAGGCATCATGCCCCAGACCCGTGAGCACCTCGCTATCCTGGATTTAATCGGCGTAAAGCGCGGCGTTGTGGCTATCACCAAGAAAGATCTCGTGGATGAGGAAATGTTAACCCTGGTGCGGATGGAGGTGGAGGAACTCATTGCTACAACTACCATCGCCAACTCGCCCATAGTTCCGGTCTCCTCCATCACCAAAGAAGGCATCCCTGAACTGTTGAGCGCCATCGAGCGGCAGCTTGATAAAACCGAGCCGAAAAAAGACACTGGCAGGCCCCGCCTCCCCATCGATCGTATTTTTACCATCGCTGGCTCCGGTACGGTGGTCACCGGAACGCTAATAGATGGTTCATTGGATTTGGGTCAGGAGGTTGAGATTGCCCCCTCCGGCCTTAAATCCCGGATCCGCGGTCTGCAGACCCATAAATCCAAAGAAGAATCCGCATTCCCCGGCAGCCGCGTCGCCGCCAACCTCGTTGGCATTAATACCACGGAACTGGAGCGCGGCAACGTCATTACCCGCCCCGGTTGGCTTAAGTCCACCGACCTGGTTACCGTCAATCTCAAGCTCATTTCTTACCTGCGCCGCCCCCTGCTGCACGGCGCGGAAGTCAGCTTTCATACCCTGGCGGCAGAAACCATGGCTAAAGTGCGCCTGCTGGAAAAAGAAGACATCAACCCCGGCGAGAACGCCTGGGCGCAATTTTCCCTAGAAAAGCCATTGGCTATCGTTAAAGGCGACCGTTATATCATCCGATCTACCATGGAAACACTGGGCGGTGGCGGCATCATTGACGCCCACGCCAAAAGACTGAAGCGGTTCCGCCCGGAAATCATCACCAATCTCCAAGCGCGGGAAGGCGGCACAGCGGAAGAAGCTATTATAGCCTTGCTGGAAACGAAACAGCCGCTGGAAACCGGCGCTATCGCCTCACAGGCTAACATGACGCGGGAAGAAGCGACGGCGGCGGTAGATTCACTTGTTAGTGATGGTCGCCTTACACCCCTCGGCGGAGGAGATCATCGTCTGCTGATGACCTCCTCCGGCTGGCAAGGCCTGGTGAATAAAGCGGTGGCGGCTATAGCGGAATATCACAAGAGGTTCCCCGCCCGCGCCGGTATGCCTGCCGTGGAATTGACCACCCGGCTCAAGCTGGGTAATTTCGTTACGCTGGCCGTAGAAAACCTCGTAAAACAGGGCTTGATTATTACAGAAAGCAACCAGATTCATTTGCCATCCCATAAAGTACAGATTTCTCCGGTCCAGCAAGCCAAAATGGACGCGTTTTTAAAAGCGCTCTCGGAGAATCCTTTTTCACCCCCCACCGACCTTATCCCGGAGCCTGATTTGTTGGGCATCCTCATTGAGCAAGGTAGAGTGGTAAAGGTGGGCGAAGGCATTATCTTTAGTACGAAAGCTTATAATGAAATGCTGGAGAAAATCATCGCCCAGCTCAAGGTAAAAGGGAAAATAACCCTGGGGGAAACGCGTGATATGTTCGGCACCAGCCGTAAATACGCGCAGTCCGTCCTGGAATACCTCGACCATGAAAAAATAACCAAACGCATCGGTGATGACCGGATGCTTTACTAGATTTACCACTCGGTCCG
>RPRK01000535.1 GCA_003818495.1 Burkholderiales bacterium
ATATTCTTTAATTACTTTATCATGGCCGAAAGCCCATATATAATCGCCGATCTCATTAACAGGAAGCCATTCAGCAAAATCGACTTCGCCCTCTACCTCATTGTTTTCAGTAGATAATTCAGGAAGGACAGAATCCTTCATTCTTAAGGCAACACCGTATCTTAAAGAAATATTCTGCCTATTTTCATCAGGCTCGGTTTTAACATGCCATGGCTGTTCGATATTATTGCTTATTATTTCACTCCATAAGCAATCATTATCTTTTTCAGGATAGACAAGGGATTTAAGATCTATGCCAACTTCTTCCCAGCCTTCTCTATAAAGAGCTTCTGGACCTGATTCATCCCAATCCATATATCCTGCTAAGAGATTCATGCATCCATGGTAATCAGCCGCTTTTGGTCCTCTCCTAGAGGCTAGGACATATGGAACCGGATTATCAGGAAGATATAGTATCACTACTCCATTGACAGCTACCGATCGGGATTCCCAAACTATCCGATCCCCTATATGGTGGGCTTTATTAGGTCTGCTTTTAAATTCCATATTTTTAATATTTTAAGCAATGTAATAAAAAAACCCGAGATATAAAAATCTCGGGTGTTAAAAGAGTGTTAAAGTCCATATCTCTTATTCCTTATCTCAAGTTCTAGATCAGATATAAAATTGGGTTCAGGATTATCGGGTAAATTAGACTTATCAAAAGCATCATCAAGATTTTCTATCATCTTTTCTGCTTCTTCAATAAGAATATCATACTCATATTCGCCATGACGAATCTTAAGAAGTTTTTCTCTCTCTTCATCTGATCTGCGAACTCTGATCTCTCCGGTAGCTGCAATCTCAAGAGCCATGCTAAGAAGACGAAAGGTATGCATAAGGTTTTTGGAGTCGAAATTCTTGCCATGCTCCTTGTTCATCTTGAACCTATCCTCATTCCTATTTTTAAGCCATTCTTGGTAAGATGCATAATTTTTACAATGAGTTGAGTATGCATCCTTATTGAAAGTAAGGTAACCCTCTATAGGAATTCCCTTAGGAATAGAAGTAAGCTGAACATCATTAGCCTTTTCATAGTCTGAGACAATGCCCCAATTTCCAAAAGCTGGATTTATATACATTGCATAGAGATCATGAGCATGATCAACAGCAGCAAGTCCAAAATCTTTCTGAGTTAGAAGAGGCCTGTTTTTCTGAAGCCATTCGCTGAAAGGTTTAGTTCCCCCGCCATCAAGAACATAGCAGAAATCCAGAACAGTCTTTCGAGTCATTTTAGACTCTTCCCAGTTCATCATTTTATTATAGCCTCTTGCTTTTCTTATCTGCTCAATAGCGTATCCGGCAAAGGTCCATCGACATTTTTTGGTAACAAAGCGATGAGCGTTCTGAGCGATAAGATCATAGAGGGGGTCCTTATAGATAATGCAGTCTTTCGGAGGATTTAGCAATTCTAAGATATTGGGGTTGTTAGTCTTAACAAGATCCAGAAACCTCTTAAGTTCATAGAATACAATATCATTAGTCTTATCCGAAACCTGCTCAATATATCCATATTTAAAGATATCTTCCAACGGTTGAATGAATACCCCCCTAATATCCTTGTCGGAGGTCTCAATGTTAGTTCCATATGCATGAGATCCCAT
>RPRK01000536.1 GCA_003818495.1 Burkholderiales bacterium
AATATAAAGAACTGCCCGTAGCTGAAGTTTTTAAGCTCCTGCGGTCCTCAACGGATGGATTGACTGAAGTTGAGTTCCAACGGCGGCTCCAGATATACGGTTTTAATGAAATAACTGAAAAACGAACTAATCAGATACTCGCATTTCTATCACGGTACTGGGGGCCGATGCCCTGGCTTTTAGAATTGGCTATCGTTCTCTCGGTGGTACTAAAACACTATCTGGAGGCGGGAATCATTTTTGCCTTGCTGACAACAAACACGATAATCGGCCAGGTACAGTCGCGCGGCTCGCAGCGAGCCCTGGAAACACTCAAAAAACGATTGGCAATTAATGCGAGGGTGTTACGGGAAGGGAAATGGACCACTAAACAAGCCAGGGAAATCGTGCCCGGTGATATTATATCCGTTGGCCTGGGCGACATTGTTCCCGCGGACGCCAAGCTAATTAGCGGCGAGCTATCTATCGATCAGTCTATCTTGACCGGCGAATCTCTGCCGGTAGATGTACAGGAATCAGCCGTCATCTACTCGGGTTCAATCGTAAAACGGGGAGAAGCCAGGTGTATAGTGGTAAACACCGGCGTGAATACCTACTTCGGCCAGACGGCGGAACTCGTTAAAGCCGCTAAACCAAAATCACACCAGGAGCAGATAATGCTGGCCATCGTCCGGTATATGCTGTTCCTGGGCATCGGCGCTCTGGTTATCGTGGGCATCTATGGGGCGATTACCGGTGCAGGCATCCTTTCCATATTAACTTTTGCCGTTATCTTCCTGATGGGAGCCGTGCCTGTGGCATTACCGGCGGTGTTGACTATTGTCCAGTCAGTGGGCGCTATGGAACTGGCGAAGAAAGGCGTCCTGGTTACCAGGCTCGACTCTATTGAAGACGCGGCCTCCATAGATATTTTGTGCCTGGATAAAACCGGAACAATAACCGAAAACAAGCTTTCTGTTGGTGAGGTAATCCCTTTTGCCAACCATACTCAAAATGAGGTCATTACAATGGCCGGCCTGGGATCCCGGGAACAAGGCAAAGATGCTATTGACGCAGCAGTTCTGGATTATGTCAGGACGACCAACACCAATCTCGATTCTTATGAGTACATTTCCTTTACTCCATTTGAGCCCACCACCAAAAGGTCGGAGGCCATTATCTCAACCGGTGGCAAACGTTTCAGGGTAATAAAGGGCGCGCCTCAAACCGTAATCTCGCTGTGCAAAACACTGGATGAAGCATCCAGGCAGAATGCCAACCGGAAAGTAGAAGAACTATCAAGAAAAGGATACCGCGCCCTGGCCATCGCCGCGTCTGGTAATGATAACCTTAATGATTTGCAGCTTGTAGGGCTGGTGTCCCTGGCCGACTCTCCCCGGCCTGATTCCAAAGCCATGATAGAGAGTGCCAGGGAACTGGGGGTTAAACCGATAATGCTTACCGGCGATAACATCGCCATTGCCAGGGAAATAGCCCTCCAAGTAGGAATTGGCAACAAAATTATACGCATGGACGATCTCAAGAACTCAAGTGAACCGGAGCAGGCTAAAATCATAGAAGATTCTGATGGATTCGCGGAAATTTACCCGGAGGACAAATACAAGATAGTCAAACTCCTTCAATCCAGGGGGCATAT
>RPRK01000537.1 GCA_003818495.1 Burkholderiales bacterium
AATATCACTCCATTCTCTGGCATTTGAGAGGTTATTTGCATTGGATTGCTATTAGATATTTTACCAAAAACAAGAGATGTTCCAGATGTCACGCTTGGAAAAGGTTCTCGTACTGTAAAGTACAGGAAATCTGAGTTCCAGGACAGATCGACTTTCGGATTCATTTTAAGCCGATTACTATTAACATAATCGGCTATACTTACCGCTCCTGTTAAAATACTTTTCAACCAGCCAGTTGAGCCAAGCCCTGTTGAAACAATTATGCCGCTGGATGATTGTTGTTCTTTTTTGTTTCCTATAGCCAGCAAATAGCGGGCAGAAACATGAGATTTCTGCCCAACAAACAAGTCATTGACGCCACATAATATTTGGCCATTGTTAAGTTTGGCTTTTGCCATAGTTATCTCTTTAAAGTTTCTGCTATTCTTAAATACTTCTGGCATAACATTAGGTATGTCATCAACCTCGAACGGAAGTAATATACCATCCCAACGGTCAGGATCAGGATTAATAGCCAAAACAGGTTGGTCATTTAAATACTTGATAGTATTGGCAACAAGCCCATCCTGTCCAAGAACTACAACTATATCACTCTTACCAAAAATAAAATTTGGTAAGAAATTCCTTTGAAGTACGTGAACACGTCCTAATTGTCTTAGGTAAACTTCTGTCTGATGGATAGCATGTTTGTATGTATCATCCTCCTGCTGATAATCTGAAAAATCAGCACCAAGATGTTCAAAATAGAATTTTGCCTGTCCCAACTTATTAAATCTGAAATAAGCTCATCCAGACGAGTCTGACGTATAATTAGAATTATCTTTTTTTCTGTAAGAGGCTGCATTATTACCCTCTTTTCTTTAAAAGTTCCTGCAGCATGTCAGGAGAAACATTCAGTTCGCCGATTTTATCAGCGTTTTCTGCCAATTCCTGAAAAGCCATTGCAATTATCTGAGCCGGTTCCATGCCTGTACTTGTCAGAGCCTGAATAATTTTAGGGTTTATTTGAGCAACAGCTTTCATTGTGGCAGAGACGCCGTATGCTTTTGCATCAGCTTCCTTTTTCATATTTTCTACAGAGAGGGAAATAAGCTCTTTGTTCTTCTCTTCCAACGCGATCTTCTCTGCCATTTTTGCTTCATTGAGAATTCTCTGTTTTTCCTGGACTGCTCTTTCGGCATCCATCTGAGTTTCTCGAATCTCTCTCTTTTTGAATTCTATTGCTATTTCTGTATTAAGTTCATTTTCCTTAATTGCTCGTTCCTGCTCAACGGATGCATTTCGTCTTGCATAAATTGCTTCATCGGATTCTCGCAGCAACAGTTCTCTGATTTGTGCTTCCAGAGCACGAGAAGTTTCCGGATTAGGTTTTATAGCCAGAATAGATAAACCAAGTATCTCAATACCCAGAGATTGCAGGTTAACTGAAGTTCCAAGATTTGCAGACACTTTCGAAACCAATAAATCGGAAGCCTGCAGAACCTGACGCAGAGGCAGGTTTTGCAGTTCTGCTCTCATCAGTACCTGAACAAGGTTGATAATTCTTTGCGGCAGCTTTTGAGGATCTTCAGAAACATAATTTGTTCCTTTCTCGTTTAATACAAAATTAAGCAT
>RPRK01000538.1 GCA_003818495.1 Burkholderiales bacterium
CTCCGGGACGCGGCCTCGAGACAGACGCGATCGGCGATGACGGTGTCGGTATTCACCGGCAGATGGGGGCCGTGCTGCTCGGTCGCGCCGCAGGGCAGGAGGACGAGCCCGCTGCCGCCGTCGCGATGAGCCGCGAGCTCGGTCCACGAAAGTCGTTCGAAATGGCAGATCGCGGACATGGAGGGAGAGCGCAAAGATCACTCGACATCGTCCCCGGCGACGGTCATGCGCGGAAAGGGAATGGAATCGGTCTCGTGGGCGGATTCGGGGTGGATGAGCTGGTCGATACGGTATTTCGTGGCAATGAATTCGGGCGAAACGAATTGCGAGGGCGTGCGCGGGCGCGGCACGGGCACCTCGATGATCTCGTTGACCTCGCCGGGATTCGCCTTGAGCACAAGAATGCGGTCGGCAAGGCAGGCGGCTTCGTCGAGATCGTGGGTGATGAAAAGGATCGTGATGTCGAGATTCTTCCAGATCTGGAGGAGGTAGCTCTGCATCTGGCAGCGCGTCTGCGCGTCGAGCGCGCCGAAGGGCTCGTCCATGAGGAGGATGCGCGGCCGATTGGCGAGGGCCCGGGCGATCGCGACGCGCTGCTTCATCCCGCCGGAGAGCTGGTGCGGGTAGCTGTTCTCGAAACGCGAGAGACCGACGAGATCGATCCATTGCCTCGCCTCGGATTCGGCCGATCCGCCCTTCTGTCCGGCCATGCGCGGGCCGAACATGACATTCTGTTTCACCGTCAGCCAGGGAAAGAGCGTGTAGGACTGGAAGACCATGCCGCGGTCGGGACCGGGACCGCTCACGGGATTGCCGTCGAGAAGGACCTTGCCGTCGCTCGCGTCCTCGAGTCCCGCGAGGATACGGATGAGGGTCGATTTCCCGCAGCCGGAGGGGCCGATCACGCACATGAACTCGCGGCGGTAGACCTGGAAGCTGACATCTTTCAAGGCGGTGACGGTGCCCCCGGGCGTCGGGAAGGTCTTGTAAAGATTCTCCACCGAGAGCACGACGGGGCGCTCCTTCATCGCCGCGAACCTGGCGCGAACTTCCGGGCGTTGTTCGCGGTAGCTGAGGGGATCGACGATCGCGTTCATGTGGTTTTGTCAGGCTTTTTCGGGCTTGCTCGTGGCCGCCACCGAATTCGTGCCGAGGGAGCGCTCGGCTGCAGCCTCGCCGAACCAGCGGGGCACGAAGAGGATCGTCCGGACGAGAGGGCTCGCCTTGCCCGAGGCTTCCGAAGTCCACGGGAAAAAGACCCGGCTGAACGCGGAGAGAATCTGGTCGGTGAAGAAGCCGATCAGGCCGATGAGGATGATGACGGGGTAAACGCTGTCGAAATTCCGCCAGCGGCCCTGGGTTTCGATGTATTCGGTGAGTCCGCTCTTCACTCCGACGAGCTCGGCGATGACGAGCCAGGTCCACGCCCAGCCGAGGAGGATGCGGAGGTCGTTGTAGAGGTTTGGCAGGATGCCGGGAATGACGACGCGGGTGAGCAGTTGCGCCTGATTCGCCCCGAGGGTCTGCGCGGCCTCGAGCAAGGGCAGGTCGAGGCGGCGGGTCGTGTTGGCGACGACGAGGACGAGCTGGAAAATCGTGCCGACAAACACCAG
>RPRK01000539.1 GCA_003818495.1 Burkholderiales bacterium
AAAGCGTCCTGATAACGACTCGGTCGGAAGTTGCTGCGGGGAGAATTACCCAAGTTCCCGACGACATTGGTGTCGGGACCGTTTCACTTCGACCGCCATAGCTTGCGCGACGGCGGTTTGCTCGTCTCTGTGGCTTCACTCGTACCGGCGGCCATGCCCCCCGGTAGTCCCGCTTGCGCGGGGCACCCTGCTTTCAGCAGTCTGGACTTTCCTCCCACGATTCGACAAAGTCGGTATCGGGGCGTCACCATGCTTCCTAGCCTTGATATTATAACAAAAAACATGCTAATCTGGGCTTATTGAAAGGGGGTGAGGATATGCAGGATGCCATTATGTTGGCGGCAACGAGTATTTTAAACCGTTTTTTTGCTTTTATTCCGATTTTACTGGGTGCCATTTTAATTTTTCTTTTCGGTTTGGTCTTGGCGAAATGGACTAAGGCGTTAATCGTGAAAATCCTATCCGCGATTAAATTGGACCAAGGTTTAAGAAAAGCCGGTCTCGACAGTTACCTCAACAAAGCGGAAATCCGCGGTAAAGTTGAAGTCTTTTTCGGCGAACTGGTACGCTGGCTGATTATCTTAGTCTTTTCCATGGCGGCAGTTAATGTTTTGGGTTTGACGGCAGTCTCGGCTGTGTTAAACAGCTTGTTAAGTTATATTCCCCGGATAATCTCGGCCGTATTGGTGTTGACCATCGGGGTTTTATTGGCCGGTTTAGTGGAAAGCCTTATTAAGGGTGCGGTCAGCCAGGTCCATGTTCGCGCCGGCCGGATGCTGGCAAAAATTGCCAGTTATTTGGTGGTCGTGGTTTCGGCTATGGCGGCGATTAATGAATTGGGGATTGCCCAGTCATTAATCAATACCTTGTTTGTCGGCGTGGTCGCGACCTTGTCTTTAGGTATCGGCCTGGCGATTGGTTTAGGCGCCAAAGAATTAGTCGCCAAAATGCTCATGGATTGGTATAGCCAAAATTCGAAAAAGAAGAAGTAAGCTATGCAGCCAATTCAAGCCTTAATATTAGGCCTGGTTCAGGGCCTAACGGAGTTTTTGCCGATTTCCTCAACGGCGCATTTAGTCGTGGTGCAAAACCTGTTCGGCCTCACCGAGCCGCCGGTCAGTTTTGACGTTATCATTCATCTGGCAACGGCGCTGGTGACAGTGATCGTGCTGTGGTCAGTCATTAAGGCCCTCAAATTCAAGCAATTAAAGTTAATTGGTTTAGCGATGATCCCTACCGGAATTTTGGGATTATGGCTAAATCAATGGAACGAGTTGATTTTTGGTTCATTAATTTTTACCGCGGTGACTTTGATTATTAATGGCTTAATTTTATTACTGCCTAAGTTTATTAAGGTAAAAAATAATCCTTTAAATGGTCAAAGTGCGGTTTCGATCGGCGTTGCCCAGGGCCTGGCGGTTTTGCCGGGCGTTTCCCGGTCGGGGTCGACGATTGTCAGCGGTTTACTATTAGGCCTCAAATCCGAAGAGGCTTACAATTTTTCTTTTTTAATTTCTCTGCCGGCGATTGCCGCCGCCCAGGTATTGCAGCTGAAGCATTTGGATTTAGTCGAAGCAGAATTTGTCAATTTCGGTTTGGGTTTTATCGCCGC
>RPRK01000540.1 GCA_003818495.1 Burkholderiales bacterium
AGGATGTTTAAGTCTTTGGCTATGGAACTGGAGATACCTATTATTCTAATTGCACAACCAAGGAAATTAACTAATGTAAATAAGCCTATGAACTATTGGGATCTAAAAGATTCTGCCGCTATTCCAGCAGATGCGGATACTTTATGTATCCTTCACAGAGATAGAACAACACATAAAGAAGGAAATGCACCTGGAGATCTAACCAACACTGTTAAACAAGCATTTAAAACTGAATCCTTTAAATCAGAAACATTGTTTATTGTAGATGCTGGAAGATACACAGCAGGTGGTAGTGTTAATTTAATCATGGAAGGAAATAAACACTTATTTAAGGAGATTAAAGAATGAAAGTTTATTGTAAGGATTGTAAATACTTACATGAAGAAGGACTAACTATCTGTGAATGTACTCACCCTCTAAACATGGAAATAGTAATAAAGGAAAATTGGTATGAAAGGAAATCATATAATGCAGAGAAAAAACCTCCTTTTGGGATAAATAGGAATAATGATTGTAGTTGGTATAAATCTAAATCTTTATCTGGGTGGTGAAATATGAAAAAGTTATCTTTCTGGGATAAGGTAGAGAAATGTAAACATAATAATATATCTGGGGATTATTTTGTTTCAATACCATGCCCAACTCCTTATTGTTACGGTCATGAAGTCCATTGTTTAGATTGTGGAGTGTACCTTACAGAATGTAAATGTGGTTTTCTATCTGGTTCTAGTGGTTGGCCTTATGCAAGATGGAAGAAATACTTTTAAACTTCTTAAAATGCTCTAGGAGAAGAGTTCAAAGGAAATACGAAATAAGTGTCGTTTTTAACTTTGTAACGTCACCTAGATGAAATTAGACAGCTTAAATGTCAAAGGAGGAATAGAATGGCAACATATGAATGGTATTATGATACACAACATTATAAAAATCTGTGGTACAAAGACCTTCGTGAGAAGGATATATACAACCTTTGGGGTCTGATTAAAAGAGAACCAGTAAAAAGGAGAATCAAAGCAATAATATATATAAACCCAAATCTGAAGGAGAAAGTATAATATGAAACTTATTTGTTATAGGACTTCATTTTATGGTGGAAGTGGGAAACCTTGTGAAGAAGCTATCTTTGGAGAATTTATTCAAACGGACCAAAGAACTTTAAAAAGTTTTGAAAAACACGACAAGAAGTTCAAGGAAAAATGGACAGATAAAGGAGAAAATCATAGAGTAACTAAACATGGAATTGCTAGAGATTTTTCTTGTTATATGTGGTTTGTAGAAATTTCAACTTTAGAGGAACTATTTAAATTTATTAAAAAATATGACCCTGTTGTTTTATCACATTCTCATACATTTAGGGATGGGTCTGACGAAATTATGGAAATAGAAATCTATGATGAGTATAGAGAATAGAAAGGAGAAAAAATGAGTGCAGAAGAAGGGAATGGGTATGAAAGATGGAAGAAATACTTTTAAGCTCCTTAAAATGCTCCAGGGGAAGAGTTCAAAGTAAACACAAGACCAAGTGACGTTTTTAACTTTGTAACGTCACCTAGATGAAATTAGACAGCTTAAATGTCAAAGGAGGAATAGAATGGCAACATA
>RPRK01000541.1 GCA_003818495.1 Burkholderiales bacterium
AGAAGCAGTTTGGTGTGTAGCCACAGGGTGTTTGGGGCAAAGTTGATCAGAGGGTCCCACCAAAATTGAATGGCTAGCCAGGTTCCCAAAAGAATGGTAATAATTCCACCTGGAGTGGTGATGCCATAGTAGAGTTTGCGTTCCATGATTTTAAAGCGTTCAATGCTGGCTCGATCGGTGCTCATGGCATGGTAAACAAAGAGTCGGGGTAGATAGAATAGTCCGGCGAACCAGGTGACCATGAATATAACGTGTAGGGATTTAAGCCAGAGATACATAGAATATTCCTTCATAATTCATAGAGTTAATTTAGTTATTAGGGTACAATTTGAATTAGGGGAGGAGGAGGGGGTAAATCAATGGGACTGCCTTGGGCCATGACTTGTACGCTTTTACCTGTGCGTAAAATGGATTGACTCATCCATTGGAAGAAGGCTTTGAGTGCTCCAGGGGAAAGTTCGTCAGATTTTAGTACAGTGTCGGTGATGCGTTTTAGATTTTGAATGTCTGCTCCGGGACCGGCTGCGAAGGCAATGAGGTTGGCAATTTTTTGTTTTTTGAGTTCGTCAGCAGAAGATTCCCAGGCGTCGGTGGGCATACCGTCAGTCATGAGAAATACGAGTGGTTTCCAGTCTCCTTTTTGTTCTTCGCTGTTTTTCCGAATTTCTCGATTGAGGGCGTCTTTTAATAGGGTTAAAGCTGCACCTAAAGCGGTGGCGCCATTGGCTTCGATTTTGGGTTCCTTGAATTGAATGAGTTCAGTCAGAGGTATGATTTGTTGTGCCGTGCTGTTGAAGGTGATTACCGAGAGGTAGACGGTTTCGATTGCCATAGGTTCGGTGATCAGGTCGTCAAGTAGGGCTCTTAGACCTTGGCGCACTTGCTCAATGGGTTGACCGGTCATTGAGGAGGAGCAGTCTAATAGGAGGTAAACTGGTAATCGGCGTACTAACATGGTGGTTCCTGTTGTTGTGGAATGGTATTATTTTATATTTTTGCATTGGATAATGGTTGGGAATGCAATGTGTCCTACCGAGTTTCTGAAAGAGCGTTTATTTAGTTTAACTTTTTGAAGTCAAGGGTAATATGGAGGGTGTTGTCTTGGATGGGTGTGTTTCCATGTTCGATGGAGGTAGGGGTTTCTGTCTTGGATAATAATAACCGGAGGGTGATGTTTTTTGGCATAGCGAACATAAATATTTTCTAGGGCTGGTTGGTGGCGTCGGTAGAGTTCTTCAATGGAAGTGATTGCGAGTTGAGAGTTGGTTGGATTGGGACTGGCCACTTCAGTTAGCCAATGAAGTCGTTGTTGTTGTTCTCCACAAGTTAGTTGGTCAAGCAGTCCCTGTTCAATGCGGTTTTTTTCCGATTGATAGAATTCGCCAAGCAAGTCGTCACTGGTCCTGATCGCCAGGATAGATTGTATGTTTTTCAGGGCAGAGTCTGGCACGGAATGGGTGCAGAGTTGGTCGGGGGCGGTGCTTTGTCCTTGGGGGCAGAGACAACGGGGCAGCAATGGGTTAGGTGGTGTGGCAGTACTTGGAGGGGTGGAGGGCGCCGATTGGCAGGCTCCAATGAATCCCGCTACAAATAGGGTCGTGA
>RPRK01000542.1 GCA_003818495.1 Burkholderiales bacterium
AAATATCCTACTGCGGTTATGAAGGCAATTGTACTGTACCTATTCGAAAATAATTTCAACCCATTCGAGGGTTTCGTTTTGTTGGAAGTTAAGGACGATTTGATTCGCGAAGATTAGATGCGATTTTATTTTATTGCCATGAAGATGATGTTCAATGATGGTGGCAGATTTGTGATCATTCTTGATCGTGCAACTTTCATTGCCAAACGGCACAATGCCAATGTGCTTGGATGTGCCGATCTCTTCATCATCAAGCGCCGCCACAATCAACATGATGCCCGACTGTATAACGTCTTTATACCCATTTGGTGTCGGCCTGCCGTCGAATGCATGGGTGCGAAGCGCAAGCAACACGGTCTTGCCATTTTCGACTCTTTCCCAGGATGGCGCCAAGCCCGCACGGATTCCCTGCCATTTGGCGTGGACTGGCTTGGTGCTGAAGAACGCCTCTTTCCTAACGAGGGAGTTGAGCCCGTTAAATTTGGCAATGTGCGCCGCTGTAGGCTGGTCCCCGTTCTCGTCGCCGTCGAAACAATGCAACGAGCCGAGGCTGCCGGAAGCGATTGAGTCGAACCAGATATCGATGGCAGAGTCCCAGTCGTAGCCGGAGGAACTGTAGGTGGGCATGCCGAGTTCGCCGCATAGACTGCTGAAGAAGATACGGCGATTGGTCTCCAGATCGTAATCGCCGACGCAGTAGACGAGGTCATCGGGGCTGTGCAGGTCGTAGTAATCAATGAGAAGAGGGGAGAGACCGTAATACATGATAACGAGGTCAGGGTTCTCTTCCTTCATTGCGCCAACGATGACTTCGAGTCCTTTTTGCAGGAGGAGTTCACCTGCCCAGTTCATATCGGCGGGGGCGGCGACATCTAAGGAAGGCAGCTCATAGCCAAAGTCAAATTTGATCAAGTCGGGGTTGTAGCGACGGATGAATTCTTTTGCGCGTTTCCTCAAGACATCCTGCACTTTTGGTTGTGTCACATCGAAGATGCCGTAGCGTGAGGTTTGGTGCGCCAGCCAGAGCGGCTCACCTGCATGTGTTTGTAGTAAATGTGATTCATCCAAGCCGAGGGCAGCGGGATTTTGACAACGCAGGAATGCCGCCCATAAGCCGAGATGATATCCCTGCGCGCGGATGTCTTTGAGTAATTCTTCAAAATGTGGGAAGCGTTCGGAGTCATGTTTAAGTTCGCCGTATTGCCCCTCCCATTTATCGTCGATGACGAAGGTGTGGGCACGCATGCCGGACTCTTGAAATTTATGGAAGATATTTTTGACGATGTCTTCGGTCAATTCTTCGGGGGGGAGAGCTTTAGCAGATTCGACGCCCCAAGTGTTGTATTGCGGGGCGAGTAAAACAGCTTTCTTTTTGGGCGAGAGTTTTTTGTTTTTCGGAGCGATTACTTTTTCGCGTTGAAGGATCTGGTAATAGCTGCGAATGGCTTCGTGATAATTTTCGCCGAAGGTGATGAAGAAGTTAAAGCCGAGTTTATTGGGCTTGTGTTTCCATAAGTCGCTGCGTAGGTTAAGGATGGGGCTAATCCCGATCTCGCGGATTTCCAAACGGAAGTCACCTTGCGGCAATTCGGCGAGACCCC
>RPRK01000543.1 GCA_003818495.1 Burkholderiales bacterium
CTCGTAGATTCCCTAGGCGGAGAAGGCTCCGGGGCTTCGGCCACCGTTTTTACGTCGGATGACTTGCAACCGTTTCGCTCAAAGATCACATCATCCTGGGTGCAGGCCCTTATGGTCGGCTCCTGCGGCGTCAGAGGCGGAGTTGATACCGCAATAGGTGCTTCCCCTAAAGGCGCCCGAGGCCCCTCTTCTGGCAGGCCTTTACCCCTTGCCAGGGCCTCCAGCTGGTCTTCCTCGCCCGGTTTTGCCTGGCCTTTTTCCGCCCAGGCCCTTTCTGTGGCGCCTAGTTCCGATGCTTGAGCTTCGATGGCGGCGTCGGTATCTTCCGTCTTAAATACGCCCCTCACGAGATTTGCGACGTAGAGCATTGCCACCAAGAGAACAGAGCCCCAGATGATTTTTTTTACGTTCATACTCGTTTCTCCTTATCGCTTAATCGTGATAATGCGAGGACCTGACGATTCAGACTCTTGGGTCTTTTCCGGCTCACTAGACGCCGGCAGAGAAGGCTTGTCACGATTGACAGTAATGACTTTTACTCGGGCCCCAGAGCCCGCCGAGGCCTGAGCCTCAGCCTCCTCTGGCTTTTCTATCCGCAAGCAAAGGAGCGAGGATTGAAACTTTCATGAATAAACTCTGATTGGTGTGTTCCTGGAAAAACATGGGTCATCTCTTAATTCTCAGAAAGAGCCGACCCATGACCTAACTCCTATGGCATCACTTCACTTTGGTCTTCGAGAAGTACCAATCGGTGACGTCATGTTCTGACGTCATACGGCTATCGGCATCGGCTGTCGTCTTCGGAGGAGGCACGATACAGGCCTCGCCGGGTTGCCAGTTTTCTGGAGTTGCAAAACCGCTCTCGTCAGATTTTTGGAGCGCCTTAATCACACGCATGAACTCGGCGATCGAACGGCCGTTACTCATCGGATAGTAAACCATAGCTCTCAAGACACCTTTGGGATCGATGAAAAAAGTCGCGCGCACGGCCGATGTGTCGCTCGCTCCCGGATGGAGCATGCCGTAGGATTTGGCCACTGTCATCGAGAGGTCCTCGATGATCGGAAACTTGATGTCCACACCAAATTTCTCTTTGATGCTTCTCACCCAGGCGATGTGAGAGTACAAGCTATCGATGGAAAGACCTAGAAGTTCTACATTTAGCGATTTGAACTCATCATGATGTTTTGCAAAACCCATGAACTCTGTGGTACAGACGGGAGTGAAGTCGGCAGGGTGTGAAAAAAGTATGAGCCATTTGCCTTCGTAGTTTTTGAGGCTCTTTGCGCCGTGAGTCGTCTTTGCTTCAAAATCAGGAGCTCTTTCGTTGAGACGTGGGAAGTGAAATGTATGAGTTGCTTGAGACTGTTCCATGTGTTCACCTTTTTTGAGTAAAAGGGCCCCTCCCCACGTGAATTCTTACGTGGGAGCGATAAGAGGCCTTGAGGGACTTTTTTATTTTACGCAGGGAAGCTTGAGATTTGACGCCACTTCGTCGAGAGTGCCGAGGTTTTCGAGGTCTTTAGGCCCCAAGGCTCTCATGCTTTCCATAGCTTTTCCTATGCGATTTCCTGAGTGACAGTAGAGTTTGTAGCACTTC
>RPRK01000544.1 GCA_003818495.1 Burkholderiales bacterium
CTGTGCAGACTGCCGCTGAAAACTACAGACTGATGAACGAAGGGCTTGTGCTGACAGTTGATCTGAAACTCGGACACAATACCCTGCTGTCCTTTGCTATTCTCGCTTTTTATACATTTTTTTCCCTGCTTGTTTTTTATTATTACTACAGGCTCGGCATTAAAAAAGCCGGACAGTCGGAGTCTGAAAAAGACAAAGAAATCAGACGGCTTCAGGACCTTGAAAGACTTCATAACGAGCGTCTGAGGTCTCTGATGCAGGACAGGGAAAAATTGGCTTCGGAATCGTTAAGGATAAAAAAGGCTCTGGAGGATGAAAAGAGCAGAGCCAGCGCCAATGAAGACGGCATGATAGAAGAGATTGTGAAACTTGAAAAAAGGCTCGGACAAAATCTCCTTCTTCAGAAAGAGCAGCAGGAAGAACTTGAAGCTCTGAAAGAAAAGATAACAGAATCCGAAGAAAAAGGAGGGCGGAAAGAGAGCCGGTCAAAAGCAAAAGATGCCGATATCAAAAGATTCCGGGTGCTTTATAAAAATCTCTCGGTTCACGAAAGGGCTGTGAGCGGCTTTGCCGGTCTTTCCGATGAGTTGAAAATAAAAGCCGAGGAAGTTATCCATCAGCTTAATGACAACCCCGAGCTTGTCACCATCAAGCGGAAGGTATTCGGAAAGAAAAGCCGGCAGACCGTTCTGGAAGTCATATTTGCCTACAAAGGACGCCTTTATTTTAAAAAAACAAAGGACAACAAAATCGAAATTCTTGCCGTCGGTTCAAAGAATACTCAGACCAAAGACCTCGAATTTCTTGATAATCTTCCGCCGGAATGATTCATGTCTCCGGAGTGCAAAAATACCGATCTTATTGAAAGCACTCCGGATTTTATTTTTGCAGACAAGTTTAGGACTTACGCACTTGAATTTATTTTCCTTATTAATTGGCGTTTATAAGCGTCCATTAGCGGTTAAAAAATCATGCAACTGCGTAACTCATAAAGTTATTTTTCAGGTATCTTCCGAACCGTGCCATGTTCCGGGCGTAGCCGGAACCGCTTTTGAGCGATAGGTAGTCAGAATGCCGGCAAAACAGATCAGCAAAGCTCCGAGTGCAGTCATCCAGTCAAGGCTTTCATTCCAGAAAATCTGACCCATGAGTGCGGAAAAAATCACAATGCCGTAGCTGAAAGGTCCTACCTGTGCGGCTGCTGCGAGGCTGTAGCCTTTGGTCATCATCAACTGACCTGTCACCGCAAAAAGCCCCATGAGAAAAAGAATCCCCCAGATTTCCCCCTGAGGACTTTGCCATGAGACTAACAGCGGAAAGCACGAAACCGGTGTGGCTAAGAGTGAAAAATAAAATACAATCCGTGCCGGCGGCTCCGATGCAGACATTCGCCGGATACTCACCATGGCAACGGCGACCGAACAGCCGGATATGATTCCCACAAAAGAAACCGGCTGAAACATCTCGGTTCCGGGTCTGATGACCAGCAAAACGCCGGCAAATCCGATAAAGACTGCACCGCGTATCCGGCCCGGGACAGGTTCGCCTATCCATAAATAGGCTATTATGGGAATAAACAGCGGAGAAGTGAAGGAAAACA
>RPRK01000545.1 GCA_003818495.1 Burkholderiales bacterium
AGGACTTCAATCCAGCCGGCATGTCACAGGAGGAGATTGAGCGCCTCAAGCTGGAAGACGGCGTGCGGCTGCATGAATCGGTGAAGGTGGAGCTGGAGACCTACGCGCGCGAGACCGGCAATGCCATCGTCAAACCCTTCCTGCTGGTCATCGCCCGCGACACCACTCATGCCGGGCAATTGATTGAATTGGTCAAGTCGGACGGCTTCTTCGGCGGGCATTACAACGACAAAGTCATTCAGGTCGATTCCAGCCGGACCGGGGCTGAGGAAGAGGCAATGATCGAACGCCTGCTGAAGGTGGAACACACTGACGAGCCGACCGAGATCGTCATTCACGTCAATATGCTGAAAGAGGGTTGGGACGTCACCAACCTTTACACCATCGTGCCATTGCGTGCAGCCAATGCGCGCACCTTGATCGAACAATCCATCGGGCGCGGGCTGCGGCTGCCCTATGGCCGGCGTACCGGCGTTACCCCTGTGGACCGGCTCAACATCATCGCCCACGACAAATTCCAGGAGATCGTGGACGAGGCCAATCGGCCTGACTCCACCATTCGCCTGCAACAAGTCATCATTGACCCGGAGAGCATCGGCAGGACACCGCGCACAGTTGTTTCGCAACCATTGCTTGCATCACAGCTTGGGCTGGCGCCGACTCAAGCCACGTCCAGCACAGTGTTGGCTGGCCAGGCAACAAGTTCCTCCGTATTTCATACCGATGCGGAAAAGGAAGTCGCGCGCATTGCAGTTGATGTGATTCGCAAAATGGAAGCCCAACCGGGCACGGTGCCAAGCATTGCGGCCCTGTCCACGTCCGAAGTAAGGGCGAAAGTGCTGGAACAAGTGCGTGCTGAATACCGTCCGCAGCAAATGGAATTGGAAGGCGTATTCACGCCACCTGACATGAGCGCCGTGGTCAACAAAACGCTTGATCTTGTGGTCGGACAAACGATTTCTATCCCCCGCATTCTGGTGGTGCCGAAAGGTGAAGTTCGTTCCGGTTTTCGCGCCTTTCCGTTGGATTTGCAGGCGCTCAATTACCAGCCGCCTTCGGAGGATTTGTGGGTGCAATTCCTGCGTACCGGCGCAACCGAAATTGTGGGCCTGACCAGCAAACGCGGCATTGAGGAAAAACGCCTGGAAGACTATGTGGTCGGCGGCCTGATGGATTTCAATGATGTTTCCTATGATGACCACGCCGATCTGCTCTATGACCTTTCCGGGCAAGTGGTGCGGCACTTTATGAGCCGTCTTTCTGAGGTCGACACACGCAAGGTGCTAAGGCTGCATCAGCGTGCAATAGCCAATTTCGTCCACGCCCAAATGCAGGATCATTATTGGGAAGAAGCAGTGGATTATGAAGTGGTGGTGAGCAAGGGCTTCACCGCGTTGAAGGACAGCGCCTATACGGCGATGGACAGCGCTTTGGACTTTCGCTTTTCACCCGCCGACAAAACCAACATGGCCAAGTACCTGTTCAATGGCTTCAGCCGCTGCCTGTACCCGGTGCAGAAGTTCGATTCGGACACTGAACGCCTGTTGGCGGTGATTCTGGATCGCGACGCGGAGAAGTGGTTTCGTCCCGCCAAAGGGCA
>RPRK01000546.1 GCA_003818495.1 Burkholderiales bacterium
ACCGCCTTCGCCAAGACCGAGACCGTCCAGGCCGCGATCTTCGCCTGGCTGGTGCTCGGCGAGCGGCTGACCGGCCTGGTCGTGGCGGGCATCTGCGTCGGCGTGGCCGGCGTGCTCGCGCTCGCGCTCGGCGGCAGGAAGCTGTCGCCGCGCGAGATCGCGACCTCGCTGGTGCAGCCGGCCGCCCTCTGCGGCCTGGGCACCGGCGCGCTGTTCTCGCTGACCGGCGTGATGGTCAAGCGCGCCACCCTGCACCTGACGATGCCCGATCCGGTCGCCGAGGCGCTGGTCACGCTGCTGGTCGTGCTGGTGCTGCAGACGGCGATGCTCGGCACCTATGTCGCCGTGCGCGAGCCGAAGACCTGGGGCCGGGTCGCCGCCACCTGGCGCGCCTCGGGCCAGGTCGGCCTGCTGGCCGCGCTCGGCTCGGCCTGCTGGTTCACCGGCTTCGCGACCGCGCCGGTCGCGCTGGTGCGCGTCGTCGGGCAGGTCGAGGTGCTGTTCACGCTAGGCTTCTCGCGCCTGATGCTGCGCGAGCCGACGAAGTCGCACGAGGTGCTCGGCCTGCTGCTGGTGACCGCCGGGGTGGTGCTGGCCCTGCTCGGGGCGCTCGGCTGAATCGCACCCAGGGCCCGGCTTAGAATCGGGCGACGACGCCGCGCATCGACCGCGACCTTTCCGGAGACTCCCCATGCTGCACCCCCAGGCCCGTGCCCTGCTCGATCTGATCGAGAAGAGCGGCATCCCGCCCACCCACACGCTCAGCCCCGTCGACGCCCGCCGCTTCTACGTCGAGCGCCGCCGCTTCACCCAGCCCGACGCGCCCGAACTGCCGGTGGTGCGCGACCTGACGGCCGCCGGACCGGCGGGCCCGATCCCGGTGCGCCTGTACCGGCCGGTCGACGGCGGGCCCGCGCTGCCGGTGCTCGTGTACTTCCACGGCGGCGGCTGGGTGATCGGCGACCTCGACACCCACGACGTGCTGTGCCGCGAGCTCGCGCTCGGCGCCGGCTGCGCCGTCGTCTCGGTCGACTACCGGATGGGCCCGGAGCACCGCTTCCCCGCGGCGGTCGACGACTGCCTCGCGGCCACGCGCTGGGTCCGCGACCATGCCGCCACGCTCGGCGTCGACGGCGCGCGGATCGCGGTCGGCGGCGACAGCGCCGGCGGCAACCTCGCCGCCGTCGTCGCGCTCGCCGCGCGCGATGCCGGCGACCTGCCGATCGCCTACCAGCTGCTGATCTACCCCGCCACCGACCAGCGCCGCATCGCGCCCTCGCACACCACGAACGCGCAGGGCTACCTGCTGACCGCCGATTCGATGCGCTACTACCACGACCACTACATCGACGATGCGAAGCACGACGTCGACTGGCGCGCCTCGCCGCTGCTGGCCCCGAGCCTCGCCGGCCTGCCGCCCGCGCTGGTGCTGGTCGCCGGCTACGACCCGCTGCGCGACGAGGGCGTGCAGTACGCGCAGCGCCTGACCGAGTCGGGCTGTCGCGCGACGCTGGTGAGCTTCGAGCGGATGATCCACGGCTTCCTGCCGATGGGCCGCGCGATCGACGAGGCGAACGAGGCGGTGGCCCTGTGCGC
>RPRK01000547.1 GCA_003818495.1 Burkholderiales bacterium
CGCTATCTTCATTGGCGTTGGCTCAGAGATCGATGCAAAGATGGAAGATACGCCCGGCACCGACCTGCCCGGCGTTTACGAAGCGACCGATTTCCTGATCCGCGGGAACGTGCCGACGAATCAACTGCCTGAAACTATGCGTGAACCTTTGCAAGTGGGCAAGCGCGTTGTGGTGATCGGCGGCGGCGACACGGCTTCAGACTGCTTGCGTACTGCGTTACGTCTCGGTTCCGAAGAAGTAACTTGTTTATATCGCCGCACTGAAAAAGAAATGCCGGGCGGAAAGAAGGACCGGAACATGGCGCGTGAAGAGGGAGCCAAGTACCGCTTCCTGACCCAGCCGGTCAAATTCATCGCCGGTGCAGACGGAAAACTCGCCGCTGTGGAATGTATCGAAATGAAACTCGGCGAACCGGATGCAAAGGGACGCCGTAAACCCGTCCCGGTGGAAGCCTCGAACTTCAGCATCGCAGCAGACACTGCCATTCTTGCGCTTGGCTACTGGCCCGACCCGATCCTCGGCAAGACCACGCCCGACCTTGAAGTTCACGATTGGGGTTTGATCACCGTCAAGAATAAAGCCACCGGCGTTACCAGCCGTGAAGGCGTTTTCTCCGGCGGCGACTGTGTAACCGGACCCGACCTCGTGGTCACAGCCATGGTTGGCGGGCGAAAAGCTGGGCTTGCGATCGATGAGTATTTGAAGAAAAAATAGTTTTTTTTATTAGTGAATTACCTGTTGAGGGCAGCAGGTCGTTAGCACGGCAGAACCACCAGTTCTGCCGTGTGCCTTTTTAACTGGAGAGGCGTATAATAAGAAAATATAAAGGCTTCTACAGCATGTACGCTGTAGATACCCTAGTTGGGCGGTTTACACAATGAATGTTGTGCTTTTTGGAGATAACCTATGTCCAAGAAAAAAAGCATCATCCTTCTCTTCTTTTTTATTCTTCCTTTCTTAGCATGTAAAAGGTCATTTGACTTTGGATTTTCTGAATCTACCTTCACTCCAACTTTAACAGCTATTTCATCTCCCACTTTTACACCTACTCCAGAATTCAGGGTAATTCCAAGCAATTACTATAGAATAACCACAACTAAGATATCGACGTTTTATGATAAAGAAATAACGCGCACTTGCATACAAACCAACACTCATAGAATTACGAGAACCATAGATGAAGAAGTTGTTGAAATTCTGTCATCCAGCGCATATCAAACGTTGTTTGGAGATTGCTCCGCCTATACACCAGAAGAATGGGGCTATCAAGTAAATATTTACACTGGCGAATTCATAAAGAACACACAAGGCGAACAAAGCAGTAAAACAGTGTATTTCGGAAAAAGTATCAGCAGCGACGCAGGAGATATATTTTCTCTATCAAACAATCCGATACCTGTATGGAAAGTAACAACACCAATAACGCGCAAAAACTTAGAGACTGGCGAGGATAGTTACAAAGGCACTGACGAGAGTTTAATCGACAAGGCAACAGGAATACTTATTTACAGATTCGAATCCCTTGTATTTTAGATGACCCAAGATACACAGCCACACAAGAGACAATTAAATTAATTACAAATGCCCC
>RPRK01000548.1 GCA_003818495.1 Burkholderiales bacterium
ATCAACTCAGCCGTGCTGCAGGTCGGCACGATCAGATCGAACACCTCACGCAGGCCCCGACCATCTAGCCGCTGTGGTGTGCCCGTCAGGCCCAGCAGCAACGGCGAGCCAGCAGCGGCGATTACCTGGCGGTAACTGTTGGCGACGCTTAAGTGCGCCTCGTCAATGATGATCAGGTCAGGCCGTGGCAGGCCTGTTCGGCGCGCGGCTGTAGCGACACCAACCACCTGCACCGCCACGGAATAGTCCGCCGACCTGCCCGCCCTGATCTGGCCGTGGCTGATGCCTGCAGCTGTGAGCCTGGCGCTGGTGTCATCCAGGATCTCCTTGAGGTGCGCCAGGAACCACACGCGCTTGCCCTTGGCGACGGCCTGGCGGACGATTTCGGCAGCCGTCGCGGTCTTACCAAAACCGGTCGGCGCAACCAGGATCGGCGCCCGTGCCCCTGAGGCGTACGCCTGGCGTAGATCGGCTAGGGCTTGGAGTTGGCGGGGGCGAAGGTTGAGGGTCATGCTGGTTCCGCATCAAATAAAGGCAAGCCCGCCAAGAATTGCCGATCCTTGAGTTTGGCCGCAGTCATCACTTCAAGGCGGCGCCGCATGGCTTCCTGATGCCGATCAAAGGAGCTGCGCTCCGGCAATAAAGGAGGCAGTTCAAGCGGCAGCCCGTAGCACATTCTCAAAAAGTCTGACTTGTGCATTGGCTGAGTAATCGCAAAAGTTGTGCCACTTTTAATTGAGACACTTTGAAGCCGAAAAAGATGATTGCAGCCTGATCCAGTATCAAGATAAACAGGCCTTGATGCGCTTATCCAAATCTTGCGAGGCCTGCTCCATTGAAACTTTTGAGTTTTCAGGTCTTGATTAATCCAACTGCGTTTTTGCCGTTGCAGCGCCCAGGTTGAAGCGTCGACAACCCAAGTAAGCCCAGCGTAAAAGCTCTCTCGTTCCCTAACATCGTCCATTGACAGGAACGATCGTTGAAACTCAACTACCCCAATCGGGGTAACAACGTCAGCCCTGTGTCGCCCGATTGTGCATTCTTGCCAACGCGGTGGAAACTTTGCCTTCCATCCACGGTGCCACTCTGATTCAGGTTCTGACCAGGGGTCGCAGTCTTTGGCCTTGTGCGCCCAATGCCAGGAGACGATTTCGCCGCACTTGGCCAGTACTGATCCGTTACATGCTGGGCAGACGCCTGACGTGCCAGGAGTCGCCAGAGACCTGCCTTGGCCAGTATTAGCCCATCTCATCGACCAGCCTCTCATCACCTTCGCTGCTGTTGTCGTGGCGTTCAATAGTCATGCGCACGGCCTCCGTCAAGACAAATGGATCGTCAATGTCGATCAATAAAAGCCCTTGCTTGACAATCTCAAACGTTTCAAAAACATCAACGATTGCACCCCGCCACTTAAGCGGAATGCGCGACAAGGACTCTTCAAACTTTTCTCGTTGCTCAACTTTCTCGGCAATTTCAGCAAGCATCAGCGTTAATTATGTGAAAATAAATGCCACCACCGCCCGACTTGCTACCGCCCCAGATTTCAGCCGTAGGAACCAGCGGCAGTCCTCGATGGGACCGGAC
>RPRK01000549.1 GCA_003818495.1 Burkholderiales bacterium
AAAACCCTCCAGGACCGAACTCCTGCTTTCACTATTATTGAAATCAAAACCGCATCTCGGCGATTCCCTGCTTGCCTCACAGTCAATAATGCAGTTACGGGAACCGTTTTCGCTTTTAACAGTAATCGCTTTGCCCCCAAAAGTGATGTTCCTGTTGCCCTCCCCCGTATAATTTCCGTCGGCTACAATAACGGTATCGCCGTTACTTGCTGCGTTTATCGCCGACTGTATTGTGGCGTATTCCCCCGGCACGTGTCTTACTGCTGCGATTGCCGCGGAGGCAAAGAAAAAAATACCGGCTGATACTATTGCGGAAAAAGACATTACTCTCATTTTAGCGACCTTCTACTACAATGGTTTTCTTATATAACCATTATACACAGAAAGCTTATAAAAATCAAGATGAGACCTCCTCGCCGGCGGGGATCCAGCATCGAGTATCGAAACTTTCTCTTGAAAATTCTCCCCTGTGGTTTTACATTATTATCGCTATGGCTAAGAAAAAAGAGGAAAAAGAAAAACCGGCGGTTCAATCGGGCAAACCCTCATCTTTGGTCGATACCCGCGTTATTTATTGCGGCGATAACCTCGACCAGCTCAAAAAATTCCCCGCTTGCTGCGTTGACCTCATTTATATCGACCCGCCTTTTAATTCAAATCGCAATTACGAGGTCTTCTGGGGCGAAACAAAGGAAAAACGCGCCTTCGAAGACCGCCACGAATATATGGAGATTTAAACCAAAAAGGATATTCAAGAGAATCAGTAAATATGAAAAAGGAACAAGCAATTAAAATACTGGAGGATTTGTTGAGTCAAATTACATTATTAAGGACTCTACCACATGATTCTCAGAAGGCAATGGAATGGCGTTATAATACAGGAATCGCATTAGAGAAGATATTTTTAGATGATGGAGGTTCACATAAGAAGAATTTCGAATCATTTTTCTTTGCAGTTTTTGTAGCTGGAACGGTTTCAAATAGCGCAAGAGAAGAAGCTTACCAGAAATATCTTAATTCTGAAGAATCCTTGCTTAAATCTATTGTAAAAGAAATAAGAGATTGGGCCTTTTCTGATAATAAGAAGTTAAAGGAAGATACGAGGGTAATTGTCGAACCCAAACCTCCAGAAATTTTGCAAAATATTCTATGGATACGTCAAAATTGGAAAAAATACTGGGATCTCCTTCTTATAGGATTGGTATTATTAATCGCTTCAGGGATATTTGTTTTACCTAAAGTCGATTTTTTCAGTAACCTTTTTAATTCGCAAAAAGAGGCACCAAAGAATGAATTTAAGACATATGGCGGTTCTTCTCCTGCGATTAACACATCGGGTCCAAATAGTCCTGTGAATTTTTATATGACTCCCAATAAGATAGATATGCTTTTTGAAAATAACGAATTAGATGTAAGTTGTTTAAAAAAATATAGCACAGATGAAGAGTCAACGCTAGAAAGTATTGTCTTATATGTAATGGATAAATATGGAAGTTCCACAAGTGAGGTAGGTTATTTACAAAGAGAGAATGAACAGCTCAAGTCAGATCTTAAAAAAGCGATTGATAGACTGCAGGAATTA
>RPRK01000550.1 GCA_003818495.1 Burkholderiales bacterium
CTACCAGGAGCTGACCGAACTCTGCCTGGCGGCGTCCCATCATCAATACCGCCCCAGTCTCGAACTGCGCGTGCGTCCGGATATGCCGGAGCAGATCTGGGATCTTTCCTGGGATGCGCTCGCGACCGGTTGTGGTCAGCCGGCTTTCTACAATGAACCTGGTTATCTCGCTGCGCTGAGTGAATCCGGGTTGGGCATTCGCGCGGAGGATATCGTCCTGTGGAACGGCGGCGGCTGCACTGAAACCATGCTTCACGGCTGCAGTAATGTGGGCTCGCTCGACGCTGGTTTCAACCTCCCATTGATCCTGTCCCAGACTTTAGACCGCGTCTTGGGTAACCCCGGGATCACTTTTATCGAAGTGCTCCAGGCGTTTAAAGCCGACCTCAGCGCCGTTATCCGTGAGGTTGCCGCTGAACTGAACGCCTATTTCGCCGCGCGGGCGCGCCATCGCCCGCAGCCCGTGCGCAGCCTGCTGATGGATGACTGCATCGATCGGGGACAGGATTTCAATGCCGGCGGCGCGCGCTACAACTGGTCTGTGCTGAATGTGGCCGGGCTGGCCAACGTGGCGGATTCCCTGGAAGCTTTGCGCGAGGTTGTTTTCACACAGGCGGAGATCTCCCCGGGGGAGCTGTTGGCTGCCCTCCGGCGGGATTTTACCGGCAGCGAAGCCCTGCGCCAGAGGCTGCTCCACTGTGCCAAATTTGGCAACGATATTCAATCCGTGGACGACCTCGCGGCGGAGATCGGCGGTTTCGTTTACCGCGAAATCATGGCCCAGGACTGCCAGCGGGGCGGAAAATTCCTTCCGGCCCACATCATGTTTGAGACATTTGCGTCGGCCGGCCGCCAGGTGGGCGCGACCCCCGACGGCCGCCGCGCCTTCCAGCCCCTCTCCGATTCCACCGGGCCGGTCCAGGGGCGCGACATCAGCGGTCCAACCGCGATGCTCAAGAGCGTTGCCCGCCTGCCGCAGCGCCTGGTCGCGGGTACGCCGGTTCTGAATATGAGCTTTTCCAGGCAGACCATCGCCCAAAAAGAGAGCCGGCAGCACGTTCGCGCGTTGATAGAGACTTATTTCAAGCTGGGCGGCATGCAGCTCCAGATCTCGGTCTTTGACCGGGTGGAGCTGTTGGATGCGCTGGAGCACCCCGAACTGCACGAGAATTTGATTGTCCGGATTGGGGGATATTCCACCTATTTCAATTGGCTGTCTCCTGAGCTAAAACAGGAAGTCATCCACCGCACCGAATATGTGGTCTAGTGGCCCTTCTCCCTCTGCGCACCAGGGCTTTTGACATTGTGAAAGCCCTGCGAATTGGCAATAAAACTATTGCCAAACAGAGGCGGGATGCGGTATAATGTTCAACACGTTCGGGCGGTTAGCTCAGTTGGTTAGAGCGTCGCGTTGACATCGCGAAGGTCGTAGGTTCGAGTCCTATATCGCCCACCTGCAAACGCTGAGACCGGGACAAGCATCCGGCGGAAAGCCGACAGGGAGAGAAGATCATTGACTGCAAGTCTTCTCCGGAAATCCGCAGAATGCACCCCCCGCGAGCGGTTGCCCGAAATACC
>RPRK01000551.1 GCA_003818495.1 Burkholderiales bacterium
GTCCCCGTCGAGTAGGCAAAAAGCTAGGGCAATCGCATTAAAAAAGTGTTGATTTATAAGAAATTAATCCGAGTCCTTTGTATTTCTTATATGACCCGTAATGATTCGCAACAAATAATCTTCATCCCAACCCGCTAATAAGCGCTTATTTTTTATCCCTGCCTTATTTGTTTTATCCAATTTAAGCATATTAAGGGTTATGTGGCGCATAACTGCCATATTCGCATCGCTATAACCGATACGCATTCTTTGATGATCTTCGTTAAAACTATTGTCTAAAACCCAGTGCAAATTATTCTCTATTGCCCAATGTGATCTTGCCACATGCCCTAAATATTTGACATCATCAACCGCTAAACTGCTAATGAAATAACGCGTTTCTTCACTGATTTTTTCTCTAACTTCTCGCTCAGAAGTTACAGCAATAATGCTGGTTAACTTTGCCCATTCAGGATGTACCTTTTTTAACCAGTCAATATCATCCGTCGCTCTTACTTTGCGCGTTTCATACCGTCCATGCTCTGCATCATAGCTGGTATGTCCCGTAACAGGGCTCGTATTCTCTGACTCAAAAAATAATTTCACAAACTCATGTAAATTACCTTGATTGCCTTTGAGCGACAAGAAGTAATCTGCCTCTTTATCCACAATTTGTTGAGCAATATCCTTTTGACATCCCATGGCATCCAAGGTAATCACCGAACCTGATATATCAATATTATTCAGTAACTTAGGTATTGCTGTAATCTCATTAGACTTCTCATCTACCTTTTGCTGCCCCAGTACTAACTGACCTTCTACCTCATACGCGCTGACCATGTAAATCGCTGATTTTTTTGCCGCACGATCCAAGCTTGAACGTAAACATTTACCGTCTATCGCTATTATTTTTCTATCTTGTGTCGTTGATAAATCGTTTGCCCAACGACTAAAACAGACATTAAATTGCTCTGGTTTAATCAGGCTAAATACCCGCGCAAAAGTGTCATGGGATGGAGTCTCATCTGTCAATTCCAGCACTTGAGTAAACCATTTTTGTTTGGTTTTTGCAAACAGCGCTATTCCTGTCCAAGTATCTGCTCCGCACGTAATGGCGCACAATGCCATGAAGAAAATGTCACCGAGCTTATGTCGTTTGCGACGATTCAATCTTGGATCTTCAATCGAAGAAAAGTAATCAGTGATCATTGAGTGACGGCTTGTGGACTGTATCTGCATAATCAACACCAAATCGTTGACTGATACTTGTTATTTATAATTTTGTCAAGATGTTTTTAATGCGATTGCCCTGACGTTTAGGATAGCCCAAGTTGACAGGCTATCACAATGAGTGCAAGAGATATTTCGGATCAAGCGGATAGAAAAGCTGGTAACTGGTAAAAAGTATCAGATTGATCTATCACCGTTGTCACGAGCGCGATGCCCTACCCTAAATGAGCGTCATCATAGAAGACTTCTTCGATGCTATTGGCGGTCAATACGCGTGCACTATATCGTAATATGGCATCTTCAGCGGCGTTGTCTATGTTAGTACGATAGGCATCTAAATTGACATTAGGAAACTTCATGGATAGCA
>RPRK01000552.1 GCA_003818495.1 Burkholderiales bacterium
AGTGCAGGTGCAGTCCTTTCCCGGGGCCACCGGGGTCCCATAGGGAACGCCCTCGAAAAACGTCAAGGCGTGGTCGGCGTCCGCCGTAGTGTAAAGGGGCGAGACCGCTTCCAGATGATAGTCGGCGGCCAGTTCATTAATGGCCTCGATATTTAACCGGTTTTTGCCCTTTTTCAGCAAGGCCTCGATTTCTCTTCCCCGGCTGGCCGCGCTTTTCGGCCGTCCCGGGCCGGTTTTTATTTTAGATAAAACATGACGCACCACTTTATAATTCAAGTAGGCGGCGTCGGATTCCTGGATATGGGCGCTGTCCGGCAGCATATAGGCGCAGGCGTCCTGGGTGGCCCGGGTGGTGATGATCTGCCCGGCAAACCCATCGCTGGTTAAAAGCGGCAGCCTGCCGGAATGATCGATATGGGCGTGGGAAAGAATCACATTGGTAATGATGGCCGGATCAAAAGGCAACGTTCGGTTCTTGCGGTCCGCTTCCCTTCGCCTGCCCTGATACATTCCGCAGTCCAGAAGAATATTGTCCTGACCGTTAGTGATCATATGCATGGACCCGGTCACTTCCCTGACAGCGCCATAAAAAGTTACACGCAAAGCCATTCTCCTTTGGTTTAAAGTTCATTCGGCATTATAAATGGCAACCATACCCCAACCGCCGATAAAAAGGAAAAGTTTTTCGTATTGTTGAGCCGTCGGGGGATTTGTTTCATCTTAAAAGCAAAAAAAATTTTATTTTAAGCGGGCCTCTGGTATGTAATGATTCAGAATCTGAAAGCTTTCAGTCAACCCCCAATCATAGGAGGACTATCGGATAAAATCATCCGGTAAACATCACGCTTATGGGAATTAATTTTGTAGAAAAAATCGATGGCTGCGTCGCTGTCAAAACCGTTTTAATCAGTGTTTCAGACAAATCCGGACTGGAAACCTTTGTTCCGGAGCTTCTGAAAATCAATCCCGGCATCCGGATTTTATCCACGGGCGGCACCTTCGGCCGGATTAAAGATATCCTCGGAAATCAGAATGATGGCGTTCTCACCCAGGTATCGGATTACACGGGCCAGCCGGAAACCAAAGGTGGACTTGTCAAAACCCTGGATTTTAAAATCTATCTGGGCCTGCTCACGGAAACTTATAATGACGCCCATCAAAACGATCTCTCCCGCACCGGCGCACGGCCCATTGACATGACCGTAGTCAATCTCTACCCATTTGAGGAGACGATTCGGCAAACCGGCGTCACCCCGGAAATGGCCCGGGGCAATATCGATATCGGCGGGCCGTGTATGCTCCGGGCCTCGGCCAAAAATTTCCTGCGGGTCGCGGCCGTGGTGGACCCCGGAGATTACAGCGCCATCATAGAGGAACTCACAAAGAACAACGGCGCGACCACCCTTGAAACCCGGTTCCGCCTGGCAAAAAAAGCCTTTGCCCATACGGCCGATTACGACCGGGCCATTGCGGATTATCTGGGCAAGCAGTTAATTAACGATGTTTTATCCTGTTACGAAAGATAGCTTCCGTAGCCGATTTCGTAGGGTGGATTAGCGCAGCGTAATCCACC
>RPRK01000553.1 GCA_003818495.1 Burkholderiales bacterium
AATGGCTCTGTATGGTATAATTTCGGTCGGTTGTTAAGAATATAATGAAGAAAAATCACAAAATTATCTGGAGAACGATTTGGCCTTCAATCCAATAAATTGGTTACTAGGATTATTTTCCCTTGATATAGGAATTGACCTGGGAACTGCCAATACGCTTGTCAATGTCAGGGGAAAAGGTATTGTTATAAATGAACCTTCATGGGTAGCGATTGACAAACGTACCCGTATACCAGTTGCCATTGGAGCTCAAGCTAAGGCTATGGTTGGTCGTGCACCAATAAATATAGTAACTTTAAGGCCACTTAGGGATGGTGTGATCTCTGAGTATGACATTACCCAAGCAATGCTTGAATATTTTATTGGCAAAGCACATCAGCAAAGTATTGTTCCCCTACCTCGACCAAGAGTTATTGTTGGCATTCCTTCTGGTGCTACTGAAGTAGAAAAACGGGCAGTTTACGATGCCGCCATGTCAGCAGGGGCAAGGGTAGCCTATATGGTCCATGAACCTGCAGCAGCAGCAATAGGAGCTGGATTACCTACTCACGATGTAACTGGAAATATGATTGTAGATATTGGCGGTGGTACAACAGAAGTTGCAATTATTTCTATGGGTGGTGTTGTTGTATCGCGTTCATTACGGGTCGCTGGAGATGAACTGGATCAGGAAATTATTGAGTATATCCGAAGCAAATACAACTTGTTTATTGGCGAGCAGATGGCTGAGCGGGTCAAGATCAACATCGGTTCTGCATTTCCCCTGAAAGAAGAAAAGATTATGGAAGTTAGAGGTCGCAATTTGATCTCTGGTCTTCCGGAATCCATAGAAATATCTTCGGTCGAAATCCGTGAGGCAATTTCCTCCTCTGTGCAAGTGATATCTGAAACCATACGGGATGCATTAGATGAATCACCTCCAGAAATATTAGCTGACTTGATGGATAATGGGATATGCCTGGCTGGTGGAAGCTCCCAATTATTGGGACTTGCTGACAGGTTGGCAAGTGAACTCAAAGTAAGGGTTTGGGTAGCCAAAGATCCAATGACTTGTGTGGCCAGAGGTTGCGGATTGATTTTTGACAATATGGATCTTTATAGTTCATTCTTGGTCGGTATTGAACGGGACCCTTACAGTAAGATTAATCCTTAGGTTATGGTGTTTTTAACGAAAATCCAAAGCCAGTTCCCTGTAGTAAACAACTATGAAGAAGCTTTTTAGCACAGGAAACCTGCGAACGTTTTTAATCATCCTGATGATAGTGGGTATTTTCTTATTATCAATAGGTGGTTACCTGGAATCCCTGTACAACTTTTCGCTAACTCCTTTGATTTCATCACAAAGTTGGTTATCTATGCGGTTCTTGGCCTTCAAAGATTACTTTACTGCACCACGTGATATTGCCAGTCTTCAGGTGAGAAATTCCGAACTCGAAGTACAGGTCTCTCAACTTCAAAGTCAAATAATCGAATTACAAGAAAAATTGAGTGAATCACAAGTATTATACGCACTGTTGGATTTTGCCCGTTCCAATCCCCAACATGAGTATGTAGCAGCAACTGTGATTGGAA
>RPRK01000554.1 GCA_003818495.1 Burkholderiales bacterium
ATGTCCGGATATTCTGCCGCTATCTCATCAAAAACTTTATGAAACAATCCGTCAGTAAGTTTCATTATGTTATCTTTTACAAAACATGTTACTTTTTTCCTGCCGTTTGCTCTTGCAAATTCAAATGCATATCTGATAATTTTTTCCGAACCCGGTCTTGTTATTAATTTTAAACATTGATATACCTCATCTGTTTGCCTGTGCTCTATTCCCGCATACAAATCTTCTTCATTTTCCCTGATAATTACTATATCCATCTTTGGATGCAATGTTTTTACAAACGGATGATATGAAATACAAGGTCTGACATTAGCATATAGCCCGAGTGTCTTCCTTGTTGTTACATTTAAGCTCTTATAACCGCCTCCTTGCGGGGTAGTTATGGGTGCTTTCAGGAACACTTTGGTTCTTCTCAGTGAATCCCATGCGCCCGGTTCAATTCCCGCTGAGTTTCCTCTTAAATATACTTTTTCACCGATTTCAATAGTATCTATCTCTAACTGAGCACCTGCCGCTAATATTATTTTCAATGTAGCATCCATTATCTCGGGACCGATTCCGTCTCCGTGTGCTACCGTAATAGGAACTTTATTTGACATTTTTATATTTTAATTTTTAATTTTTAAATAATATGCAATATACGAAAATAAAACGAAAAAAAGAATCTTAAGTTCTTATTATCAATTACTTATTACTATGCCATATATATTCAAAAATCTGTAGTTTTTTAAAGTTAAAAAAAATGTATTTTTGTAAGATAAATTAAAATTAATAAAAATGAAGAAGAACTTTTTATTGTTATTTATATTAGCCATGATTTCCGTTTCTCTTTATGGATGCGGATATAATACACTCGTAAGCGAGGAAGAAAATGTTAAGCAAGCCTGGGCACAGGTTGAAAACCAGTACCAGAGAAGAATGGATTTAATTCCAAACCTTGTGAAAACAGTTGAAGGAGCCGCGGACTTTGAGAAATCAGTATTAACGGAAGTAACGGATGCACGTTCAAGAGTAGGACAAACAAAAATTTCAGCAGACGATTTAAGCGACCCTGAGAAATTTGAGAAATTTCAGAAAGCACAGGACCAGTTATCAAGTGCAATATCACGTTTGTTAATGGTAACAGAGAACTATCCTCAGATAAAATCGAATGAAAATTTCCTGACATTACAGGCACAGCGTGAAGGAACAGAAAACAGGATTTCGGTTGAAAGGAAAAAATTCAATGAGGCAGTTCAGTTATTTAATTCAACAGCAAGGTCATTCCCAACAGTAATAACTGCAAAATTATTCGGTTTTAAAACAAAAGAATATTTTAAAGCGAAAGAAGGAAGCGACCAGGCACCTGACGTAAATTTTGATTTCAAGAAAAAAGACGATAAGAAAGAAGAAAAGAAACAAGAAAAGAAACAAGACAAGCCAAAAGAGCCGAAGCCAGCCGCAGAACCTGTAAAAGAAGAGAAGAAGGAAGAAAAGAAAGAAGAAAAGAAGAAGTTGTTTAAGAAGAAAGAAGATAAGAAAGAATAGAAGAAAAAACAACCAATCTTACAACCATTTCATTTTATA
>RPRK01000555.1 GCA_003818495.1 Burkholderiales bacterium
AGTACACGGACAGAAATCCGAAAAAAGCAACCGCCGGCCAGCCCATAACATAACTGAACAGCACAAGAAAAATACCGAGCTGCTCCGTTCGCGTTGGCCTGCGCTTGAGGCAGCTTACGTCAAGGTCCTCTTGAATGATGCGCTGGACTGTCTTGATGCGCGCGATTTTTTCAAGAGCATCTCGGAAAAGCATTTTAAACATGCTGTGCAGGGCTCAATGATGGGTGGTACAAATTTTCATAACTATAGTCAAAAAGTCCGTTGCTGTCAACACGGCTGCGCTTTCACACACCCGCACGCTCAGGGATGCAAAACGCACGCTGAAAATTATAAAAAGCTGAGAATGCAGGCTACCTGGAAAGACAAAAAAGCGGGGTTTACCCGTTTGCTGTCATGAGATCACCAACAAGCTTGTCTATTTCAGCCACAAGGGCCTCTGCTTCATCCCGATCGTAGCGCACAGCGCGCGCGGCGTAGCGATGGCAATAGCGACAGTCCTCGCAGAAATTCTCCTCGCAGCGTATTTTGAGAAAACCTTCCAGAAACCCCGACAATTCCGCATTATCGATCATGATGTCAAGCGCCAGCAGCCTCTGTCTCAACCCGAACATGCGCAGTCGCAAACGACGCTCTTCCCTGTCGAGTTCCAGCAGGCTTTCATGGCTCTGCGCATCAATGCACGCATTAAATCCATCCGGATCTCCAAGCATTTCAATGGAGAGAATATCAAGCAGGTTCCCATCGTAACGCCGGGAAGCATACGCCTGTGTGGCACGCAGAAGCCATGCGGTTGAGCGCGACCGGTCGATGATCTTAAACTCCTGAACACCCAGAGCCTCATACATGTGCACATCCTCCGGACGAATCCAGCGACTCGAAAGGAACAGCTCGGGCTGCAACAATCTGCGCCGGGTACACTGCCACAGATAAAAATCAAGCATGGCGTGTTTCCCGGGACCGTTTTGTTTCTCCTGGGAAGCATGTCCCACGCTGCAGGCATGCTCGGCAAGGTAATGACAATGATAGAGACAGGCTATATTGGTAAAAAGAACAATGCCGCACGAGAGCCTGGAGCTGATGTGCTCAAGAGCCGGGAAATTGCGGTTAAATTCACTGTAGGGCAAAATCAGCGGATCAACACCCAGAGATTCCTGATACTTCAGCCTGGGCAGATTGGTCGGCCAGCTGAGCACACTTCCCCGGATACTCAGTTTCGGATAATTGCGTCGCACGAGGGCAACAAGCGCCAAATTCGAGATCGACACATTATCAACACCCAGCTCAACCAATTGTCCGACAAATTCGAGAAGGCGTTCTTTGCCCTCCTGCGTCTGCTCAAGATTACCCAGACACGGAGCATTGAGCAAATAGCTGAATAACAAGCCGCGTTTGTGTGCTTCCCGGATATAGACAGCGGCTGCCGCAAGATCAACTGAAGGAAGTACCGAGCCGGCCCTGCCGCCACCCACAAGGTCATACGGCAGCTTGGCATAGACTGAAACCACCTCGGGGATGCAGGCCAGTCCATCGAGAAGCTTAATATCCCAATTCGCCGCAACGCTCA
>RPRK01000556.1 GCA_003818495.1 Burkholderiales bacterium
AATCTAGATACAGTAGAAGCTTTTTTTCCATTGATGGAAAAATAAAGTCATTTGCTGATTCTGTTCCATCCAGATTAAAATCCACGTATGTCTCAGGAATCATTTGCAATAATTGAATATTACCTGATTCTTTTTTGTAAAATTTAGTATAAATATTTGTATTGTTTTTTACATACTTTTCTGAAACCAAAATCTTACCATCACTAACATCAACAAATTGCCCAAAATTACTTACACTTTGTGTAATATCTGGTAATAGTTTTATCATTTGGGCTGATAAATCTGAAACAAGAAAATATAAACCAAATAGTAATAATATCGGATTTTTATGAAGTTTATTTTTCATATTTTCTTAAATAAATTAAGGCAGAGGCCTTTGACCCCTGCCATAATTATTATTAGATTTTAAAAAATCTTTCAAATTCAATTGTTCCACTTTCCAATTGAATAATTCTCACTAAATACATTCCAGATGGTAAATCAGATACATCAATTTTTTGACTCTGATAAGCTTTAATAATAAATTGACTATTAATGGGTTTTCCAGATAGATCGATAACCTCAACCAAATAATTTGATAAGCTTAAACTCTGTATATTAATATCAATTGAATTTTTTGAAACATTAGGCTTAATAACAGTTGAAAATTCATTTTCAAAAACAGGTGAGTAAAAATCTTCTTTATTTTTATCTTCTAAGATTTGGTGAATAATTGCTGGGTCAAAATTTCTAATAGTATGATCATTAGATTGACAGAGAGTCGATTCTTCCAAAGGATAAATGTTTGAGTTACATGTAGAATCAAGATCTTCAGCAGAAGGACATGGTAAATCAAAACTTCCACTATATGCTTGAATGTATTCCATCATTAAATCAGACTCCCTGACCCGGATTCTGATCTTACAGCCATTATACCCGGGGTCATTTGAGTCATAATATTTTAATATTGCATGGCCTGTATGTTGGCTATCCAAAAATACATTCAAGTCATCGATCATATCTTGCATATTGGGTGTAAACTGACAAACTCCTCCTCCATAAAAATAGTAAGGACCATTATAATTTTGATGACCAGGTCCAAATACAATAAACTGTTGATTACCAGAAAATAATATCCAATCTACTCTGGTAAAAAATGGTTCATTTAGAGCTTGACCAAAACAAAATGTCTGCTCATAGCAAAACGAAGATGTACATCCTTCACAAGGAACTTCCAAGTATTCTTGATCCACATTAAAATTCCGTGAAAAAGTGAATGAACCACAGTTGGTAATTACAGTAAAGCTAAATTCAATTGTGTAAGATTCTTTATCAGGCAAATGGAAGCTAACATTTTGTCCATACATTGTTTCTCCATATGTATCATAAACAGATCCTGAAGGAAAGCTAATATTCTTCCATTTGAAATTTGTAATGTCAGTGATATAATTACAAGGATCGGTAATTGAATCAATGCTCATACTAAAATTCCATTGTCCGCATTCCTCCGTATTTAAGTCACTTGTATCAATCGTATAGTAAATTGTAATAGTACAATTCTCTGCACCACATTTAATTCTCGAG
>RPRK01000557.1 GCA_003818495.1 Burkholderiales bacterium
CTTCGCAGCGCAGGACCATATCTAAGTGACGCCGGTGAAGCGAGCTAATGAAATCAGGATTATATTCGATCCTGCCGCGGCGTACTCTTATGGTACGGATATTCGGTTCAGCAACAAGATTGTGCGTGGTCCAGACTGAAAACAGCAGGGGTTCTGTCAAAAACCAGCGTTCGGCAGCCTGAGCAATGCGCTCACGTGCAGACATAATCACCTCGAAGTTCCGGCAGCGAAACAGGTCTGGCGTATCTGACGCAGAAAGCCCAGACTCCTCGGCGTCTTTCCCAGATGATACGGCACAAAGGTCTCCAAAAATTCAAGACTCTCCCTTAACGACTGCCCGGTGAAGCGGATTCTGCCCGCCTTCTGCATATCTCCCCGCTCCACCCACAGGAGTTGTTTGACAGTTCCTTTTGAAAGAAAGACGCGTTTCGAATCCGCTGAAACACAGTTGTCACAGAATATCTCTCCCCTCACAATATCAAAAACTGCCCGATTCCGCTTCATACTTTCAATACCGATGCCGCAGACTCCGCAATGCGTCAGATTGGGATAAAAACCGGCTATAGTCATAAATCTCATCTGAAACAGAATGCTCAGGATTTCCGGAAGAATGCAGCCGATATCCAATTCCCCGAGAACATGATTAAAGAGAAGATACAACTGAAACTGCTGCTCTTCTGCCTCTGTCCATGTATTGACAAGTTCTGTCCAATAGCTCGCGTACGCGGTTTTCCTTATATCGGACCTGATTCCGATAAAGGGCTGTTTCAATGCTGCTTCCTGCAAAACCGGAAGTCCTCTCCCCTGAGTGCAGACTACTTCCAGAACAGAGAAAAGTTCGAGAATTCCCGGAAAGCGTCTGACACTTTTTTTGGCAGATTTGGCAATGGCAGAAATCTTTCCGTAGTCTGAGGAAAAAAAAGTTATGATCAGATCATTTTCTCCGAATTCAACCCTTCGGAGCATAATGGCAGAGGTGGAAAATGTCTTCATAGCCCCATCAGAAAGGTGGCAATCTGAAGATAAAAGAAAACGCTGATGATATCAATTGCTGTTGTCACAAAAGGACCGGTTGCCACCGCGGGATCAACATTTATTCTGGCAAAAAGCATGGGCATCAGCGAGCCTGAAAGGGTTGCCAAAGACATGGAACAAAGTACCGCAAGTCCTACAGACACGGCGAGCATTGCTTTGCTGTAGCGGACTTCTGCCACACCGCAGACCAGCAGACCGTAAGTCACACCCAGCATCAGTCCCACGGAAAATTCTTTCAGGACAACCGACCATAAATCCCTTATGTGAATACGCCCTGTGGCAAGACCCCTGACTACAATAGTAGAAGATTGGATGCCGATATTTCCGCCCATTCCCATAATGACCGGAATAAATGCCGCAAGATATGAAATTTTACTCAGTCCGGACTGAAAACTGCCGATAATAAAAGAGGCGATGATTCCGCCGATACAACTGGCAAAGAGCCAGGGCAGACGGATTCTCATGTTTCTGAAAACAGATTTGGTTTCGACAAATTCCTCGCCCCCTACACCGGCCATTTTCA
>RPRK01000558.1 GCA_003818495.1 Burkholderiales bacterium
CCTCACCGTGAGAATGGAATTCAACAACAATACCCCCTGTTGAGCCCAACGTTCCAAATTCCCAGATTTCGGTAAAGGACCTCCCACATCCTGTTGAATTTCCTGAAAGACATTCCTTAAAGAAGGCGGTATTTTTACACCCTCGGGGACTGAAAAGCACAATCCATGCGCCTGTTTTGGCGCATGATAAGGATCCTGTCCCAAGATCAACACCTGCACCTGCTCCAAACAACACCGTTCAAAAGCATAGAAAATCTGTTCCTTAGCAGGATAAACCACAGCCTGTTGATATTCGGATTCAACAAAGGCGGACAACTGCCTAAAATACAGTTGTTCAAACTCGTGAGTCAACTGATCTTGCCAAATAGGGGATTTTAACAATTGTTTTATCATGATAAATTTATCAACTGGAGCGAAAAAGTCAACCTCAAATATAAACGTTTATTACCCAAATGACAACTTTATTTTACAAATCGAGAACTCTAAATTCAGTACTGATTTTTCTCAGAAAAATAAAGCATTTTAACTCTCCTTACTTTATATCCGTCCCACCTGGACTAAATACTTCCTTAACGACTCGACTGTAAAATTGGGCACAAAGACGGAATATCGGCTTTTGCGTACCTCACCCTCCCCCTCGCTAGTCGTCATTAAAGTCAGGCCCTATTTTTTCATTTGCAAAAATCCTCAACTCACTTTAGACTTCAAATAATAAACGAGATGGTTGACTATTTTGATTTGCCCAAACGATCTCATTTTATCGGTAACCTCATTCTTATGGAATAAATAACAAAATTGTGATAGGTGAAAATATATTAACTGTGATTAACTCCCTAGTCAATGTCATAGAATTGAGAGACATGTATACTCAAGGTCATTCCAGAAGAGTGGCCCTTTATGCACAACAAATTGCAATTGCCTCAGGCATGAACAGCCAACAAGCAGAAAGACTCTATTTTGCCGGCCTATTACATGATGTGGGTAAAATTAGTATTCCAGACGCTGTATTGTTAAAACCCGGTAAACTGTCGGTAGAAGAATATGAAATCGTCAAATTACACAGCATCATCTCTGCAGAAATTGTCTCCAAAATGGGCCACTTTGAAGACCTGGTCACCTTAGTACGACACCATCATGAACAACCTTGTGGCAAAGGTTATCCCGATGGTTTACACGCCGAAGAAATTCCCTTAGGCTCTAGAATTCTAGCAGTTGCCGACGTTTTTGACAGTCTCAGTAGCGAACGAGTCTATCGAAAAGCCCTCTCGATCAAAACAGTACAACACATCATGCAAGAAGAAGCCAAAAAGGGCAAATTGGATCTGGAAATCACCACCTTCTCCCTCAACATCCTGACTCAAATGGGCAACATCGTTACCCCCAACGAATTTGACTTTCCAGAACTGGAACACAAAAGAAAAGCCTTCTTCTACCAAGACACTCTGACTGGACTCGGCAATCGAGACGCCCTGATCCTATTGCTCAGACAAGCCTCGGCAACTCCACTGCCAGCCACCTTGCTGCACTTGGACATCCTACGATTTCGGGAATACAA
>RPRK01000559.1 GCA_003818495.1 Burkholderiales bacterium
ACTGGGGCAGTTCCGGCATTTTCATGCCGACATTTACGGCAACCGGGAATTCGTGGAGCATCTGCGCAACCGGGGCAAGTTTTTCGATCATGAGGAGAAGCGCGAGCGCGATCTGATTCTGATCGATTACGACAATCCCGAAAGGAACGTGTACGAGGTTACCGAAGAGTGGGCATATCATAACGGCCATTACGGCACGAGGGAGGATATCGTCTTTCTCGTCAACGGCATTCCGGTTCTCGTGATCGAGTGCAAGAACGCAAGCAAGGACGAGGCGATTGCTCTGGGAATCGACCAGATCCGCCGGTACCACCGCGAGACGCCCGAGCTGTTCGTATCGCAGCAGCTCTTTACCGCTACCGACGCCATCGGTTTTTCGTACGGGGCGACATGGAACACCGTGCGCCGGAACATCTTCGAGTGGAAGATAAAGGGGGGCGGACATTCCTGTCCGCCATTATATTCAAATTCAAATGGCGGACAGGAATGTCCACCCTCCATTGAAGAAAATGGCGGAACATTGCCATTACATTCGAATTCGAATGGCGGACAGGAATGTCCGCCCTCCGTTGAAAAAAATGGCGGGTTGGAAAACCCGCCCCCCTTTACTTTTCTTGACCCGGATCGAGAGATAGACATGAAGCTCCATCGTTTGCCGCACTGGCAGCAGAACGATGTGTGGGTATTCGTGACGTGGCGGCTTGGAGATTCTCTTCCCAAAGTGAAACTGGAAAAGTGGACGGAAGATCGGTCGTTCTGGTTGTCGCAACATCCCGAGCCATGGGATGAAAAGACAGAAGATGAGTATCATGAACGTTTTTCGCGCCAGATTGACGAATGGCTTGACCAGGGGAGCGGTTCGTGCCTGCTGAAGTACCCGGCAAATGCAACTATCGTTGCGGAGGCCTTGAAACATTTTGATGGGGAACGGTATCAGTTGGCGTCGTTCGTGGTGATGCCGAATCATGTGCATGTCCTGTTCAGACCTTTTGCAGCTCATTCGCTGGCGGATATTGTGAAATCCTGGAAGGGATTCACCGCTCGGGAGATCAATAAACAATTGGGGAAAACTGGATCTCTCTGGCAGGAAGAGTATTGGGATCGGCTGATTCGCAGCGAAAAGCACTTTTTCAAGGTTGCGGAGTATATCCGGGATAATCCAAAGGGGGGCGGTCCCGACCCGTCGGGACCGCCATTACATTCAGATTTGGAAAGAGGACATTCCTGTCCACCATCACATTCAATTTCCAGCCTGCCGTTCTATTACGAATGCGAAATGCTGTTCGGGAAAAATGGCGGACTGGAAAGTCCGACATCGGTTGAAGAAAATGGCGGGTTGGAAAACCCGCCCTCCTTTCAAGAGAATAGCGTTCCCGGTCATCTGGAGGGCAAGGTAACGAGCTTCTGCGCCATCCCGCAGGTGCTGGCCTTCCTGAAGGAGTACATCGTTTTTGCCGAAAAGGATGAGGAACTCAACAAGTATATCCTGCGCCAGCACCAGACCGGCGCTGTGGATGCGACCGTCCGCAGGGCTCTCGATCCCGAACGGAGCCG
>RPRK01000560.1 GCA_003818495.1 Burkholderiales bacterium
TCGGCGGTCAAGCTTAGCGGCGCGTTTGCGATCGGCGTCGCCGGGGTATAGCCTTTTTCCAGCGCGGCCGAATAAATAAAAGGCTTGAAGCTCGATCCAGGCTGCCGCCACGCTTGCGTTATGCGGTTGAATTTGTTGCGGTTGAAATCAAACCCGCCTACCAGCGCGGTTATGGCGCCGTTTTTCGGGTTCAGGGCAACCAGCGCGGCCTCGATCTCGGGCAACTGCACCAGTCGCCATTGCTGCTTGTTGCTTGCTTGCACGCGTACCACCGCACCTGGTATGAGCTGCCGCCCCTTTTTTCCAACAGCCCAGTTCGCTACCCATTTCAGGGAATTGCCGGAAATGTCGACTACGGTCCCGTCGTGCAATTGTGCGCGTATCAGTTTCGTGCCGGCACTGACGACCACGGCCGGGCGCATGTCGCTGACCGGGGCGAGTTCTTCCAGTGCGCTGGAGATGGTGGTTTCGCGCTGTTCCTTGTCGGCGGGCAGGCTGATTTGTTTTTCCGGTCCACGGTAGCCGTGGCGCTGGTCGTAATCGGCAATGCCCCGCCACACGGCCAGGTTGGCAGCAGCCTGTTGCGAGCGGCGCAGCGTGGTGACGGCTTTGTAGCCCGAGCTATAGATTGATTCGCCGTATTTCTCGAACAGCGCCTGGCGTACCATTTCGGCGGCGTAATCGGCGGACACGTCGGTCTGCTGGCGTGATTGCCGTATGACCAGTTTCTGCTGGACGGCCGCCTGTCGGGTCGACTCATCGATGAATTTGAGGGTGTGCATGCGCCTCAGCACGTATTCCTGTCGCGCTTTGGCGCGCGGGAAGTTGATTACCGGGTTGTAGCGCGATGGTGCTTTCGGCAATCCCGCCAGCATAGCAAATTCGGCTAGCGACAGATCCTTCATCGGCTTGCCGAAATAGGTGCGCGCTGCGGCCTCGAATCCGTAGGCGCGCTGGCCGAGGTAAATCTGATTGATGTACAACTCGAGGATCTTGTCCTTCGACAGGTTGTGCTCGATCTTCATCGCCAGCATGGCTTCGGACAACTTGCGAGTCAGCGTTTTCTCGTTCGACAGAAAGAAATTGCGCGCTACCTGCATGGTAATGGTCGACGCGCCTTCCTTGGCGCCGCCCGACAGCAGGTTTGAGCCGGCGGCACGTAGGATGCCCAGCGTGTCCACGCCGCCGTGGCTGTAGAAGCGTTCGTCCTCGGCGGCGATGATCGCCTGCTTCATGTATTGCGGGACTTGGTCGATCGCAATGAAGGCGCGCCGCTCCTCGCCGAATTCACCGATCAGGGCGCCGTCGGCGGTGAAGACGCGCAACGGCAGTTTGGGTTTATAGTCGGTCAGCGCTTCGAGTGGCGGCAGATTGGGGTAAATCAGCGCCGCCGCCAGCCCGGCCAAGGCCGTGCCGACCAGGCCGAGACTGACGACCAGGGCCAGTGCGTAATGCCACCATTTGGAAAACATCCGATTCCTTCAAATTCGAGCCTAAAGTTTCCGACGATTATAGGCGTTAGTGGTGTTGGAAATTGGACACAGTTGTTCAA
>RPRK01000561.1 GCA_003818495.1 Burkholderiales bacterium
GCCCAGGCCTACATTACCGATGTGACCGACAGTAAAAGCCGCTCTGGCGCCATGGGCATGATCGGCGCCGCGTTCGGCGTAGGATTCATTATCGGGCCGCTTGTCGGCGGGCTGCTCAAGCATAACTACGGCATCGAAATGGTGGGGTATGTGGCTTCGGGCCTCATATTCCTCGATTTCATTCTCGCGGTTTTCTTTCTGCCGGAATCCAACAAAAAAGCCGAAAAACTTGCGCTCAGCATGTTCGCCCGAAGGGGGGAGGGTGCGGGATCGACCTCTTTTCTGAAAGCGAAAACCGACGAATACATAGACGGCCTGAAGCTCTCCTTCAGTTCGAAGCCGCTTGCGCTGCTGATGATAGCCAACTACATCTTCACCTTCGCCATCGTCAACATGCAGGTTGCCTCCATCCTGCTCTGGAAGGAGTATTTTCTGGCGTCCGACCAGCAGATCGGCTACATTTTCGCCTATGTAGGCTTTTTCTCGGTCATCGTACAGGGTGGACTGATAGGAAAGCTCATCAGGAAACTCGGCGAACACAGGCTTTTCCTCTGGGGCCATCTGTTCACCTTTGCCGGGGTCTTTTTCGTGCCGTTTATCCCTCAGGACACGCTTTTCTCCTACGGGCTCCTCATCCTGCTCTGCTTTGCCATCGGCACAAGCCTTGTTGCCCCCATCAATCTCTCCATGATCTCGCTCTACAGCTACAAGCAGAAGCAGGGTCAGATTCTCGGGCTTTCGCAGTCGGTGAACTCTTTCGCCCGCATCATGGGACCGTTCAGCGGGAGCATCCTCTACGGGATGAATTTTCATGCGCCCTATATTGTAGCCGGGCTGCTTACCATCGTAGGCACTTTTATAGCGCTCGCCCTGTTCAAATATAAAATTGAGGCTCTGGAACCTGCTGCAGAAACTGAAAGCGTCTGAACCGGCTTTCCCTGCATGAGAAAAAAACTGATATGCGTATAGGAGTTATCGGAACAGGCAAGCTCGGGGAATTTCACACCAAACTGCTCGGGGATATCGCCATTGAGTCCCCGGATGTGCATCTGGCTGGCATTTTCGACAGGGACAGCCTGCGCGCCGAAGAGATTGCCGGCAAATACGGAGTCCGGCAGTTCGATTCCATCGAGCAGCTGGCGGCGAACTGCGATGCCACCGTGATCGCCACGACGACAAGCACTCACTTCGATATCGCCCGCCAGCTGCTCGGAGAAAAAAAGCATCTCTTCATCGAAAAGCCGATAACGGCTACCGTCGAGGAAGCCGATGAGCTGATCAGGCTTGAAGAGGAGAACGGGGTTCGTATCCAGGTAGGCCATATCGAACGCTTCAATCCCGCCCTGCGCGCTGTGGAATCCTATATCGGAGAGCCGATGTACATTCAGGCTGAACGACTGAGCGGGTTTTCGCTCCGGGTGACCGATGTTTCGGTTGTGCTCGACCTGATGATTCACGATATCGATCTGGTGCTCTCGCTCATCAAATCCGACATCAAAAGCATTGCCGCTTCAGGGGTCAGGGTTTTTTCCAACGAGCTCGACATGGCCAC
>RPRK01000562.1 GCA_003818495.1 Burkholderiales bacterium
CCGACGAGATCGCTAAGCGTGGGGTTGAGCAAAAGATTATCGAGAGTCTGACCGTGCGCCGTGCCAATGAGTTGCACACCGCGTTCAGCGATGGTACGCGCGGCGACAGCTTCAAGCTCGCGCCCGATCTCATCAATGACGATCACTTCGGGGTTGTGATTCTCGACGGCTTCGATCATGACCTCATGCTGAAGCATCGGCTCGCGGACTTGCATGCGGCGCGCCTTGCCCACAGCAGGATGCGGCACATCCCCGTCACCGCCAATTTCATTGGAGGTATCGACGATGACCACGCGCTTGTTCTCGGCGAGGATGCGCGCGGCTTCACGCAGAAGTGTTTTCTTACCAACACCAGGGCGACCGAGAATCAAAACCGACTTGCCGGATTCGATCAAGTCTTGGATGATATCGACCGTTCCATACACGGCGCGACCGACGCGGCAGGTTAAACCGACAATCGCTCCGCGCCGATTTTTGATCGCAGAGATACGGTGAAGCGTGCGCTCCATACCTGCGCGGTTATCGGCGTCGAAAGTGCCGATGCGCTCGGTGATGTGGTCGATCTCTGCGTGGGTGATCTCTTTTTCGAGCAACGGGATTTCGCCGTCTACAAAGCGGGCGGCGGGAATACGTCCGAGGTCAATGACGATTTCCAGCAGTTTGTCGCTGTTATTCGCCTTCTCCACGGCGTGACGGATATTTAATGGGAGGACGTCCAATAGAGCTTCGAGGTCGTCTGTAATTCTGTGTTGAGTCATAGTAAAGTGCCAAGTTCCAAGTGTCAGGTATCAAGTGACACAATTAAGTAAGGTAAAAGAAAGCAAAAAGGCTCGCGTGAAAGTTCCGTACGCGGCTGAATTAAAAGTGGAGGGGGAAGTTAGAAATGACCATGGTAGAGTACCTGCCTTTCCGGGGTGTCACGTGCAGAGTTTCACGTGTCAGGCGTCATGTGCCGTCGTGTAGTGGCAGGGACATTATAGCAGGTCGGCAGTTAACAGATAGTTAGCGATATATATTAATTTCTTGAATTGTCTGACCAATTGGGCGCAGTTTCATTGAATGGAGTTTGACGCAATTGTACGGATTGTGCCTGATGCCAGTTTTTCAAGACCAGATACCCAACTGGCAAACCGATCCGCAGACCCGAAACGCGGATGTTCTTTCTGTTCGTCAAATGGATCGCAATGTAATATTGTTTCCCGTTCCGGGTTTGGGTGTAACCAAACTGAATTCCCGCAATCTCATCCACTGACAACTCTTTTTCATTCAGAAGATACTTCACCACAAGGGTCCTGCCGTCCAAAGTCAAAGATTGAGGGCTGAAAAGAAACACTCCCATGAAAAAAAGGATAAAAGCGGCAAAGAACATAAATGGGATCAATGTATCGAACGAGAAATCCATTTCGAAGATGAAAAGCGTCATAATCCCAAAGAAAAGAATCCCGAGGATCAACAAACCCACGAAGGACCCAAGTCCACGTTTCATTTCGCCATACTCAAGCGGTGAAAATAAGTCAGGTCGTTTTCTGCCGATAAATTCAATGATC
>RPRK01000563.1 GCA_003818495.1 Burkholderiales bacterium
CCAACTGGTTATTTTCCGCCTCAGGGGACAAAACCATCAGACTCTGGGACCTTGAAAATCATCGACAAATCCGTGTGTTAGAAGGACATACTGAAGTCATCTACAAACTGTCATTCTCACACGATGGACAACTGTTTGCCTCCAAAAGTGACGATGATACCGTTCGCTTATGGCGAGGAGATGCCAGCGGATTAGTAGCCATTTTGGAAGAATCCACCGAACACCAACTCTGGCTAGGCGGACTTTGCTTTCATCCTAGGCGACCCTTACTGGCCACCTTAGGAGAACACGATCGACTTATTCGACTCTGGGAACTGGACATTGAGCGCTTATTAACCCAATCCCCCCCCAAAACCTCCTTGGCCACACGCCTTACTCGCTGGTTTGAACATAAACGTTCCCCGCCCAAAGAAATGCCCAATACCGTTCAAACCTCTATGCCTCATCCTCCAGAAACCACCATACATTATACTACAGCTAAGATTGCCCTGGTTGGTGACAGTGGAGTTGGCAAAACTGGTCTTGGTTGGCGTATTGCTCACGGCTATTTCAAGGAACAAGCCTCCACTCATGGACAACAATTTTGGGTTATCAAAGACTTAGGACTGACTCGCGTCGATGGCACTGAATGTGAAGCCGTACTATGGGACTTGGCAGGACAACCCGATTATCGTTTGATCCATGCCTTATTTTTAGACGATGTCGATTTAGCCCTCATTGTCTTTGATCCCACTCACCAACAAGAACCCCTTAAAGGAGTAGAATATTGGCTGAACCAATTGACCCACCACTGTGCACTCAATCGAACCTGTCAAAAAATTTTAGTCGGTGCCCGTTTGGATCGTGGCAGTCCCACTTTAACCGACCATGAATTACAACAATTTTGCCAACATCATGACATCGCAGGTGGTTACTTGTCGACCAGTGCCTTAACGGGAGAAAACCTACCCTTATTGTTAGAAAACATTCGCCAATTTATCCGCTGGGATGATATGACTACAACGGTCACCACTTTAACTTTCAAACGCATCAAAGAATTTGTGTTGCGTTTAAAAGAACAATCTGGTAAGACAGAAGTATTGCTAACTCCCCAAGAATTAAGGAATTTTTTGGAAAAAACGGACACCCACTGGCTATTTACCGATGCTGAACTGATGACTGCCTTACAACACTTGGCCAATCATGGCTATGTCAGCCTATTGCGTACATCCATAGGACCCTCCATGATATTACTGTTCCCCGATCTATTGACCAACTTAGCCTCATCTTTGGTATTGGAAGCCCGACGCAACGAAAAAGGCCTAGGTGCCCTTGAAGAAATTCGTCTACTGCGAGGAGATTATATCATCCCGGAAATAGAGCATCTGGCCAACAAAAAACGGATTATTTTGGAAACCCTGATTGATGCAGTGTTAGTGCTTTTTTTAGAACACACCATCTGTTTTAGAGAAACCATTCAAGGTTGCACTTTTCTGGTATTCCCAGCTCTGATCAACCAAAAAAGACCTGCCTTGGACAAAATCCCTGTTAAAGATGACATGTCTTA
>RPRK01000564.1 GCA_003818495.1 Burkholderiales bacterium
ATAAAAAGCCAGGATGAAGCAAAAAAAGAAGGTTCCTCGGACTGGGGCGTAGCCCCAGACGTGGCAGTAACGCTTCGCAGCGATGAACTTCGCAGAATGTTCGATATCCAGAGAGATAACGACGTTCTGGCAAGCGCCGGCCACGATGAGACGCTCGCTCCTGTCAAAAGGCACACCATCAAAGAAACAATCGAAGACGACCCGCAGTTAGCGACGGGGCTTCTTGTAATAAAAAGCAAGCTGATTTGCAGTCAGGCGCGGGCTGAAAGAACCAAAAATCCGAAATCGGATTCCCCTGAAGCCGTCGCAGCGACAAGCAAATCTGCTGAAGGCGGATAAATCTAAACAGGCACAAAAGAACGGATTTTATGACCTAAAAACTATGGCGGACAAATTCGAGCAGGGCAGGCAGGAGAAACTTACTCAAATCAGACAGATGGGTATTGACCCATACGGGGGACGATACGAAGGAGCGCAACCGGCAGCAGATGTGAAATCAGGATTCAAAGACGACCAGGAAGGTCAAAAAGCCAGATGTGCGGGCCGAATAGTTCTGCTGCGAGACATTGGTAAACTGATATTCCTGACGATGCGTGATTCCAGCGGAACGATTCAGGCAGGGCTGAGCAAAAACCTGTTAGAGGCAAAATGGGGCTTCGTAAAACTGCTCGAAGTCGGGGACATAATCGGCGTTTCGGGCGGGTTAGGCAAGACAAAAACGGGAGAAATCACGATATGGGCAGATGAGGTTGTGCTGTTGAGCAAATCGGTGCTTCCGCCCCCTGAAAAATGGCACGGCCTGGCTGATATCGACCTGCGATACAGGCAGCGATACGTCGATTTATGGGCCAATCCCGATGTTATGGCGCTTTTCACAAAACGAAGCGCCATAATCAGGACAGTCAGGGAATTTTTGACGGGACGCGGTTTCATCGAGGTCGAGACGCCGATGATGCAGACTATAGCCGGAGGCGCAGCAGCCAAGCCGTTTATCACGCATCACAACACCCTTGATATGGATTTGTTCCTGAGGATTGCGCCGGAATTATTTCTCAAACGACTGTTAGTGGGCGGTATGGAAAAGATTTTCGAAATCAACCGCAACTTCCGCAACGAGGGGCTCAGCACCCGCCATAACCCTGAATTTACAATGCTGGAACTGTATCAGGCATACGCCGACTACAACGTGATGATGGATATAACAGAAGAAATGATTTGCCTGCTGGTCGAGAAATACTGCAAAGACGGTCAATCGCAGTTCGGCGAAAAAATGGTCGATTTCAAAAGACCATGGCGGCGGGCATCTTACGCGGAATTGCTTAAAGAATTCGGCGACTGCAATATCGAGGACATCAAAAGCGTTCGAGCAAAGGCCGGACAGCTTAAAATCGAGCATACGAATATGGATGACGCAGTGGTAATCAACGAGGTTTTCGAGATGACTGTTGAGGAGAAACTCATTAACCCGACTTTTGTAATTGATTACCCGGCGGCCCTGTGCCCGCTGACCAAACGCAAGAAAGACAAACCCG
>RPRK01000565.1 GCA_003818495.1 Burkholderiales bacterium
CGCGCTGGTTGAACACGGCCAACTGGCCACCGGCATGCATGTCTTCTTTGCGGAGAGCCTGGACACCTTCACCGCCGATCTGCAGCGCGCGCGGCCCACCGTCTTCTTCAGCGTGCCACGGCTGTGGGTGAAATTCCAGCAAGGCATCCAGGCCAAGATGCCGGCCAAGAAACTGGACTTCCTGCTCAAGCTCCCCATTCTGGGCGGCATCGTGCGCAAGAAGGTGCTCACGGCGCTGGGCCTGCAGGAGTGCATCTTTGCCGCCGGTGGTGCTGCCCCGATGCCGCTGGCGCTGCTGCACTGGTATGGCCGTCTGGGCCTGCGTCTGGCCGAAGGCTACGGCATGACCGAGAACGTCGGTGCCACCCATATCACCACCGGAGATGCCGGCGCCTTCGGCACGGTGGGCCGCCCCTACGACGACGTGATCTGCCGCCTGGATCCGGTGAGCAGCGAGATCCAGATCAAGGCCCCGTGGAACATGCTCGGCTACTACAAGGAGCCGGAGATGTCGCGCGAGAGCTTCACCGACGACGGCTTCCTGCGCACCGGCGACAAGGGTGGCCTGGACGCCCAGGGCAACCTCAAGATCACCGGCCGCGTGAAGGACCTGTTCAAGACCAGCAAGGGCAAGTACGTCGCCCCGGCACCCATCGAGGACAAGATCGTCATGCACGGCTCTATCGAGGCCTGCTGCGTGACCGGCGCCAACCTGGGTCAGCCGCTCGCGCTGGCCATGCTCAATCCCGATGCCATCCGCCAGTCTGCCGACCCCGCCGGGCGCAGCCAGCTGGAAGCTTCGCTGATGGCCCATCTGAAAGCCATCAACGAAACGCTGGATCCGCACGAGCAGCTGGACTGCCTGGTCGTGACGGCCGAGGCCTGGACCGTGGACAACGACCTGATCACGCCCACCTTCAAGGTCAAGCGCAACCGCATCGAGGACTTGTTCGCCAGGAACTACGACGACTGGGTGGGCATGCGCAAGACGATCATCTGGCACAAGGCCGGCTGATCACCCCGCACGGCCCGCTTCGCGCGGGCCGTTTCCTTTCAAGCGCTACTTGGCGCCGGCCTTGAAGCCCGTGAAGATGCGCGTCTGCACGCGCCGGATCTCCTGCGGCACCGCGTCGGGCGTGGTCAGCTTCTGGATGTCGGCCGCCGAGAGGAAGATGGTCGGGTTCTCGGCCACCGACTTGACCACGAACTTCTTCGACGCCGCATTCGGATTGGCGTAGAAGACCTTGTTCGTCAGCGCCGCGGCCACCTCCGGGCGCAGGATGTAGTTGATGAACAGGTGCGCGTTCTTCACGTGCTTGGCATCCTTGGGGATCGCCATCGAGTCGAAGAAGAGCGTGGCCGAACTGGGCGGCATCAGGGCTTCGATGTTCTGCCCCGATTTGCCCTCGATCGCACGCTGGCGCGCGATGTTGATGTCGCCCGAGTAGCCCATCACGACACACAGCGAGCCGTTCGCCAGGTCGTTGATGTAGCCCGAAGACGAAAACCGCGCGATGTTGGGCCGGGCCC
>RPRK01000566.1 GCA_003818495.1 Burkholderiales bacterium
AAAATCTCCTTAAAGCCAACCACTGTTTTTTTAATTTTTATTCAACAATTTAGAATAGTTATTCTTATTTCCGAGAAAATCCTCTGGGCCTCCTGCGCACTGGTACGATCCTTGCGTCACCCAGGAAAAATGTGTTTTATTGCGAACGACCAAGCGTTTCACCTGGAAACAGCGGCTGCGTTCGTCGACCATTCATTCGGAGGAATAGCTATGATTAAAAAAGAGATAGTTGTCAACGGCATCCCAAGACGCCTGGTAGTGAACGGTGAGGACAGTCTGGCCACGGTGCTGCGGGAAAGTCTCGGCCTGACCGGCACAAAAGTAGGCTGCAACGAGGGTCAGTGCGGTGCCTGCTCCGTTCTCATCGACGGCAAGGTAACCCGCTCCTGCGCCACGAAGATGCGGCGGGTGACCGATGGGGCGAAGATTACCACCATCGAGGGCATAGGCACCCCTGACAATCTCCACCCCCTCCAGGTTGCCTGGATGGTCCACGGCGGCGCCCAGTGCGGCTTCTGCAGTCCCGGCTTCATCGTCTCGGCCAAGGGGGTCCTCGACAGCAACCGTAATCCGAGCCGCGACGATGTTCGTGACTGGTTCCAGAAGCACCGCAATGCCTGTCGCTGCACCGGCTATAAACAACTGGTCGATTCAGTTATGGACGCGGCACGGGTACTGCGCGGCGAGATAAGCCTTGATCAGCTGTGTTTTCAGATCCCCGAAGACGGCCGTATCTGGGGGACGAAATACCCGCGTCCCTCTGCCCTTGCTAAGGTCACCGGCACCTGCGACTACGGTGCCGATCTCGGCCTGAAGCTGCCTGAGGACACCCTGCAGTTGGCTCTAGTGCAGGCAAAGGTCTCCCACGCCAATATTAAATCCATCGACACCACCGAGGCGGCCCTTATGCCCGGCGTCGTCAAGATCGTCACCCATAAAGATATTAAAGGCAAAAACCGCATCACCGGCCTGATCACCTTCCCGACCAACAAGGGCGACGGCTGGGACCGCCCCATCCTCTGCGACGAAAAGGTCTTCCAATTCGGCGACGCCATTGCCATCGTCTGCGCCGCCACCAAGAAACAGGCGGAGGCCGCTGCCGAAAAAGTCAAGGTCGTGCTGGAAGAATTGCCCGCCTATATGAGCGCCCCGGCGGCCATGGCCGAAGACGCCATCGAGATCCATCCCGGCACTCCGAACGTCTACTTCGAGCAGCGCATCGCCAAGGGCGGTGAAACCGCACCGATCTTTGCCGGGGCCGCCGCCGTTGTCGAGGACGATTTCTATGTCGGCCGTCAGCCGCATATGCCGATCGAACCGGATGTCGGTTTTGCCTATATCAACGACGACAAAAAACTGGTTATTCACTCGAAATCCATCGGCCTGCATCTGCATCTCTACATGATCGCCCCCGGCCTCGGCGTCGAACCGGAAAATCTCGTTATGGTGCAGAACCCGGCCGGCGGCACCTTCGGTTATAAATTCAGTCCGACCATGGAGGCCCTGGTCGGTGCCGCGGCCCTT
>RPRK01000567.1 GCA_003818495.1 Burkholderiales bacterium
CGAGCGTCTTAATCAACTGTTATGTGCAGTTGCTGTGGTGGTGTTGGCGGAACAATCTCAGCAACCCGAATCGGAACTGTGTTTAAATGTTCATGACTTGCAGAATCACGAAATCGGCAAGATCCGTTTTGAAACTGTCCGGTCTTTACTGTTGACAGCGGAAAATTTGAAAAATTCCAATTCTTCCATAGAATTGCGGTTATTAAAATCCAAATTTAAGCCCGCTCCTTCTGCAACTGCACCTCCCAACCAAAACTGGCAATTGCGATTTGCCGAAGTGGTCTATGATCAAGTGCCTGACGGAGAAGTGGCTTATTATATGCCTTTGCAGCATGATGAGACCGATGAACATCCTGTGTTGAGGATATATCGATACAGCTGGTCTCAGGGAGAAATAGATACACATTTGGCTGAGTTTATCGTTTATGGTCATCAAGATCAGGGATCGTCTGCCTTGCGTCGTTTGTTTTTTACTCACTTGACTGTCCAGTGGCAATTTGTTCATATTCATGCTGCAGCTCGTCAGTTTATCGAACGTTTGAGTCGTGAGAACACTGGGTATCGTAATCGTAAGGATCTGGATTTGAATTGTGCAGGGACTTCACAGCTGCAGGCAGATTTGCAGAATATGAAGGCCACAGAAGCTGAGGCTCATTATTTGTTGAGTCGTTTGCAACGGGCTCAGGTAACTTTGGAGATCAATGCTGAGAATTTGGCTAAAAGTCTGGTTTTTATCAAGCAGGCTGGGGATTCGCAATACATTGCCTTGAATTGGCAGCTTCAGAATGTGGGCGTGGAATTTATTTTGCCGGGGCAGGTTCAGCCTCTCAAATCTTTGCCCGCTTTGTTGCAGGATGTTGAGGAGTATCATGTTAAATTGCGAGATGATCATCAATATGTGCAAGGTCGGTTGATGCATTTGACTGGATCAAGTCAGCGCTGGCAGGTGATTTTGGAGCGGCGTCAGATGACTCTGACGGAACGGGAGCGTTGGAGTTGGTTGGCACAGACCATTGTGTTATTATCCGCTTTGGGGCAAATTGGTTTGGTATTTCGGGATGCAGAGTCAAAAAATGCTTGGGTTCCGGCATTGACTGATCTTTTAACTCACCCAGGGTTATATGTGGGATTGGTGGCGATTGTGATAGTGCTGCCGATTATTTCATCCGGCAGGTCCGTTTGGAGAAAATTACATTGTTGGTATCAACGGCGTTTTAAGTGAGTGGAGGATAAATCATGAGTTTGCAAGACTATATACGAGCTGTGATCAAGGATTTTGAGCAGTTGTTACAGGAGTTTCCAGAGCAGAGTGAGGAGTTGTTGCGGGCTGCCCGGCAGCGATTTGGAGAGGATGATCAGCGTTATTCGCTGCTTGCTTATTACTTTGACAGTTGTAAAAAGGGTATTCCCCCAGATGAAGAAAGTGAAGGGGAACGCCCTAATGATCCCACGCATATCCTTGGTAAGGAGGGGAACCACCCCTGACCCCTCCTTGGTAAGGAGGGGAACCACCCCTGAC
>RPRK01000568.1 GCA_003818495.1 Burkholderiales bacterium
AGTATGGCAATGGCCGTGTTGATTGCTGCGTTTTTCTCGCTTATCTATGAGAAATTCTCGCCGCGTCCCGCACTTGCGCGGGGGGCTTTATTTTTGATAATCTGTGGTGTTCTCTATTATATTGCCGGCAGTGCAGTTTTGGTATTCGTAGCTTTAGCGGCTATTTATGAGTTCTTTCACCGGCCTACACCGGTTTTCGGCGCGCTTTATCTTATACTGGGGGCGGCTGTTTGCTGGCTTCTGAATACCCACATTTTCAAACCGGAGATAAGCGAGCTGTCCCTGTTCTCGAATCCTTTTAGCCCGGCAGAATATAACCTGATAAGGGAAAGCTGGACCAGAGTGTTCGAAGGGGCTTTGTTTGTTGGTCTGCCTGTTCTTGTTCTGTTTGTTTACTCAGTCCGGGAGCTAAATAAGAATTGGGGCATTTATAGCGCATCCGGCTGGAATTATGACAAGAATTCCTCTGTTATAAAGCGAGTCATCTGCCATTTATCCCTCGGCGGATTCAAGTGGATTATTCAAATTGCGCTGCTGATTCTTGTTGCCGTTCCGGGTGTTCTGTTTTCTTACGACTACAAGACCAAAAAAACGCTTCAGATGAGTTACTTTGCCTGCAGGAGGATGTGGCCGGAATTACTGGTTGTCGCCGAAAAGATTCCTCTGAATCAGTATCAATATTTTTATTTTAATGCCCTAAATCGCGCATTATATCACACAGGCCGAATGGGTGATGAAATGTTTGCCTATCCTCAGAATTATGATATCAGAGATTTGGTCTTCAGCAAGGAAAATGCCGGTAACCAGGTCATTATGGAGAGGATGGAATTATGTTTGGAGCTGGGGCTGGTCAACGTGGCAGAGAGAATCGCACACGAATTCCTTGCTTGGACCAACGACCGTCCGAATCCGTTTGTTTTTAAGCAATTTGCGCATATATACATCACAAAAGGGAAAATCGAAACGGCCCGCGTCTTTCTCAGGGCGCTTGGCAAAAATCTGTTCTACGGCAGGGAAGCAAAAGACCTTCTTCGCCGTCTCGAAATCGACCCACTGCTCGATAATGATGAGAATATTCAGCATTTGCGTTCGATTATGATTACCAACGACCTTGTCTTCGGCCCATATCCCGAAGATGGCCGGTGCCTGGAGGAGCTGCTGCGCATTAACAAGCACAACAGGATGGCCTTTGAGTACCTGATGGCTCATTACCTTCTGACAAAGCAATTGGGCAAGTTTGTTGAGAACCTGAATCGCCTTGACGATTTCGGTTATGGTAGCATCCCCCGGCAGTACCAGGAGGCCATTTTGATTTATAAAGGCATATCCGGCAAAGACGTTGACCTCGGCCAGCGCGGGATAAACGCCGAGGTGAAAGAGCAATATGGGGAAATCGACAAAATTATTCTAAGCTCGAATAACAATATGGAGCTTATGCGGAAAGCGATGGCGCCAAAATACGGCGATACTTACTTTTTCTATTTCATTTTCGGCGTTTCGGGAGTAACCCAAT
>RPRK01000569.1 GCA_003818495.1 Burkholderiales bacterium
CTGCAGAATTTTGGCCAGATACGGTGCCGGCACGCCGAGTTGGGAAGCGATATCCTTGTTCAGAACCGGGGTGGCGCTGGGCTGTGTAGCCATATAGATCAGCGCCTGAACGGCATACTGGCTGGTTCGGGAGAGGATCATCTCGTGCCCCTGTGAATGGATAGGGCACAATATAAAACAATCCCGTCCAAATATCCAGATACGAGATCAATTCCCTATTGAAATCAAACGGGTATTCGCCAGTAATGGTCGACCAGCATGATTGCAAACAACAAACTCAGATACCAGATGGAATAGCGAAACGTTTCTTTCGCCAGGGCATCGCTGTATTGACGATACAGCCGCCAGCCGTAATGGATGAAACGACCGCCGAGCAGCGTGGCGCCAAACAGGTAAATCCAGCCGCCCATACCGGTGCCGACCGGTAGCATGGTCACAGCAAACAGCAGCACGGTATACAGCAATACCTGCAGGCGCGTGTAGGCCTCGCCATGCGTTACCGGCAGCATCGGCAATCCGGCTTTCGCGTATTCCTCGCGGCGGTAGAGCGCAAGCGCCCAGAAGTGCGGCGGCGTCCAGGCAAAAATAATGAGGAACAGCAACAGGGCATCATGGTGGAGCTCGCCGGTGGCCGCCGCCCAGCCGAGTACCGGCGGCATCGCGCCGGAGGCGCCGCCAATCACGATATTCTGCGGCGTCGCAGGTTTAAGGATGGCGGTATAGATCACCGCGTAGCCCACAAAGGTGGCGAGCGTGAGCCACATGGTGAGCGGGTTGACGAACACGTTCAACAGCAGCAGGCCGATGCTGCCTACCACGCCGGAGAACACCAGCGTCTGCGTGCTGGTCAACTCGCCTCGCGGCAGCGGACGAGCACGCGTACGTGCCATCACAGCGTCGATTTTCTGTTCGATCAGGCAATTGAACGCGGCAGCGGCGCCGGCCACCAACGCGATTCCGAGCGTGCCCGCCCACAAGGCATTCCAGCTGGGCCAGCCGGGCACGGCGAGAAACATGCCGATCACTGCGGTGAACACGATCAGGCTGACCACGCGCAGCTTGCACAGCGCCAGGAACTGCTGGCAGCGACAGGCAGCCCCCTCGATCATCAAGGATTCCATATTCATCTCCTGCGCACCCGATAGTTCAGCAACACCAGGCTGGCCAGCAACAGCGCCGCGCCGGCATTGTGCGCCACCGCCACCGTCAGCGGCAGACTGAACAGGACATTGCTGATGCCCAGCGAGACTTGCAGCACCAGCAACCCACCCACGGCGAGGCCAATCCCCGCGTAACCCGGAGTACGCAGCAGTCGCAGCACCAACCAGCCCATATACAAGGTCACAATCAAGGCCATGGCCCGGTGCACCCAGTGAATGGCGGTCAGTGCCGCCATCGGCAACAATTCTCCAGAAGCGGTCTCGCCCAATTCGCGATGGAGCGTGAAGCCATGCTCAAAATCCAGGGGCGGCATCCATGCGCCCTGGCATAACGGAAAATCGGTACACGCCA
>RPRK01000570.1 GCA_003818495.1 Burkholderiales bacterium
ACCCAACCGCGAACCCGCCGCCGGAAAATATCCGCACCGGGGATTCGGTTGCCGCCCTGAAGCGGGCATTTCTCGACAACCTGTTCTATACCCAGGGCCGCTACCTGGAAGTGGCGAAGCCGAACGATCTCTACCAGGCGCTGGCGCATACCCTGCGCGACCATCTGCTGCATCGCTGGGTCAGCACGGTACAGACCTACGCCAAGGAGAACGCGCGCACGGTCTGTTACCTGTCCGCCGAATACCTGCCCGGCCCGCATCTGGCCAACAACCTGCTCAACCTGGGCATCACCGAAAACGTGCGTCTGGCGCTGGCCGAGTTGGGGCTGGACCTCGCCAGCATCATCGAGCGCGAGGAAGATCCCGGCCTCGGCAACGGCGGCCTCGGCCGGCTGGCGGCGTGCTTCATGGATTCGCTGGCCACCCTGCAGATTCCGGCAATGAGCTACGGCATCCGCTACGAGTACGGCATTTTCGACCAACTGATCCGCGACGGCTGGCAGGTTGAAACCACTGATACCTGGCTGCACTACGGCAACCCGTGGGAAGTGCGGCGGCCGAACATCGTCTATGAAGTCGGCATCGGCGGCCGCAGCGAGCGCTACACCGACGCGCACGGCCAGATGCGCGTGCGCTGGACGCCGCATGAAACGTTTCGCGGCGTCGCGCATGACACGCCGATCCTCGGCTATGGCGTCAACACGGTGAACCTGCTGCGGCTGTGGGCGGCGGAAGCGGCCGAATCGTTCGATTTCCAGGCCTTCAACCAGGGCGACTACGTCGGCGCGGTGATGCGCCAGGTGCGTTCCGAAACCATCTCGAAAGTGCTCTACCCGAACGACGAAGCCGACATGGGAAAACGCCTGCGTTTGTTGCAGCAGTACTTCTTCGTCTCCTGCTCGTTGCAGGACATGTTGCGCATCTACAAGAGCACCGGCCAGCCGCTGGCAAACTTCCACCTGAAATACGCTGCCCAGCTCAACGACACCCACCCGACCATCGCCATCGCCGAGCTGATGCGCCTGCTGGTCGATGTGCACCTGATGGCGTGGGACACGGCCTGGGAAATCACCCGCAAGACCTTCGCCTACACCAATCACACGCTGCTGCCGGAGGCACTGGAGAAGTGGCCGCTGCCGCTGTTCGAAAGCGTGCTGCCACGGCATCTGGAGATCATCTACACCATCAACAGCCACTTCATGGACGACATGCGGCTGCGCTACCCGTTCGACCAGGACCGCATCGCCCGCCTGTCGCTGATCGACGAAAGCGGCCCGCGTTATGTCCGCATGGCCAACCTGGCCTGCGTTGGCAGCCATGCCATCAACGGCGTCGCCGAACTGCATTCGCGCCTGTTGGCCGATACCGTGCTGAAGGATTTTTATGACATCTGGCCGGAGAAATTCCAGAACAAGACGAATGGTGTCACGCCGCGCCGCTTCATCATGTTGTCCAACCCCGGGCTAGCGGATTTGCTGACTGAAACACTTGGAGAAGGCTGGG
>RPRK01000571.1 GCA_003818495.1 Burkholderiales bacterium
AGATCAGACTTGCTCATGCGAAACGATTGCTCTATATGCCACAATTGATGGTAGGAAGCGATAACCTGCTCATCTGGGACATCCAGGTTGGTCACATAGCCTTTGACACCCGCTAAAGCTTTAGCTTTATCAACAAGTTTTTGGTTGAGTTTTTTATCTTTCGTTCTGAGGCTTAAGAACTTGGCTTTATGGACAGCAATCTTACCGCCAATGATTTCCTCCACCTTGGCAATCTGTTTTTCGATGTTACGCCTATCCAACTGCGCCCTCTTTTCCCGGAATTGGTAAATGATGCGTTGATTCCCTTTAAGTGGCGTTGTAATAATCTGGTTGTCGGTCAATTCTTGAGTCTTCTGATACTCTGCAATGTCATAGGGAATCTTGTGTAATCTACTGCCTACGATATAGGTATAACCGGCTTTGGCTAACGCTTCCAGGTTTTTACTGCTGAGCATACTGGCGTCGGCGACGACCGTAATATCCTGAAGGTTGTGCTGCTTCTTGAAGTCCTCTACGACTGGTAGGATGGTGTTAGTTTCAGCGGTATTTCCTTCGAAACTATGTAAGCCGAGCGGAAAACCGGACTGATCAACTAACAACCCAATCAATATTTGGGGCTCTAACCGTCGTTCCTTACTCATTCCCGACTTACGATACTCATCTTCTTCCTGCCGTTCAAAATATAACGTTGTAACATCATAGAGTATGAGGCTTATTCCTTTAGCTGCAGCATGTGCGAAGCACTGATTAGTTACGGTTACGCGATAATTCCTGGTGATAACCTGGCACAAACAACGGTATAATTGGTTTCTATCAAGTTGAGTTACACCAAGCTCGGCCAGAACTCGAAGACTATCCAGTTTGGATGTCGGTTCGACAATGCGGGCAATACATAGGTAGGCAAATATTTCATCCTCTATTAGATCAAATCCGAGAAACCTATATTGCTTCCTCAAGACTTGCAATAATACACTTGAGACTGATTGTTTAAGACTGATTTTTAAAGGTGAGACGGGTTCTGCAAACAGACTTAGTTGATCACCCCGCAAGCGATGTCTGGCCAAGGCTAACAAAGTCTCAAGCTCCGCTTCAGAATGGGCACTACCAATATGATCAATCTGTGTTATTCGGCCACGCTCTTTATGAGCAATTTGAACGGCAGTAGCTCCACTGGCAGTTCGTACCTTTCGTATAAAAGCCATGGTTCCATTTTATGCCTATTAGTGTCCCAATAACAGTCCTCTCAAAGCTAAAATTAAGGCCTAAATCGGTCATTTGAGAAAGTCAGGTTCTACACCCGTTTTTAAGAAGAGGAAGGACAAGGAAGTTAATTTCAACGAAGCAATTGCTGACCATTTTGCCGCCAACATCCTGTTGCCTGCGGAACAACTCGCGAAATATTGGGTTAAAGTTGAGGATGCAAATCTAATGGCCGATATTTTTCAAGTACCCAGGCCGGTGATGTATATATCACTAAGAAGCCATGGCTTGATATGATGTC
>RPRK01000572.1 GCA_003818495.1 Burkholderiales bacterium
TCCTGAATCAGTGATGTGGTAATTATAGAATCGCAAAATTCTCTTTCATAAACATGCGGATAGTTGTAAAATAGGCGTATCATCAACTAACTAATGTAAGTGAACATGACGCTCATCAATATTGAACAATCTACAAGCGAAATTTACAGTAGCAATGCAGGTGTTCTCCTTGTAGGACAATGTGTTAATAAATACTCAGAACTTGAGTCTGTCTGTAGTACTTTACCTCCTGGTGGTGAAATAAGTAATGCAGACATGCTCAGAACGTATATTGGCGTTCTTGCACAGGGGAAAAGCGATTTCGAGGCTGTAGAAAATGTGCGAGAAAACCGTACATTTAATATGAGTATGCAAATTAAAAAACTATCTCTTCAAGCCGTCTTAGGCAGAGATTTGATGAAAATGCAACAACTCTCATAGAGAATATAATAATTCCGTGCAACATTAACTTTTTGCGTAACAGTAAAGTGCCAATCTCAAAAATATATACGGGCCATGTTGTCATGAATTTTGACGCATCCCCATTTAACAACTCAAAAACCAAAAAAGAGCATGTAGGCTGGACATACAAAGGATTTCATGGATACAACCCAATGTTTTGTTATCTTGGTGAAGAAGGATGGTGTATTGCTGCAGAACTTCACCCAGGAAGTTGGAACGGACAGAATGAGTTCTGTTATACGCTTGAACGTGCGCACACTATCGCACGTTTATTAACAACTCAGCCCCTGTTGGTGGAATTAGATAGTCAGCATGATGCTCTGGAAAACATGGTACAAATATATGACCAGGAAAATGACTTTATAATTAAGTGGAACAAGAGAAAAGAGGATGTTCATAAGTGGTTGAAATATAGCAAGGATATTGGACATTTGTGTGTCTGGGAAAATGTGAGACCAGGAAAACGTGTTGGATTATTCACTGTCTATATTGAGAAGTTATATGATGGGAAGTTATACTGTTTTAGGCGTGTCATGAGAGTAACGGAAGAAACAATCTCTTCCGATGGGCAAGTACTATTAGTTCCTGAAGTAGAAGTTGAGGGGTGGTGGACTACCCTAGAATTACCGGACAGTGAAGTGATAGGACTGTACAAGGAACATGCAACGTCCGAACAATACCATAGCGAGTTCAAAACAGATATGGACTTGGAGCGTTTGCCATCTGGTAAATTCAACACGAATGATTTAGTGTTGAATTGTGGCATGCTAACCTACAATATACTGAAGTATATTGGATTAGCTGGATTGGTTGGGAATGAGTCGCCTATACGCCACCCTGCGAAACGTCGCCGTGTTAAAACTGTGATGCAGGAGTTGATTTATGTGGCGGCACGTTTAATAGAGAAAGGAAGGCAAGTATGGCTTCGCTTCAGCATGGATTATTGCGGGTTTAATGCCTTCAATAAAGTATATGAACGCCTTGTCTATGGATGATAAAGTTAATCTGTTACATTGTGTTATTAATTATTCCTGGTGTTTCGGGAATGGGTTGCTATGTCAAGATAATCAAAAATAGGACAAAAATGTATTTTTTAATGGTCAAGAAAGCATCTTTGTAGCCTAATAAATTATGAAATAGAGTGGTTATTACTAATTCCAGATATAAAAGCAATGTCTTTAGACCACAACAGCAATATGGTCACTGATTCAGG
>RPRK01000001.1 GCA_003818495.1 Burkholderiales bacterium
CTGCCATTCCCCTCTGTTACCTCATCCGGTCTCGCCTGAGGAGGTACAACTTCAAGACGCATCAGGGCATCTACGTGCGCGTGGGTGAACGCAACAAGCCTCTCCAAGCCACCGTGGAGTTCTGGACGCAAGCGGTGATTGATCACTGGGTCTCTGCAACCTTTCAGGGTAGCAAGGGACAACGCACGCTCACTCAGGACGAGGTGAATACGGCGCTTCAAGGCCTCACGATCTTCTATCGAGATGAGGAGAAGCTCTCGGTCCTGGGGCGGTTCGTTCGAGGCTATTCTTGGGGCAAGGACATCGTGGTAGGCTACAAGGTCGGCGCGCCGAACTACGTCCAGTCCCTGACGCGGCATGAACTCTCACACCCGATTCTCGGGTACAATGGTGAAGGATGGGACGAGGAACGGCACCACAAGATCTTCGCAGAGACGCGTCTAGGAGCTTGATGCCCGAGTGGCTATCAGGTCAAGGGCTCTGGAGGGTGGGCTTCACAGTGGAAGCCCTACCCCTCATCACCCTCATGTCCGGACTCGTGGAGATCCATGAGACGTTCTGGGATGCAGGCCAGCGGGTCCTCGTCTTCATCGTGAGCAACCTGGACAACACCGGGATGCTGTTCAAGCAGGGCGTGCTACGCGCCAATCCTATCCTGCGGTACAGGCGCAGCAACCAACCGGTGCTTGCACCTACGGTGCAAGGAAGTTGCTGAACAGCTCGCCAAAGATCTCGATGAGATCTTTGGCGGGCTTCATGTCCTGCGCTTCCACCTTCTCGTAGTCGAGCGTCTTGCTGTCCATGAAGGACATCGCCTCCTCGATTTTCGTGCGGAGGTCGACAGAGGCCGCGGCGATCTGCTGCAGCATGCGGACGGCCACGGCGGTATCACCTTGATTGGTGGAGAGGCGCTCGCGACTGACCCGCTCGCGGGAATCACGCTGCGTCTCTTGCAGCATCTTGGCCAGCTCCTCCCTCTGTTCCGGGATGGACAGATTGGCTAGGATGTCGGCCTGCTCCACGGAGATGCGCTCCGTCTCCAGTGCACGTTGAACGACAGGGGCCAGGTTCTTGTCCCTCTTCAGCGCCTTCTTGGTGCGCGCGACCGAGAGCTTGGCCTTCTCCGCCACCTTCTCAACGGTCTTGGTGGCCGCACTCTTGGGGCGTCCTAGACTTCTTGGACGTGGCGTCTTAGAAGTCCCCTTACTCCGGCGTTTTTGTTCGGCTTTGCGTATCGACTCCTCCCTCTGGCGCCGCAGCTCCTCTTCGACCTTGGGCTTGTAGAGGTCGTGCAGCCGCCCCAGGGCAGCATCCCGCTCCCGGACGGGGAGCTCGGTGTGCATCAGGTTCTCCTCGAGGCTGGCGATCTCCGCGTCCTCGTCACTGAAGTGGACCACGGCGCAACGGATCGTGCGCTCTCCAGCGAGTTTGACGGCCATTAGGCGCTTCATACCAGTAATCAGCTCGAAGGTCTGCTTCGACTTCCCGAGGGGACGGACCAGCACCTGATGGAACTGCCCACGCTCAGTGATGCTGGCGGAGAGATCCTTGATCTCATCGTCCGAGTGGTCGCGCTCATGGTGGTGTGGGGAGATCTTGATGCAACTGATGGGGATGTCTTTGTTGACGATCTTTTTTGCCATGTGGCTCAGCTCCTTTCATGGTTATGGGTGGGTGTCGGCCCCTATCTTATACCCCCTATACGGGGGTTGCGATCAAGGGGTTTGTTCAATCCACTTGCAGTGTTCGATCTCTTTCGTCAAGATGGAGGAGTCCGCCTGCCCGATTTGGGGCGCCTTCGTGACAGCTGAAGCTGATCGTTCGAGTGGTTCGAGTCCACCCAGGCGGACGTTTGCGGGCTAGGGATTGCCGGAGAACTTCCCGGCTAGACGTTGGGGTGGTCATGCCGGTGCAGCACTGCACTGGCATGTGACATCCACGTTTCCAGCTCGGCGGACGTCATAACGGCGGGGGCGGGGAAGAGACCTTCGAAGGTCTCTTCCCCGCCCCCGCCGTTATGAC
>RPRK01000002.1 GCA_003818495.1 Burkholderiales bacterium
AACTTCCACATCATGCCCCTTGCCGCGCGGCTGCTTCAGGAGCCGGTGAAGGAAGCCGCCCTGCTCTCGAAAAGGGAAGGATACAAAGTTGTGATGTGGAAAGTCTACTACCCCTCTTTTTTGCTATATTCCCAGTCTTTTGCAGAAAAAAGGGCGCCGGAAAAGGGAGAAATCGTGCTTACGACCGTCAAATACCTTGAAAGGCTCGAAAATCCCGAGCTGCTCTACAGCAGACACGGTATTGTGCTGGTTAAAAACAACGAAATGAGGCCCCGCCCATGAAGCTCTCGGTGGTCATACCGGTCATGAACGAAACGGAGAACATCCGACCGCTTTTCCAGGCGCTCGCGGATTCGCTCGGATCCATCGATCACGAAATCATTCTCGTCGACGACGGCTCGACCGATGGAACCGTCGCCGCAGTCGAAGCCTCCGCTACCCCTAACGCCCGGCTGATAGTGCTGAACAAAAACTACGGGCAGACAACCGCCATGGCCGCAGGCATCGAATATGCAGAGGGAGAGCTGATAGCCACCATGGACGGCGACCTGCAGAACGACCCCGCCGATATTCCCATGATGATGCGCTACCTCGAAGAGCAGGATCTCGACGTGGTTGCCGGACGTCGCGCTTCAAGAAAAGACGGCATGATGCTGCGCAAGATTCCGAGCGCTGTCGCCAACGCAATGATAAGAACCCTCACCGACGTGCATATCCGCGATTACGGTTGCACCCTGAAGGTGTTCAGGAAGGATGTCGCCAAAAATCTCGGCCTCTACGGCGAATTGCACCGCTTCATCCCGGTGCTCGTGCAGCTCTATGGCGCCAGGATGGCCGAAATCGATGTACGGCACCACCCGAGAAAGTTCGGCCGTTCGAAATACGGCATCGGCAGAACCTCCAAAGTGCTCAGCGACCTGCTCTTCATGATCTTTTTTCAGAAATACGGGCAGAAACCCATGCACCTCTTCGGAACCCTCGGGTTCGTCTCCTTTTTTGTGGGAATAGCCCTCAACCTCTACCTGCTCGCCCTGAAGATTCTGGGGCAGGAGATCGGCGGACGTCCCCTGCTCTCGCTCGGCATCATCATGACCTTTATCGGCATACAGCTCATCACTACCGGGTTTATCGCCGAGTTCATCATGCGCACCTATTACGAGTCGCAGAACAAGAAACCCTACATCATCAGAAAAATCGTTGACAAACCGTAAGCAAAACATATCGAAGCTTCTCAAAACCCTTGTTCAGCTTCTGGTTACCGTCCTGGCCCTCTACCTTGTTCTGACGAAAATCGATACGGCCAAACTGCTGGAAATCATCCGGGGCGCGAACCCCTGGTATCTCCTGCTGGCATTCGTGTTTTTCAATATCTCGAAAATCATCAACGCCCTGCGCCTCAACCGTTTCTTCAGGGATATCGGCATCGATCTCTCCTCTCTGTACAACCTGAAGCTCTACTACCTCGGGATGTTCTACAACCTTTTCCTTCCCGGAGGAATCGGCGGCGACGGTTATAAGATCTACATCCTTCAGAAAAACCACGGCATAAAAATGCTCAACGTTTTTCATGCCGTTTTCTGGGACCGCCTCTGCGGCATCATCGCGCTTGCCGTACTATCGCTCATCCTTCTTATTCCCAGCAGCTTCGCCCTGAAGCTACCCGAACTGGTGCCCTACGCATGGGTCGCGATGGCTCTCCTCTACCCGGCGTCGTTCCTGCTCAACAGGCTCTTCTACAAGCAGTTCCTGCAGAGCTTCGCCGTTACGGCATGGGAATCGATGCTGATCCAGCTAACCCAGGTCATCGCCGCATTCTTCATCCTCAAGGCCATCTCCCCCGCCCATCACGCCATCGACTATCTGGCTATCTTTCTCATATCGAGCATAGCCACCGTTCTGCCGATAACGGTAGGAGGCGCCGGAGCGAGGGAGATTACCTTCTACTACCTGCTCGGTTACCTCTCTCTCGATACCGGCATCGGAGTGGCGCTTTCGCTGATCTTTTTCGGCATATCGGCAATCTCGGCCCTGCCGGGCATTATGGGCAGAACCCGGCACGAAAAAAGCGCCCCGCAGGAAATACCGGACACCAGTGAAAAAAAATAAATACTGCGCGGAAGAAGGCAGGAAAATACGGAGTCCTTACGGAGCTATTCCCTTCGAACTGAAGCCGTTGTTGTCCGGAGCCAGTCGAGATAGCCTGAAAGACCTGCCGTAACGGGAATCCGGATGATTTCAGGAACGTCGTAGGGATGGTACTCGCTGATGTACGATTCGAGATCGGAATAACGGGATACGGTTGTTTTGATCAGAAGCAGCACTTCCGCCTCGCGCTGCAACTCCCCTTCCCAGAGAAAGAAACTCCGGATACCGGTCATCTGGACACAGGCGGCAAGCCGGTTTTCGAGAATGCTTTCCGCAAGGTTTTCTGCCTCTTCCATTCCGGGAATTGTCGTAACGACCATACAGTACTCTTCTTTCATGGCAACGAAACCTTAACGATTATAAAAACGACCTGATGCGGAGGCTCTCCGCTTACAGTTCGATCAGTTTTTTCGTGAAACGCTGGAATGGATGCGCTCCGTCGCTCTGAAGCACTACCGTATCTTCAATACGAACACCGAGCCTGCCCGGAAGATAAATGCCCGGCTCGATGGTAAAAACCATGTTTTCTTCGAGATTCCGGCAGTTTTTTGAACTGATGCGAGGCTCTTCGTGAACGTCAATTCCGACCCCATGCCCGAGACTGTGTCCGAACGCCTCGCCATATCCATACCGGTCGATATATGCCCGCGCAATGCCGTCCAGTTCTGACGCCCTCATCCCGCAGCGGGCGCCGTCGACGGCAAGTTGCTGTGCCTCTTCGACAATACGGTAGATCGCCCTGACTTCCGAAGAAACCCTGCCAAGCGCTACGGTACGTGTCTGATCGGATGCATAGCCTTCACAGACGCAACCCATATCGATCACAATCAGCTCTCCGTTCCTG
>RPRK01000003.1 GCA_003818495.1 Burkholderiales bacterium
CACCAGCACGGCGATGAGCGCCAGCGCGCCCAGGCCCCCCCACAGCCAGGAACGGCGGGAGCGCTGTTTCCTTTTGCGGTGCAGTTCGCGGATGGCGGTACGGGAGAATGGTGTTTTTTGGGAAGTGTGCTTTTTGGACATGAATTTCTCCTGTAGGGAAGGCTGGCCTTAATCTTATCCCAACCATCCCGGAATTCCCATAACAAATGTAACAAATTTATAGTACATTATTAACTGGATTGTACTATAATTTTGTTATATACTCATTTTTGGAGGTCCCATGACCAGGTCCGATCGTCTCGGCCATCATCAACGAAGCATGCATCGCCGGCGCAACTGGCAGCAAAACCTGAAGTTCATCCTCGATCCGGCGAACAACCCGCAGCAGGTGCAGAGCCTGGATGTAGGCAGGCGCCTGCGGGAATTGCGTACGCTGGCCGGGCTTTCGATCCGCTCCCTGGCCGAAAAAAGCGGCCTGAACTTCAACACCCTGAGCCTCATCGAGAACAACAGGTCCTCCCCCAGCGTGAGCACCCTGCAGCAACTCGCCGGGGCCCTCCAGGTTCCCATCACCGCTTTCTTCGAGACGGCCACAGTCCAGCAGGAGGTCGTCTTTCAAAAACACCGCCAGCGTCCGCAATCCATGTTCGCCCATGGCCTGTTGGAAGACCTGGGTGCCGGCCTCACCCTGGGGAACGGCCTGCCTCTCCTGCTCACTCTTCAACCCGGGGCCGATAGCGGCAGCGAAACCATCGTCCACACCGGGCAGGAGTTCGTCTTCTGCCTGGCAGGCGGCCTGGAATACAGCATCGATGGGAATGAGTTTCACCTGTCTGCTGGCGACAGCCTGCTCTTTCAAGCCCACCTTCCCCACCGTTGGGGCAACCGCGGCACGGTCGATGCCCGCTTCATCCTGGTTCTCTGCCCTGCGGATGAGAACGACCAGCTTGCCGACCGTCACTTCCAGCCGGGCCTGGTGAAAGAGCCTCCCGGATGATCCCCATCCCGCATGAAGAATACCAATTCCCGGGCCATCTGCCCGGCGACCCAACGATAGACCACACATCATAAGGAGATCAAAATGAAGATCGCAGCCATAACCGAGGACGGAAAGACCATCAGCCAGCATTTCGGGCGGGCACCCTATTACCTGGTGTTAACCGTGGAAGATGGGAAGATCGTCCAGCGTGAACTGCGCGAAAAACTTGGTCATGCCCAATTTGTGAACCTGCCTCATCCCGAGGAACAGCCCGGGCAGCCGCACGGGATGGACACCGCCTCGCACAACAAGCACTTGCAAATGGCGGAAGCCATCGCCGATTGCGAGGCGCTGTTGTGCCGCGGCATGGGCATGGGCGCCTATGAGAGCATGAAGGCGCGCGGCATCCGCCCGGTCGTCACCGACATCCCCTCCATCGATGAGGCGGTGATGGCCTATACCGCAGGTACCATCATCGACCAGGTGGACCTCTTGCATTGACAGTTCGAAAGGAGAGAAAAATGGCAACATACATCTTCAGGAATCGTTTTGGCCAGGGTGGTGGACAAGGAGGCGGCCGGGGGGCTGGCCAGGGCGGCGGCAGGGGCCAGGGAGCTGGCCAGGGCCGGGGCGCAGGTCGCGGCCGGGGCGGTGGCAACAACCCCGCGTCTGGCCCCGGTGGCAACTGCGTCTGCCCAAAGTGCGGCAAAAAGGTACCGCACCTGGCTGGTCAACGCTGCATCGACCAGGTCTGCCCGGATTGCGGAACCCGCATGGTGCGGGAGTAATCCGCACCTCCTGGGGTTTGCCTCCAATCCCCTGCTGCATGAAACCACCCGGCTGTGAGTTGCGCATGGACCTTCTGGAGAAACAGCATGCCCTCTTCACCCTCTTCCTTGCCTTTCTTCTGGCAGGTTGCACGGGCGTGCCGGTTCCTTCCGCCCCGCCGGCGGTTCCGCCCGCGGCAGTTTCCCCATCCGCCATCCTGCAGTCAGCGACCAGCACTATCCCTCCCTCAAACACCACGGTCCCTTCCGAGCCCCCTGCTCAAACCCCGCTTCCCACACCGATGGAGGGGTCCATGCCTTCCAAGACATCCCCAGGTCCATTGACCATCACGATCGTTTACAACAACATCGCCGATGATCCCCGCCTGGCGACCGATTGGGGATTCGCCGCTTTCATTGAATTCAACGATCGGGTCGTACTTTTCGATACGGGGACGAAGGGCCAGCTCTTGCTGCAGA
>RPRK01000004.1 GCA_003818495.1 Burkholderiales bacterium
CCAATGGTAATATTCTTTGTTTGGATATTGGGGTTAGTGGCCCATTTTTCTTTACAAATCCAAAGAAACTCGACAGACTTCCTGATAATATAGTTCTACTACCTGAAGTGAGGGTAAAGGAATATCTCTTTAGTAAAGATAATGAATACATCTATGTCAGCTATGATAATTATATGGTTGGTTATAGCAAGTTCTTTATTGGACCGCCAGAAGAGATGCGGGAGTTAAAGATTCTTGATTTTGTTCGATACAGAGATGGTGGAACAACGATTATCAAGACCGAACGTGGTGAGTTGTATGTTCCAACACCATTTAAAAAGGACAATCCAGACTACATCATCAAGTTCAATGGTGAGATTTTCGATGAATGTCCAGAAGAACTTACGGTTGAAGAGAATGGATTTGTTGCAAAAGTCAATTTAAGATAAACCATAGGGGGACTTGGCCTATCGAAAGTATCCATAGCTAATACTTTAATATTTAGCTATATGAGAACATTGGAGATTAAACCAAATCTTGGAATGGGTGATATGATCTTTCTCTTCTCAGAACTAGAGAATATGAAAGATCGTTATGATAGATTTTTAGTATGTCCACCATATGAAATGGTAAGATCATTTCGTGGAGATACTGATATCAACTTTCCTAAGCTTTTTCTTCAAACTCTATTTGGTTCAGATACTCATTACAGTATCATTGAAACATCATCTTGTTCAAATTTATCACCGGATGATATTGAGTCAAGCTATAGAACAACAACAACATTTATAGATTTATCTAGTAAATTTATTAAAGAAATACAAATTCCTTTTGATAGATTTGTAGCAATCAATACTAAAGTTAGGTATATTACCAAACAAGAGTTTAGGAATTGTTTTACAAGACTTGTTCCTGTTTTAAAGGGATCTAATCTACCTATTGTAATATTTGGTGAAAGAACGATCCCTCCAAACCCAGAGTCATCTGAGTTAATGTTTTCTATTTATGATGATATTATTACATCAGATCTTTCATCTCAGATACATGATTTAACAAAACCTACATTGCTTGATTGTATTGATATTGAAGTATTGAAAAACGATTTAAGTATAATGTATGGGGCTATTTCTAATATTACATTTGGTGTATCAGGAATAGCAACACTTATAACGGCAACAGCTAAAAATGTATCTGGGTATAGGAATGATGGGTTTCTTTTTCTTGATAGATATTACGCTTCGATAACTGATAATAGAAAAGTTGTTACCAAGAACATAGATCAGTTTTTAAAACATATAGAAAATTGTATTAAGGAATCAAATGTTTAATGATATAATCGATCAACACATCAAAGAATATGTTGCTTCTATTTGTTCTCAAAAAGAAATACCAGATACCAAAGAGTATATTGAGACAGATTCTTTCGGCGAAGTAATTGATAAGTTAATTATTGTTCACATACGTACTTGGATGTTAGAAGATAAAATACATCAAGACATATCAGATAAAGAGTTAGCTGATCTAAAAAGGAAGATTGATATTTGTTTTAAAAGTAAACGTCCGAAGTTAGTAGAAGCTCTAAATCGTCTTGTTGAAAAATCTGTCTTAGAATCAAAATCTTTGATTGAAGATTCTGTAAAGATATATACGAAGTGATGGCAAACAAGATAATCATAACCAATGGCAAACAAGATAATCATAACCACTATCAATTCGGAAACACCAGCTATTTTAAAATGGAAGAATATTCCTGGTTGGGATCTTATTTTGATTGGGGATGCGAAGACTCCGGAATACAATGATCCAAAGATTGACTTTGTTCCGCTATCAGTACAGCAATCTAAGTTCGAGAAAATGCTTCCGAAGAACTCATACTGCCGAAAGAATGCTGGATATCTAAGAGCTATCAAAGATCCTTCAGTAAAGATTATTTACGAAACCGATGATGATACAATTCCATATGAAGGCCTGCCTGATAATTTTTCATTCTTATCGAACGTGGAATTGACAAATCCAAGCGGAGTGGCGAATACTTATGGCCATATTTCTGGTAAGAAGATTTGGAACAGAGGCTATCCATTAGACAAAATCTTATCAAGTGATAAATGTACAGAGTA